>NZ_JBYNSB010000061.1:0-336648 GCF_057785455.1 Mesobacillus sp.
GCAATAGATGAATACATACATTTTTATAATCACGATAGATATCAAAAACGATTAAACGGCCTTAGCCCTATAGAATATAGAGCTAACGCCGCTTAAATCATTTTTATTATTTCGATTGTCTACTTGACGGGGTACAGTTCACTTTGTGGATGGTGCCTGGCTTTTGGAACATGGAGACGGTTCTTGCGTTCCACTTGGAACGCGAGAACCGTCCCCATGTTCCACCTACTCTTTCCAATACATATCATCTAAGTTCTGCATATGGAATTTCATGAGTCTGACGGATTCTTCTTCATCGTGGTCTTCGATAGCTTGAATCAGGAGCTTGTGCTCGGTGAAGTTGGTTTCTCGGTAATCTGGCCGGGTTACGGTGCGGTCCCGGATGAATCGCCACATTTCCTGCTGCTTCATGGCGTCGTGGATGGCGGACATGAATTGAATGAACAATTCGTTGCGTGAAGCTTTGGCTATTTCGTTGTGAAGCTTTTCATCTGTTTCCGGGACGTATATGCCTGCTTCGGTTTCTGCCTGCATTTGTTCGATAGTCGAACGCAGCCTCTCGATATCTTCTTCTGTCGCTCTCCTGGCAGCATACTTGATCATCATCGGCTCAAAGTTCTTCCGGGTTTCGACGATATCTTCAGGAGAAACGGATTCAAGGAACATAGTGGATTGGGTTCTTTCGCTGGCGACCTGAGTGTTTTTAACAAAGATGCCTTCTCCCTGGCGAGTGAATATGATCCCATTCATCTCCAAGGCACTGAGGGCCTGCCTGATGGGCGCCCGGCTGACGCCAAACTGCTCGCACAGCTCTCGTTCAGCTGGCAGCTTATCCCCTATTTCAAATGTACCTGACTGAATCTGCTCAAGGATTTGATTATATATTTGGATATATAATTTCTTGCTGGAAACTGGGTTGAATTTAATTGAAATCACTTCTTTCAAAAATAATCAAAGAATTAACCAAATTATATATTTTTACCAGCATTACAACAACCGTCTTCACATAAATAATACAGGCAGCCGCGATTGGGATGCCTGTATCTGTTGGAAAAATTAATCCATGTGCGAGCCGCCATTTATGTCAATTTCTTCGCCGGTAATATAAGATGCTTCCTCTGATGCAAGGAAGGCAATCGTTGATGCAACCTCCTCTGTTTCACCAGGTCTGCCCATCGGGATCCCTGCAATAACGCCCTTTGCAGCATCCTCCGGAAGCGACTTCCAAATATCTGTATTAACAAGTCCTGGCGCTACACAGTTAACTGTAATTCCATAAAGCGCCACTTCGCGGGCCAGGTTTTTGGAGAATCCCAGCACAGCCGCTTTAGATGCTGAATAATGAGCTCCGCCGAATACTCCCCCGCCTCTTTTAGCCGATACAGAAGAAAGGCTGACAATCCGTCCAAACTTTTGCTTCTTCATTGGCTCCAAAACTGCTTGAGTGCACAGGAACAATCCAAACATGTTTACGTTAAAAACCCTGGCCATATCCTCGACTGTCATATCCTCAACAGTCACTTTTTGAGAAATCCCTGCATTGTTGATAAGAATATCTATTCTGCCATACTCTCCAAGTACTTTTTCCACCATGGCATCAACGGATTCTTTGCTAGTTACATTTAGCTCCACGCCCAATGCCTTTCCACCGGCTTCGGTGATTGCATTCACTGTGCTCTGGATTCCATCCGAGTTCAAATCTGCGACAACAACCGCAGCTCCCTGCTTTGCGAGCGTCAAAGCGATTGTTCGGCCAATCCCTCTTTCCGACCCGCTGCCTGTTACAATTGCAACTCTATCATTTAATTCAAACATCCTATTCACTCCTGTCCGACTAATTCTTTTGCGATTTTTACGATTTCGTTAACAGTGATTCCATTTAACTCCAGAAGCTTTTCATAAGGAGCCGACTGGCCGAATTGGTCTTGGACTCCAACTCTGCGGACTTTCCCGCGGCCCTCTTCAGCCACGATTTCACAAACTGCGCTTCCAAGGCCATTTAAAATGTTATGGTCTTCTACTGTGATGATTTTTCCGACATTCAGGCAATCAACGACGGCATCGCGATCAATCGGCTTGATCGTATGCATATCAAGCAATTTGACGGAGACCCCCTCTTTCTCCAATTCCTTCGTTGCTTCGATTGCAAGCGAGACAGTATCTCCGTTTGCGATAATGACAACATCGTTTCCGTCTTTTATCTGCTTTGCTTTGCCGATTGTGAACTCTTCGTTTTCGTCATAAATGACCGGAACAGCATCTCTTGTAAAACGAAGATAAACGGGCCCGTATATTTCAGCGGCTTGTGCAACGAGTTTTCTAGTAGAGTGATAGTCAGCACCCATGATTACGGTCATATTAGGGATGGTGCGGTAGACCCCCATATCCTCGATTGCCTGGTGGCTGCCGCCATCATTCGCTGGAGTCAGTCCGCCGTGTGAACATGCAATCTTGACATTCAGGTTCGGATAACAAGCCTCCTGCCTTATCTGCTCCGCCATTCTTAAGGATCCAAATACCGCATACGTACTGATAAAAGGAATCTTTCCAGTAGTCGCAAGTCCAGCAGCCATCCCGGCGCCATTCTGTTCCGCAATCCCGACATTGATATGCTGATTCGGTAATTCATTCGCAAACTTCGTCGTTTTGCATGACTTTCCGATGTCGATATCCACAACATAGATATCTTTATTCTTCTTGCCTAATTCCAGGATTTCATCGCCAAAGGCATCACGAGTAGCCTTTTTAACAGTGAGATCTTTCTCTAATAAACTCATTATTTCAACCCCCCAGCTAATTCTTGCATTGCTTGATTGTACTGTTCATCATTAGGAGCAGTCCCATGCCATTCAACCACATTCTCCATGAACGAAACGCCTTTTCCTTTTACCGTGTCGCACACAATGCATTTTGGTTTGCCATTCTTTGAATCTCTTATTCCATCGAGTGTCTCGACGATTTCTTCCATTGAATGACCGTTAATTCTTTTCGTTTCAAAGCCGAATGCTTTGAACTTCTGTTCCAGATCCAGATTCGGCATGATTTCATCTGTTGTCCCATCAATTTGCAGCCCATTATCATCGACAAAAACAACAAGATTATCCAGCTGGTATTTGACAGCGCTCTGGGCAGCTTCCCAAATCTGACCTTCCTGGCATTCTCCGTCTCCTACCATAGCGAAGACGCGATATGCTTTTTCATCTCTTTTTCCGCCAACAGCCATTCCGACCGCACATGACAGCCCCTGTCCAAGAGAACCAGTTGAAATATCGACTCCGGGGCACTTTTTCATGTCTGGATGCCCCTGAAAAGGAGAACCGTATTGCCTTAATGTATAAACCGTCTCATAAGGTACATATCCGAGAAGCGCCAGCGCGGAATATTGAATCGGACAAACATGGCCTTTTGACAACACAAATCTGTCGCGGTCTGCCCATGTCGGGTTCTGTGGATCAATATTCATCTCCCTGAAGTAAAGTGCTGCCACGATATCGGCCGCTGAGAGAGAGCCGCCTGGATGACCGGATTGGGCTTTATGCACCATCGTCACCGCTGTTTGTCTGAGCTCGATCGCCTTTTGCTTTAATTCTTCAACACTGATATTCTTCATCTCTTTCACCTCTTATAAAAATTTCTAATGAGATTGCTCATATACCATTTGTCTGCTTGTATCCTAAGTGACCGCAATCCAATACAAACATTTGTCTACTTGCCACCAAAGTAAATCCATACAACTTCTTCAATCTAAGCTGCACCTGGTTAAAAATAAATTAGTTGTCTACTTGTATGCTAAGTATACCTATGAAATTAGAACACCCCTCTACTACGTACAAGCGTGTTCTTAAACTTCAACTTATTCTCCAAAGAAATCAAGTAAAAATAGTGATAGCTCTGGCAGCACGACAATGACAGTCAAGCTGATCAGCATCGAAATAAGGAATGGAATAATCGCCCGAGATAAGACTCCAACAGACAATCCTGAAATCCCTGATCCGACAAATAGATTGACTCCAACTGGCGGCGTGATGAATCCGATCGCCAGGTTAACAATCATGATGATTCCAAAGTGCACAGGGTTTACGCCAATGTTCAAAGCAATCGGAAGCAAAATTGGTGTCAGGATAATAATCGCAGCCGTCGTATCCATGAACATTCCCACAAACAGGAGCAGAATGTTGATCAACAGCATAATGACCAATGGGTTTGAAGAAATACTCAACAGTAAGTCTGCAACCATTGAAGGAATTTGTTCGAGTGTTAAAATCTTTCCAAACGCGTTTGCTGTACCAATAATGATCAGAATCGTCGCTGAAGTAAGGGCCGCATCCTTGATGACATTCGGGAAGTCCTTCAGTTTGATTTCCTTGTAAACAAACAAGCTGATAATCACCGCATAAACTACTGCGATAACAGCTGCTTCAGTTGGCGTGAAGATCCCGCCATAAATCCCGCCTAAAATGATAATCGGGATCAAAATCGCCCACTTGGCTTCATTGATGCCAGCCAAGGCATTTTTCAGCGTGAATTTTTCTCCAGTTCCTTTATAATTGTTCTTTTTGGAATGAATATAACTCCATACCATCATGCATAAACCGATGAAAACTCCTGGCAGGATTCCGGCAAGGAACATGTCACCGATTGAAACACTTCCTGAAACACCGTATACAACCATTGGAATACTTGGCGGAATGATAATTCCTAAAGCACCCGCTGAAACAACAACCGCCGTAGCAAATTTCTTGTCATAACCATAGCCGACCATGGCAGGGATCATGATTCCCCCTACTGCTGCAACCGTAGCCGGACCTGAACCGGAAATTGCGGCAAAAAACATACAAGTCAGGACGGCCGCCATCGCAAAGCCTCCAGTAAAATTCCCGACAAAAACGTTAGCCAATTTAAAGAGGCGCTGTGAGATCCCGCCTTTCCCCATAATCTCTCCAGCTAAAATAAAGAACGGAACTGCCATTAATGGAAAGGAATCCGTTGAGGCTACAAGGCTCTGTGCAAGGTATTCAACTGAAGTCACATCAGCCATCAGGATCGTGGTCAGAGTCGCCAGACCAAGGGATATGCCTATCGGAACTGTCAGCAAGAGAAAGAATATGAAACTTCCAAATAAAATTAGCGCAGTCATACGATCACCTACTCCCCAATCCTATACGTTTTAATTTGAAGTGACATTCGCTGAATGATCCGGATTGTCGTTAAGAAAAAGCCGACAGTAGGCGCTAGATATACCCACATCAAAGGAATCTCCATTGCCGGTGACAATCGTGTTACTTCAATTGCAACCATGTATCCGAAGTAAGTAAGAATGACCGCAAAGGCAAGAAAAGCAATATTCGCCAAAAACTCAAGGACAAATTTCCCCGTCCTGTTCAGCACCATTGACAATGCATCAACACTGATATGGGCCCTTCTCTTCACTCCATAGCTTACTCCAATATAAACCAGCCAGATAAAAGCATATCGTGCCAGTTCCTCAGACCATACCAGGGATGACCCCAGCACATATCTCATGAATACCTGAATGAAAATAACCACTACAGTCAGGATGCTTAATACTACAAGTAAAAAGGCTTCTAAATTATCATCCAGCCACCTCAACACCTTCATGTTCTTCCCCCTCATTTCAATCCGTGAAAACGGTAAATCCCTCATGACCATAAGGTAAAAGCAGAACCCACCTAAGGTTCATATTAGGATAGATTCTGCTTTCAATTAAACTACTGCTTTGATGCTTCAAGCAGGCGATCGATCAGGTCTTTGCCGTACACTTTTTCATACTCTTTGTACACATCCATAGATGCTTCCCTGAACGCAGCTTTATCTGGAGTGAATACTTCCATACCTTGCTTCTTCAGGTCTTCTAAAAGATCTGCTTCCTGATCCATTACCATTTCACGGTGGAATTTAGATGTTTCCGTTGCACTGGACTGGATGATTTCCTGCTGTTCTTTCGTAAGTGTCTTCCAGAACTTATCGCTGATCGCCATAGTTGTTGCACTATAAGAATGTCCTGTTAATGTTAAGTGCTTCTGGACTTCATAAAACTTACTTGCATGGATGTTGGAAATTGGGTTTTCCTGGCCATCAACTGTACCTTGCTGCAGAGCCATATAAAGCTCACCAAAAGCCATCGGAGTAGGATTCGCTCCTAAAGTTTTAAAGATGCTGACCAGGACAGGCTGTTCTGGCGTCCTGATTTTCAAGCCTTTCAAATCATCTACCGTTTTAATCGCTTTTTTACTAGTTGTAATGTTTCTGAATCCATTTTCAAGATGTCCAAGGACTCGCAAGTTATCTTTAAGAAGGGACTCATGGACCTCTTGTCCGATCGGGCCATCGATTGCAGCCCATGCATCTTCATTCGTTTCAAACAGGAACGGCAAACCAAATGCGTCTACCTTTGGCTCATACTGTGCAAACGTACTTGCAGCTACCATCTGGATATCGTTGAAAGCTACCGCTTCTACCATTTGAGGCTCACTTCCGAGCACTTCGTTCGGAAAAATTTGAACAGTGATTTGCCCATCTGATTTTTCTTCTACTAGTTCTTTGAACTTAAGCGCCGCCTTGTGTCGAGAGTTTGCCTCTACTGCACTGTGGGCAAATTTAATCGTGATCTTCCCATCCTTGGAGCCGCCGCTGGCTTTGCCAGTGCTCGCTTCTTTTGTACCGCCACAAGCTGCTAAAGTGATCATCAGGAATGAAATTAATGCAATGAACATGAGTTTCCTAGCTTTTTTCATATAACTTCCCCCTTGAACTATTGTTTTTATTAAAAATAGATACGTATTTTCATATACATATCTACATTTTAAAAAAGATGATTATAGTGGTAAATCAACGACAATCTTGATTGGTGATCCTTTTCTATTTAGCGCTGTTTCCATGGCCGTATTAATTTCATCAAACGGAAAACGATGAGTAACGAGTGACTCGAGGCTGTATTTCCGGCTAGTAATCATTTCAATCGCTGTGTCGAAGTCTTCCTTCACATACATGGAAGAACCGAATATCTGGACTTCAGAAATCATCACCTTATTCAGATCAATCGGCACTTTTTCTTCAAATAATGCGATGGAGATAATCTTCCCTTTTCGTTTGACGACGTTAAAAGCATCTTCTATAACTGATGGATGGCCGAAGGTGATAAAAACATGGTCAAACTCACCAATATGCTCGGCTGTATATTCTTTCAGTGATTGTTCCCTTACATTGACGCCATGTGTGGCGCATAATTTTTTTCCGAGTTCAAGATTGCTGTCAACTGCATCCGTCAAGCAAATCGTTTCCGCTCCTTTATAATGAGCGGCAACCGCTGTCAGCAGTCCAATTGGCCCAGAGCCAAGAATGGCAACTTTATCGCCTTCCTTTACACCCGCGACATTTACAGCATGGACACCAACTGCTAAAGGTTCTGTCAGGACAGCCAGATGCGGTGAAAGAGAGTTCGGCAGCTTATATACTGCCTGTTCAGGAGCTGTCATATATTCCGCAAATCCACCGTCCCATTTTTGTGTGCCAAGGACGGTTTTATCTTTGCAAAGATTGTATCTTCCTTCTGAACAAGGTCTGCATTCTCCGCAGCCAACATGCGGCTCAACCGTCACCAGATCGCCTGCCTGAAGGTTTGCTACCTTGTCTCCTATTTCAACAATATTGCCGATAATTTCATGACCTAAAATACTTGGCGGTTTCCTGAACGGATGAGTTCCGATATAGGCATGAACCTCAGAACCACAAATCCCTGCTGTCACAACCCGAATCAGCACTTCATGATTTTTAATTTCAGGAATCTCTTTTTCGACTAATGACATATGTTTGATTTCATCGAACAAAGCTGCTTTCAAGTTTGTACCTCCCCTGTCCTGGCGTAATTTAGTAATCGCTTTCATTTCTTTCATAAAATGAGGAGCACTATCAGCTTAAAGAAAACTTTTATCAGAATAGTGCGAAACTTAGGTGCACAGTCTAGCTTATCTTGTTTTGAAACCAGTGGTTAAATTAGTAAATCGTTTTACCAAACTTTGTAAGACAAGTATACCAACTGGGATTATTGCTTGTAAATACATTTTTTGAAATTTCAAATACTTTCAATTTCTTTCACTTTCTTTCAGTTTATGCACTTTCAAGTAAAATATAACAAAATGACTCTTTTAAATCAACAACTATTTTTATATTTAAAATTTTCTAAAATGTAAGCGTTGTATTTTTTACTGGCAAAGATTACAATAAGGTACGAATACGAAGAAAATCGTTTAACTTAGGGTGAATAATATGAAAGTAAGGATGAAGGATATCGCGCAAGAAGCAGGCGTTTCCATTGCGACTGTGTCCCACGTAATAAACGGAACAAAGAACATTGGTGAAGATAAGCGTAAGTTAATCACTGAAATCATACAAAAATACAATTATATACCCGATACTAGAGCCAAAAGCCTTCGCAGCCCGATTACCAAAACGGCAGGGTTGATCGTGTCCAGCTTTCCCGATACGTATGTAACTGGAATTATGAATGGCGTCGGCAGCCGCGCCCGCGAGTTGGACTATCGCCTGCTGTTTGTAAACACCAGCGAAGACCAGGATTACGAGAAGGATTCTATCAAACTGCTAAGCTCCCATGTTGTGGATGGAATCATTCTTACCCCTACGAAAATGGACCTTGGCTATTTAAAAAACGAAATCCAGTTGGATACTCCCATCATTCAGGTAATTCGTTATGATCCCAAATTCCCTGAACTGCCAAGGGTTACGGCAGATGACTTCCAGGCAGGGTATGATGCGACAATCCATTTGCTGCAACATGGCCACAGGGATATCGGCCTGATTTTATCAAGGACAAACATTACGCCAACAATCGAAAGAATCAATGGGTACAAAGCTGCACTTAAGGAATTCAATGTACCTTTTAATGAGGATTATCTCGAAGTTGGTTACGCTACAGTCAATAATGGTCTTAACGCCACCAAAAAATTACTGACGAAAGAAAAGCAAATAACAGCGCTGTTCGTATTAAGTGATTTAATGACAATCGGCGCAATGCAGGGAATAAATGAGCTATCGCTTAAATGCCCCGAAGACATTGCACTGGTAGGGTTCGGAGACTTTGCAGGAGCAAGCATCACCAACCCGCCGATCACGACAGTCAGTATATCCGCAGAAACAATCGGCCGAACAGCCTTTGATGTTTTAATGAATAAGATTAATAACCCGCTTTACTCGAAACACATACAAATCCCAACGTCACTGATCAGGCGAAAATCCTGCGGATGCTGATGGAATCATAATTTCGCAGTTTAATAGAAAGTACCCTATGAAATTTCGCCTTTCACAGGGTACTTTTAAAATTCGGATTAGCAGCCAAGAAGGTATTCTTTTTCTTTGTCCATGATCTGCTGGATCTTCCGCGCAGAGTTGCCACCCTGGAAAGATACATTAAGATAGGCTTCCGCCACTTTCTTTGCTACTTCAACGCCAATCACTTTTGCACCCATGGTAATGATTTGTGCATTATTGCTTAGCTGAGCACGTTCTGCAGAGTACACATCATGACACTGGGCAGAACGGATATTGGGAACCTTGTTCGCTGCAATCGACATGCCAATGCCGGTGCCGCAAATGAGGATTCCCCTCTCCAGGTTACCATCCGCAATATTTGAAGCTACATTAAAAGCAACACCTGGATAATCTACTTCAGCTTCTGAATAGCAGCCATAATCAACAACTTCATGGCCAAGTTCCTGAATATAAGCTTTTACTTCTTCCTTCATGGAAAAAGCATTATGGTCACAACCGATTCCAATTTTCACTTTGAATCTCTCCTTTTTATCATTTTCTTTCGTTTTGTTGTTTCTTATTTTTTCATTTATTTTCGATTTAGTCAATTACTTTTTAAACGAACGAAAGTTAACGAAAGGATATTCGTTTGAAATAGATACTAATCCTGTGAAATAATTAACTTTTTTAAGATGTTTTAATAATAATACTTTCGTTTTTGTTTAAACGCTTTTTTGTTACATTGAATTAAACATCAATTGACAAATAACGAAAATGACAATAAGATGAATTACAAATAATTAAGTCTTTTAGAGATTTTAAATACACAAAGAGGAGAGAATAAAATGACTAATGTGAAGAAGCCTGTTGTGGCGATTACGATTGGGGATCCAGCTGGGATTGGTCCTGAGATTACAGTGGACACGATTATGCAGGAGAAGGTATATGAAGAGAGCAAACCTTTCCTGATTGGTTCGATTGATATTATTAAGAGGGCTATGGAAATCAAAAACTGTGATTTTGAGATTAATAAGATCAGTAAGACTGCTGAGGGGAAATTTCAATACGGAACCATCGATGTCCTGGAAACGGCCGATTATGACTGTGACAGTATTGTATATGGCAAGGTCCAGAAGCTTGCTGGACAAATGTCTTATGATTATGTAAAAAAATCAATTGATTTGGGATTGAATAATGAGATTGATGTTGTTGCTACTGCACCTATCCATAAAGAAGCAATCAAATTGGCAGGCTGCCCGCAGCCTGGCCACACAGAAATCTATGGAGAATTGACGAATTCTGATTATGCGTTGACAATGTTCAACTGCCATAATTTAAAAGTATTCTTTGTCAGCCGCCATAAAGCTTTGAAGGAAGCTTGTGACTACGCTACGAAAGAGAGAGTACTAGATTGTGTGAAGCAAATCCAGAATGAAATGAATGGCATTGGCCTCAATAATCCAAAGATTGCTGTGGCAGCCCTGAATCCTCATGCTTCTGACAACGGCCTTTTCGGTACGGAGGAAGCAACAAATCTAATTCCCGCTGTCCAGGCTGCCCAGGAAGCTGGCATTAATGCAGTTGGCCCGGTTCCAGCAGATTCTGTTTTTTACCTTGGGTTAAAAGGAAATTATGATGCGATTCTATCTCTATATCATGACCAAGGTCACATTGCCTGCAAAACATATGATTTCGAACGTTCCATCACCATCACATGGGGTTTGCCTTTCATGAGAAGCTCTGTCGACCATGGAACAGCCTTTGATATTGCTGGAAAAGGTGTAGCCGGTTCGGTCAGTATGATTGAAGCAACACTTGTGGCCATTGATTACTGGAAGATGAAGCAAAACGCATTAACTGCGCAACTATAATCCCTTCGAACAGGAAAGATTTTTGATCTTTCCTGTTTGACTATTAGATAAGTAGGTGAAGAAAACGTAATGTGCAAATTGGGAATTGTAGCAGATGACTTGACCGGAGCTACCACGGTTGGGGTTTTATTGGCAAAAGCCGGCATTTCAGCCGCTGCTTTTTTTGATGAAGGATCGCTTGATACCGACCAGGACTACCATGCTATTGTCCTGAGCAGTGACAGCAGAGCTTTAGCTAAAGAAACTGCGCAGCAAAAAGTAAAATCGGCAGTGGCTGCTTTAAAGCTGCAGGGTGTAACTTATTTTTCCAAAAGAATCGATACTACTTTGAGAGGCGGCATCGGGTATGAAATTGATGCCATGCTGGAAGAACTCGATCCGGACACAGTGGCTGTGATTGTCCCGGCCATGCCTCAATCGCGGCGGATTGTAGTCGGCGGCTATTCGATTATCGATGGGCTGGCGTTATCCAAAACCTCTGTTGCCACCGATGTCAGGACCCCGGTTACTGAATCCCATGTTCCTACACTGTTGTCCAGGCAAACAAGCAACAAGATTGAATCAATCCCATTAAGTTCATTGCTTGCAGGGAAAGATGCATTGATCCAAAGTCTCCAGAAAGCGAAAGATAGCGGAGCCAAATATATTGTTGCCGACGCTATCACAGTTGAAGATGTGGAATCAATTGCAGAAGCAGTCGCAGAATTGCAGTGGAAGGTGTTAGCGGTAGACCCTGGCCCGTTCACAGAAAAACTTGCAGCTGGCAGAGGCTTCAGCAGGAAAATGGCGGAAAGCTCCCCACAGATTGTTTCAGAGCAACAGCTGAATGGCACTGTTTTAGTGGTAGCTGGCAGCGCCACCCCCGTGACCAGGGTCCAAATGAAAGCGCTGACAGAGTTTGGGTGGGCGTGTAAAGTTCCCGTCTCTGCAACAGACCTGATTGATACGAATAAATTTGCTCCTTATGAAGTAGAGCGTGCCGTGAAGGAAACAAAGAAAACTTTGGAGACGCGAAGACCGAACGTAATCTTACTCGAGACTTGCCTAACGGGTGAAGTGATGAATTTAGCTGAAAAAGAAAATGAACTAGGGCTTCTTCCAGGCCAGGGGGCAGCAAATATTAACCAGGGGCTTGGAAAAATCGTCTCGAAATTGTTAAGCAAGGAACTAGGAGATATCCGGGGAATCTACATGACCGGCGGTGACACTATGGTCAATGTTCTTCAGGTTTTAGGAGCAAAAGGAATCGAACTGATCGATTATGTCATCCCACAAGCAGATCTTGGAAGAATCATCGGAGGCAAATACCACGGACTGCTTGTTGTAGGGAAAGGCGGTCTGACAGGATCGAATGACACGGCGATCAAAATCGTAAAAAGGATTATGAGGGAAGCCTCCAGGCAGGATTCAGATTGTATCCATGCGTAACCCTTCAACATGTATGAAAAAAGGTGCGGACCAACATGAGTCCGCACCTTTTTTGCTATTTTTCCTGAATAAGCTCTTCCACTGCCTTAAGGATTGGTTCGAATTTCTGTAAATCCCAGGCAGACCGTCCAATGAACAAACCATCCACATTGTCGGATTCCAAATAATCGATGGCATTCCCTATATTCACACTGCCGCCAAATAAAATCGGCACTTCTTCCCCGGCTGCTCCAAAAAGCTCTGCCAATACCTTTCGAATATGGTCATGCATTTTATGTACATAATCAGCCGGAGCCTCCATACCGCCAGCTCCAATCGCCCAAACTGGTTCATAGGCAACGAGAACATCTTTCACTTGCTTTCGAGAAATATCCTTCAGGCCAATTTTCAGCTGAATCGAAAGTGATTCCGCACTGATTCCCTGCTCCTTGTCCGCCAGCTCTTCGCCGATGCATAGCAAGGGCTTCATCCCGTTTGCCAGCGCAGCACGTACCTTTTTATTCAAATCCTGGTCATTTTCATTATAGTAGGCTCGCCTTTCAGAATGGCCCAACTCAACCAGGTCAACCCCGATTTCTTTTAGCATAAGAGGAGAAATTTCACCGGTGAACGCCCCCTCTTCCTCCCAATGCATATTCTGGGCGCCTAAAAGAATCGGGGCTTCAACTTCATCCCTCAATGAGGATAAGGAAGTATATGGCGGGATGATAAATAGCTGGATTCTATCATCCAACCATTGTGCAATTTCCTTCAATTCACGACAATATTGCCTCCCCTGCTCAATGGTCTTATGCATCTTCCAATTGGTTCCTATGTACACTTTTTTCATTATCCCACCTGCTTTCTATCATTCTCGTGAATCAAATTGTAAATTTACCATTATCTTATTCCTTGCTTTCGATAATTGTCAATTACAAACTGAATCAAATGAAAATGAAAGCATTCTTTGAACGTTCACAAAAAAAATAACAAGAAATATTTAAATAATGAATTCTTTTCTCTTTCTTTCCGATATAATATAGATGGCATATTAAATTATTGCAGAGCAATTACCATAAATAGTTTACATAGATGAAAGGATGAAATTATGTTCGCTGATCAACGCAGAAATAAAATTCTAGAAATCCTTGCAGAGAAAGAGATCGTGACTGTCAATGAATTGACGGATACGCTTAATACTTCTGCTGCTACCATTCGCTCCGATTTAAATCATATGGAAAAGCAAGGCCTGCTGATCCGGACTCATGGCGGCGCGATGAAAAGAGAAGAGGATTCCGATTTAATCGATAAGAAATACGAAATCCGCGAAAAGAAATTCCGTTCAGAAAAGCAGCGAATTGGCAGCAAGGCTTTCGAATTCATTCAGGAGGGGCAATGTATCCTTCTCGACGCAAGTACTACGTGCTTTGAGCTTGCCAGATACCTAAGTGAAACAAAAATGAGGCTTACGGTTGTGACAAGCGGCATCTCCACTGCTGCAATGCTCAAAGAAAATCCTTATTTAACTGTAATCATTATAGGTGGAATTGTCCGCAATGCTTCCAACTCGGTTGAAGGTCTTCTAGGTGAGGAGCTGTTGCGAAAAATTAATATCGATATCCTTTTCACTTCTGCTTATGCCTTCAATACCAAGGATGGGCTTTCGGATTTCAGCCTGTACGAAGTAGAGCTGAAAAGAATCATGGTTTCTGCTTCCAACAAAGTAATCGCCCTGCTGGACCACAGCAAGCTGAACAAAAGCTCCATCGCGACATTCGCACGTCCAGATGACCTTGATGTTTTTATCACAGACCAGCCAGTTTCTGAGGAAATGCATGACTTTTTCAGTTCCAGCAATATACAGTTAGAGATAGCTGAATAATTTTAAAAGGATGTTTTAGACGTATGGTGATAACCATCTATACGGCTTTAACATCCTTTTTCTTATCCGCTCCCCCGGTAACGTCCCTATTATAACTTTTCATATGAAAATAAATGAAAATAAATAATAACAAACGAAAATAAACGATTGACAAAACCCTCTCTTGTATTCAGAATATTAATTAAGATTCTTTTATAAAACTGTGTCCGTGAATATCCAGAATGAGGTGGAAAAATGAAATCACTGTTATTGGATTTTATTAATGTTACGGAGAGAGCTGCATTAGCCGCTTATCCATGGGTGGGTAAAGGAGAAAAGAACGAAGCAGACGGTGCCAGCACCCGCGCGATGAGGGAACAGCTGAACAAAATGAATATGAATGGAAAGATTGTCATTGGCGAGGGAGAACTAGATGAGGCTCCGATGCTTTATATTGGGGAAAAGGTAGGAACAGGGACCGGTCCCTCAATTGATATTGCCGTCGATCCCCTTGATGGCACGAATTTGATATCCAACGGCCAGGGCAATTCAATCGCCGTCATTGCCGGTGCCCCTTCTGGCTGCCTGCTTCATGCCCCAGATATGTATATGGATAAAATCGCAGTAGGTCCCCGTGCTGCAGGCAAGGTCGACCTTGACGCCCCACTCGAACAAAACTTACAGGCCGTAGCCTTAGCAAACGGCAAATCGATAGACCAGCTAAGAATCATCATTCAAGACCGCGATAGACATAGAGATGTTATCAACGAAATCAGACGCTTAGGAGCAAGTGTCATCCTATTCAGTGATGTGGATGTAATTGCGGCAATCTCAACCTCAATCAAAGAAATGGACATCGACATGTTCCTTGGCATCGGCGGCGCACCGGAAGGCGTTTTATCAGCAGCAGCCCTATCATGCTTAGGCGGCGATTTCCAGGGACGCTTATTGCCATCAACCGTGCAGGAACGTGAAAGATGCATAAAAATGGGGATTCCAGCTCCAGATCAAAAACTGAATATAAGGGACATTGTAAAAAGCACAGACTGCTTTTTCGTTGCCACTGGAGTAACGGATGGACTGTTGCTAAAAGGTGTCTCCAGAAAACATGAGAATGAAATAAGCGTGCATAGCTTTGCTACCTTTGGGAATTTGAAGGAGTATCACTTTATACATCGGGTGCTGGAGGAACAGGCGTTGGTAAAAAACTGATGGAACGCAGGGACGGTTCTTGCGTTCCACTCTGGAACTGGGAACCGTCACCGTGATTTCTAATCCTTACAGGACTTCCTTAAGACCTTCTCTGAACTCCTTTGAGAAAACCCCATTATCCAAACCCTTTTTTATCAATATTAGTAACTCTTCCTCAGGTAAATCCAGCGGCCTCAACTGAAACTTTCTTGTACCGTTTTTTTCTTTATACCAAGCAAACCGGATTTCTTTCCTATTTAGAGATTTAACAAAAATTCTTTCCACTGCTGATATGTCTTCACCTTCTTGTGTTATTCCTTGTGCTAATAGATCGCAGTATTTCGTACTTTTAATGGGTTGGTTCATTACGATTCCTCCTAATTCTGAATACATTAAACATCGGTTAATAAAATGTTTTTATTACGTCAATAGTTTGTAAATCTTCTGGTGCAAGTTTAATAACTTCAACCATTTTATATTCCCCTTATTTTGAAGCACAGGGACACCAATCGCTTCCTCCGTTGGAACCCGAGAACCGTCCCCATGTTCCACTTTACGCACCCTTCTGCTCAAGCATCCAATTCATCAGCTTATTGCGATCAATCAATATAACTTGATTTGACTTCGCCAATTTTTTAGCCTGCTCAGTAAAGTAGCTGTTAGTAATAACCCAACATTCATCTGCCTGGTAATGGCTCTTTGCTGAGGCTACCTCTTGAACGGCCTTTACACCTACTTTCTTTTTATATCTCTTTGCTTGCACAACAATTTTCTTTCCTTTTGCTGTTAAAATCAGGTCCGCTCCATAATCTCCACTTACTGGCGTCAGAACGGCACTATACCCTCTCGTTTTCAATAAAACCTGAAGATACTCTTCGAATGTCCTGCCGGGCATGTGGTCAATTTCTAAAATTCCAGATTTTCTTAGTTTCTGTTCTCTTAGTAACTTGGTCACAAACGCGAGTAACAAAGGTCCTCCAAAAAACAACAATAATATAGTCGTGAATAGAGTGTCTGCCGTTATGACTGACCATAGCAACTCAAAACCTGTTTTATGACCTTCGAAGACTTCCATCACATCCGTATCCTTCTCTCAATGAAATTTCTACTAAACTAAATAAGGAAAGTACCTAAACATTTCTATTTATATGTAAATTATACCAATAAACTCCGCCTCTTATCGACAAACTTTTAATATATTTCGACACGATAAGAAAGGATGAAAGGTTCTCATTTTCCTTTCCCCATAAATTTGTGACATTGCTTTCTAATATTAATAAAAGGCCATGCACGATCCCACTTTTGGGATGGTGTCTGGCCTTCTGAATAGGAACACAGGGACGGTTCTCGTGTTCCAGAATGGAACATGAGAACCGTCCCCATGTTCCATCACTTCACTCATGATTATAAAAGCTCTTCTTAGAGTTTATGTACTTGTCGGCGAGTTCCAGGGCTTTGTCTTTTTCTCCTATTTCGAGATAGTGCTGAAATAGTTTTCGTTCGTAGTGGTCGATTAGGATGGTGTAGCCGATTTCTTGGTAGTGGGGGATGACCGTTTCCTCGACGAATTGATAGTATTGATCTGTTTGTTTGGTTAGTTCGTATAAATGCAGCTGGAATTCGATCCAGGTTGGGGAGCTGCTTGTTTTGGCATGCTCCATGCCTTTTTCTGCAAGCGGGATTAGTGTGGCCTCTGAGTAGAGCTTCCCGCTATGACAGGTACGGATATAGTTGTCTAAACCAGAGAGATAATGCGGCGATGCTTCTCCCAATAAATCGATGGCCTTCTGAAAGTAATCTGCTGCTTCTTTGTACATCTTGCGGCGGTAGCATTCAAATCCAAGGTTATAATAGATTTTTCCGATGCGATCTGTTGAATGAAGGGTTTCACTCAATTTGATCAATTGCTCGTACTTTGCCTTTGTCTCGGCAAAATCGTGGAGTTCTTTTGCATTTAACTGAACGATCAATAGCATTTCCGTATCAATGATTCGAAGGATATTCAATGTTCTTTGAAAAAAGCTCAGGGCTTTTTTGCCGTAATAATAGGCGGTTATATTTGAATGGATGGAATGATAAGCAATAGCCAAATGATAATAGTATTCTTCATTGCTGTATTGTTCGGGGTTGATGGAAGTTAAACAGTCGATACACTCTCGGAATTGCCCTTTTAAAAAGTAACAAATCCCGCGAATGTGCTTAAGCGTGTTTTGGTTCTGAGGTGAAAGATCTGCCTCTTGATTATGGAGGTTTTGCATCATCGTATAAGCCAGGTCTAAGTTATGATCAAATAAAAGGTAATACCTTGCTGACAGCAATTGGAATACTACTTGAAACTCCGGCATGCCGATTAAACTTTCTTTTTCAAGCTCCAACTTCAAGGCTCTGGAATCACCCTCACGCTGCATGACCATCGCTTCCAGCCACTGATTCAATTTCTGTGATGATTGGTGATAGCGGGTGATTTCCGCTTCAAGGTTGATGTTTAGTTTTTTTGCGAGAAGAGTGGTGATTTCAGGAGAATATTCGGTAATTCCTCTTTCAATCTTGCTAAGATGGGTGACCGAGCAGATTTCATTGCACAGCTCCGCTTGGGTCAAATTTGCTTTTTCTCTGTAAAATTTGATGATTTTCCCCTCTATCATGCTGCACCTCAATGGAAGATTATTTTTAACATTATAACAAAAAAACGGGAGACTTTTCTTATGACGTTCTCTTTTCAAGTACCTCGCACATGTAAAAACTAATATAAAAGTTAACTATAATAGCAGAGCAATTTGCACACGAATTTTCTCTGTTTTTTTCACCAACGCTTTCCTGGTTATTAGAGGTTTTAATCTATGTGACTTCGTATAATTTTTGAACTATAAATGTATCCTCCAATTGATAAACGTGTCTAGAGGAACCCGCCTTTACGATTATCTTGTATTCTCCCTCATCTAGAGAATAATAACGCAATACCATGGTTTCAGTAGCCTTGTCCTGAAGTAAGAATGAATCACTGTCTATTGCCAGATAACTCATATTCCATGCTGATGGAATGATTCCAATCAGTGTTTTTTCTCCTTTTATTACATTATCCGGAATGTTAGGTTTGATTGTCTCCCAACTATCCCCTGTTTTTTTCTGAACTGTAAAATTTCTACTTACAGAAAGATAGTTAGGTCCCCAATTTGTCACAGCAAACGTTATTAGTTCATTTTCCTTATACGAAGGCTTTGCCATTCTTATTGCCATATTATAATTTTCATAAGTTGTATATAGTGGATCGTATTTAATATCCTTGAATTGATTTTTTTCATCCCTAATGGTAATCGAATATCGATAAAACTTACCAGGTGCATTTGGAATCTTTACCTTAGCTTCCTCTAAATTTGTCGTTTTTGTTGAAAAGATTACCTTTGGCTGCTCAGCGTGTCTATTAACCTCTTCCAATAAAACTTCTGCATAATAGCCATCTTTCAAGGTTTTCGGAAGATCTGGCTTATATGTATCACCAGGATAAACCTCTATGATTGCTCCATAATTTCTATTAAATCTCGGAAATACATTCCCAGTTGATCTTCTGGATGTCCCTCCATTAACTACATTTGCAAAAGTATCTGTGTAATAATCTTTATACTCTCCAATTGAATTTTCACTCTCAACAGTTTGTATATCTTTACAGCCACTTAGCAACAAAAGCATTACTAAAATTAATAGCCTTGATAATTTCATTATTAGAACCTCCTTCTCTATTCAACTTGACGATTTTGAGAAATGCGAGTTACCAAATTTTATAAAACCAGGAATGATTACCTAATTTAAATTTTGGGTCCGGCATATAGCAGCTGGTAATTCAAAATAATCTGCTGGGTGTGAGCCGCAATTTTTTTTGCGTTTTTTTGTCTGTCTCTTGTGTAACTAACCCCGTTACTTCTTGAGGCGCTTCTAAGCACCGGAATTTATACTGACTGTAAAAGCGGGACAAAATGACCCCTTCTATGCAGGCTATACTCCCTATCAACCAATTATTTCACGACCTTCCACTTATATACAGTATAAATGTAGATTGATATATTCTAATTATTCCGAAAAATAAAGGAGGTTCCACATGGAAAAGTTGTATAAAAATTTTATAGTTTTCTTCACTGTTCTAGTAATGGCTTTGGGGACGTACGCAGGTCCAGCAAGTGCGGTTTCTAATTTAGCGAGCCCTGTTGCCGAAAGAGTTTTATCGGTTGAGGTTGAGGAAGCGACGATATTTGAATTGCAGCATGCGATGCAGAGGGGGGTGTTAACCTCTGAGGAATTGGTTCAATTCTATCTCAAGCGAATTAAGGAGTACGATGACAGCATTAACTCCATCATTACGGTTGACGAAAATGCAGCAGAAGAAGCGAAACAACTAGATAAAGAGCGCGAAGCGGGAAAAGTTCGCGGTCCCTTGCATGGAATTCCGGTTATATTAAAAGACAACTATGATACATACGATATGCAAACTACTGCAGGATCCCTGTCACTTGAAGGTTCCATCCCTCTAAATGATGCCTATCAAACAAAAAGATTAAGAGATGAAGGTGCAATCATCTTAGGGAAAGCGAACCTGCATGAATTTGCTTTCGGATTCCAAACAATTAGTTCCCTTGGTGGACAAACCTATAATCCATATGATTTAACAAGATACCCAGGTGGTTCAAGCGGTGGTACGGCAGCAGCGGTTGCTTCCAACTTTGCCACTGTCGGATTAGGGACGGACACTGGCGGGTCCATCCGAATACCTTCGTCCTTTAATAACCTGGTTGGACTTCGGCCTACTATGGGACTTGCCAGCCGCGATGGAATCATTCCACTTGCACTTTCACAGGATGTCGGCGGACCGATAGGACGTACGGTTGAAGATGTGGCTGTCGTGCTCGATACAATTGCTGGCTATGATCCAGCAGATCCAATTACTAAAGCCAGTATCGGAAAAGTTCCCAAAACCTATACTCATTATCTTAAGAAAAATGGATTGAAGAAAGCCCGGATAGGCGTCATTCGCGACCTGTTTGGGAACGATCCTGAGGTCAATAAAGTGATGGATCAAGTGATTGAGGACATGGAAGTACTTGGAGCAGAAGTGTTCGAGGTAACAGTTCCCAATCTTAGTACAATTCTTTCTTATCCTAGCTTAAGTGGATACGAATTTAAATTTCAGTTAAATGATTACTTGGCTGGCCTGGGACCGGATGCACCTGTAAGAACGTTATCAGATATTATTGAAAGCGGGAAATTCCATCCAAGTTTGGAAAGTGGATTAAAATCCCGAAATGAAAGAGAATCATTAGAAAATGATGAGGTATACCAGGACATTATTACCCATCGTCCTAAAATGGCAAGGGAAAGCTTAATGGCAACG
The DNA here is from genome assembly GCF_057785455.1 of Mesobacillus sp. Taxonomy (NCBI): domain Bacteria; kingdom Bacillati; phylum Bacillota; class Bacilli; order Caryophanales; family Bacillaceae; genus Mesobacillus; species Mesobacillus sp. The sequence continues at coordinate 20,996 of NZ_JBYNSB010000061.1, forward strand.
TTTAATGAACATAACCTTGATGCACTGCTCTATCCAACTTCGAGTGCTTTACCGGCACAGGTGGGCAAAAGCCAAGGTGCAGGGAATGCCAATCGCTTAAGTCCTTATTCAGGATTCCCTGCAATCTCGGTTCCTGCTGGCTTCAATGACAACGGCCTTCCAGTCGGACTCGAGCTTCTAGGAAAAGAATTCGACGAGCCAACATTGATTAAACTAGCCTACGCTTATCAAGAAGGAACTAACCATCGAAAAGCGCCTGAACTAAAATAAGAACCTTCCTAGAAAAAGAGGTCAGTTCCATTAGCCTTGCAAGTCTTGAGAAAACAACAAATTTTTACTAATGGAAGTACATCATCTTTTTAAAAAAGGAACTGAGCAGAGTACCAATGGAATCTTACCTCAATACTTAGTTTCTTAATACTAATTGGGTCTTCTAATTTTTCCTCATAAGAATAGGGATCGGAGTTACGATCCCCCTTCTTTAATCATTAGCACCCGTTGAATAAGGAAAATGCGATTATTCTTATTGAATAATCGCACCCCGTTAGTCTGATCGCTAGGCTCTTTCTGCCTAGCCTTTATTTATTTTGCGGCGTATTTTTGTTTAAAATACGCTATAAAAGTTTACTATTATTCTACTATCCTGCCTAGTTCGTATTTGTTCCATTAACAGAGCTGTTTTTTTAAGTATTTATTCCCTGGGTTCAAGCCCAATCATCTTCAAGAAGTCTTTTAACCCCTTTTTCCCGATCGTCGCCATCGGCTGGGCGCCTGCCCCTGCTATCGGGCCCTTTGCCAGGAAGTTCTTCTCAATCCATCTGACATCTGTTTCATTGACGATGCCATCCTGGTTGAGATCGAGACTGATGTTCAGAGGATCCCTTTCACCATAATGGTTGACTGCCTCTTTCAGATCACGGATATCAATGATTTGATCTCCTGTTACATCACCAGCGAGGTTTTTTCCTGGATTCTCTCTCCAGTAAATCCCACGGTATTCGCCGTCCACTTCAATTCCGCCCATGAGGTTCTTTTTCTGAGTTAAGTGTCCTGGAATTTCTGTATAAACAGTATAGGATACGCCGGCTGGAACGATGACTTCATATAATCCCCTTTTATCCGGAATGGCAGGATAGATGGTTCCATCTGTTCCTTTTGCATAAACCTTTGTGTTCAGCTTCGTAATATCATATTTATTATCGAGATAGCCGCCTTCTGTCAGGAATGCTTCTGGGAATATGTTTCCATTCAATCTTGTGTGTTTGGAAATGACCTTGAAGCTAGTTAAGCTGTAGGCTGGGATTTTGGTCAATCCTGCCTTGCCCTGTTCCTGGTAAGTTAATTCCTTCAAGCGGACACCCAGGCTTTTACTGTTAAAAGTGTCGTCAATCAGCTTGAACGTAACATCCAGGAATGGCGTATCTCCACTGATCCCTTCAAAGCCCTGTCCTTCCAGCTTGGCTCCTACTTTTACAGTATTATTACCGGTAACTGGTTCATCCAGCTTCACTTCCGCTCCTTTTTCAGCAGCAAGCTTTTCGAATGCTGGATTTACTTTTACCTTCTGGAATTCCATCGTGTCAACATACAGATCAATATTCGTGGAACCGGAAACGAATTTCTTTACATTGTTTAAATCGAGCGTTACCGTGATCTCATCATTTAACTGTACACTCTTCTTATCAAAGCGGCTTGTCGCGTATCCTGTTCCTTCTTTTACAAAGACGTATTGCTGGTTTCCGATGGTTTCAGCAGCGGTCGCGATATCCCATGGTCTCAAGCCTAGCTGATATGGATTTGTCCCGTATTCTTCAGGCAGGACCCCAAACTTTGTATCACCATTATCAGCAATCGGCAGGAATCCCATGATGAATGGCATGCCATTTTCATAGTATCCTACTGTATTAGATTTCTGCGTGTAATCAAAGCCTCGCTGCTGCAATAAACCCACGGTTGAATCGGTCACTTTCCCATGAACCCATAGAGCATGGTAGCCATCTTCGTCCGTTAACATGCTATCATTCACTTCTGTTACGCCAGGTTCAATATCAAGCTCCACTTTAGGCGGAGTATTGTCGACGACACCAACACTTTCAGAATGATAGGTTTTCCCGTCTTTGTCCGTACTGATCAGATCAAGTACGTATTCACCTTCCGGAAGCTTATGAATATAGTCGGCAATTGGCTGCTTTTTGTTGCCTGTAAACGGATAAGCAAGTCCTCTGTGTCCGAAGAAAATCAGATATTCGCGGTCCGGCACAGCACCTCTGGCATCATAGCTGCCGATGACCCCTACTGCCTCCCCAGTTTTCGCATCCTTCACAATCAGGTCAAACCGCTCCATCGGGCTTTTGAACTTGAATACGAAATGTGTGCCAGGAGCGTAATATTGGTGGTACGGTGTATCATTCGAAACAGAAGGGGCAAGTGGTTCAGCGTACTCAATGCCTTTATCTGTCACACGGATGGCAAATGGAATTTGGTAGCTTTCTTCCGGGTTTTCTTCATTTGTAAAATGAATATAGCCCTCGTAGCGGCCCAGTTCAGCATCTTGAGGAACAGTTATCGCGGCTGCCACTTCTTTCGTCTCTCCTGCTGCTAATGAGATCGATGCCGGAACATCCAGCTTAATTTTATTTTCAATTCCATCCTGTACACCTTTCCTTGCCTGGTGATACTCAATCTCTGCCTTAAATGATTTATTTTGTGCACCTTTATTCGTTACGTTAATCTTGCGGCTATCCTGGACATCTCCGCCATCGATGTAATGGTTACCAAAGCTGATTGAGCCTGTAAGCTCCTCTACTTCTACATATTCGCCGTTCTCAATATGGTCGGTTTTATCGATCACGTTAAAAGAAACATCCGAATGGACCGCCTGATAGGCATCGACACGTCCAGTCCCTACCTCATAGACTGAATAATCCTTCTTCAAATCGTCTGCGGTATTCATAAGTGCTGCTTTTACCGCAAACGGATCAAGCTCGGGATGCTCCTGTAAAATCAATGCCGCTACCCCGGCAACATGAGGGGTTGCCATCGAAGTTCCGTTCAAGCGGGCATAGGCCGCTGTATAATCAAGGCCTTCCTCCGGGCTGTTCATATACTCAGGATAGGTGGAGAATACAGATACTCCGGGTGCTACCAGATCCGGCTTAATGTCATAGCTGCTGTTGACTGGCCCTCTTGAGCTAAAGTCGGCGAGGGAGTCGCCTTCTGTTTTGATCGAAGATAACTGGTTAAAAGCAACAGCTGCATCCTTTGTGTTCTTAAGCTGCTCTCCATCCGCTTTTGACAACTGGAATGTCGGAATATATTTTGTATTTTCACCAATGTAAACCGGGATTTCCCCTTCGGTGTTGTTGTAGATGATAACGGCAATGGCGCCTGCCTTTTTAGCATTTTGGACCTTTACATCAAAGGTAAGCTCACCGCGTTCAATCAGGGCGATTTTTCCGGCCAGGTCCTTGCCAGTGAAATCCTCCGGCTTACCCAGGCCCGTGAACACAAGCGGATACGATTTTCCTTCTAATTCTTTCAGGTTATCCCTAAAATTTTTCGCAAGCAGTTTCATATTTTCAAAGCTTAAGTCCCCAGCAGTCGCCTTAAAAGTCGGAATCGACATCGCCGCGTCACTTGCACCTACGGTAATTCCAAATGCACTTGTACCAGGAGAGCCGAGTGTTTTTTCATTCGGACCGTTATTTCCCGCAGCTACAACTGAAACGACGCCAGAAAGCATCGCATTATTAATCGCTACAGAAGTAGGATATAACGGATCGTTAACCGCTGCTCCAAGCGAAAGGTTGATGACATCCATGCCATCTGCAACCGCCTTGTCGATTCCAGCCAGTACGCCCTCTGTCTGTCCAGAGCCATACGAACCCAGCACTTTATATCCGTATAAATCTACATCGGGAGCGACACCTTTTACTGCATAATCGACGCTGTTATGTTTCTGGGCAGCAATTGTGCCAGATACGTGTGTGCCATGCGAAGTATAGTAGGAGGAGCCTGCGCTAAATTCCGGCTTTGTTGTTGCTTTCCAATCCGTATAAGTTGTCTCCATCGGATCGGCATCGTTATTAATGAAGTCCCAGCCTTTTACGGAAGACGGATCAACTGCTTTCGGATCTGTGCCAGCCTGCCCGCGGTAGCCTTTATAGGAATCTGTCAAATCAGGGTGCGTGTAATCAAGACCAGTGTCCAAAACCCCAACTTTGATGCCTTTTCCGGTGATTCCTTCATTGTGAAGCTTGTCCACCCCAATTTGCGGGATGCTGTCTGCCATTTTCGGGGTTATTTTAGCCTGCTCGCCTTTTGGAAACTCCAGCTGAACCTCAGCGTCGTTCCAGATTCTTTTTACCGCCCCTGATTGAAGAAGCTCTTCAACCGCTGTTCCCGGCAAGCTCATGGAAACACCGTTAAAAGCATGCTTATATTCACGTTTCAGTTCGATTTTATTAGGATCATAGAGCGTTGCGCCTCTCTTGGCTTTCAAAGCTTGAACTTGCTCTTTGAATTCCTTGTGGGCTAGCTCGACTTTTTCCTCAGCAGTTTTAAGCGCCAGCTTTTTCCCCTTCAAAGCCTGCTTTTTCACTTCCACCTTTGCAGGAGCCTGGCTGAACTCAACGATAATGTTGACCAGCTCAGGCGATTTCGTATTCACTTCAGGCGAAATGACAAATCCCGGACCCACTTCAAGCTGCTGCAATGTCTCTCTCTGTTCATCCGAAAGACTGTTCAGGATCTTCTCCGCTTCATCCACTGTTACCATAGGTTTCTCTGCCAAAACATTAAAAGGCACAGATGCAGAAACCAGTAACCCCGCTGCCAAAGCACCCTTTAATAGATTCTTACGTCCCTTCATGCTCATCCCCCTGAAATATAAGTTATTAGAAAAGTATAAATACTTTCTACATTCATAGTAAGGGGGCTTTCTATCAGGCGTAAATTGGGGTAATTAAACGGGACATGGGGAGGGGATTTTGTGGCGGAACTTCCTTTTTGCTGGGGAGCTACGGGAGGAAAGGACTAGTTGTGGAACGCAGGGACGGTTCTTGCGTTTCATTCTGGAACGCGAGAACCGTCCCCATGTTCCACCAGAAGGATTTTGCTAACCTTTGTCGAATTCTAGTTATTAAATGTCTAATTACTGTCGGGAGTGTTGATATTGTCTTTGGAAGAGTTATCAAAGAATACAGCGAGTGTAATCGGATCCATCATGAACCAGCCGCAGTGGAAAAAGAATGAGGTGCAAATTGGCATTCAGCAAATCTTGCTGCAAAAGAGAGAGCGTGCAGCTTCTGAGGCGGATTATCTTGAATCCTTGCTCCAGAATGTAACGTTTCTCATTGAAAATACGAATGGAGCGAGGTCTTTTTTAAGCCAATGCATTGAGGAGGAACAGTTTTTCCCTCCTGCAAGCCTTGAGTCATTTATGCTGGCAGTCAGAAACCAAATCAACGATCCAAACTATTTAGCCCAGGCCATGCCACACTATAAAGAGTTTGTCTATAAAGGCTCAACCACCGAGGAACAGGTGGCCAATGCGGAAATGGTCTATTCAAACTGTAAATTAGTGAATAATATGATGCTCGATTTTTTAATGATTTTTCTTCACCCTGAGAACAGGAGCTACATGGTTAATTACCTTGAATACAACTCAGAAGTAGTGGTGAATACGGTCTTCAACTATTGTAAAACGTATTCGAGGCTCTTATTGGATGATGGAGCTGCTATGTAAAACTAACTACGGCATTAGGGGCGTATTCAAAGATAGCAAGAGATCATGTTTTATGTGATCTGTACTTCGAAAAAGAAGCACAAGAAACGTCCCTGTGCTTCTTGCACCATAAGCATCCTTCGTCCATCTTCAAACACACATGAGGCACAATATATAATTAGTTTCCTCTCATATAATTAGATTCAATTGCTTTATCAGATTTATTGAATTCATTGAAAATAAGGTTTATAATTTAGTCATAAAGTCCATATAATACAAAAAGAGATCTCGGCTGCAACCGAGACCTCGATACACAGCAAGCTGCTTGAAGAGCAGCGGCCAGCTCCGAATAAGAAGTAATCCTACTCACATTTAGCCGATGCAGGGAGGGTTACTTCTTTTTATTTGAAGAAGAAATACCTATAGCGATTACGGCAACGATAAGTGTGGCAAAGCTAACCATCAAATTCATCGCTTCATACGTAACCATGGCGGCACCCCCTTTCCTCTTGGATTGGGGACGACCGCTGCTCTCCCTGCTATTTACTGTGCTAGTTAATTATACCATCTTTCTCTAAGTAAATCGATTGGCGGTCCTTATCATTAAATTCAGAGCTAGTTACCTTTACTTATTTGTTTAGTGTTGGCGCCGAAAAAAACATAGATGGTTCTCGTATTTTTGAAAACCGTTAACGTGATAAAAAAACACGAGAACCTGCCTGTTTTCAAAAGGTTCTCGCGAATCCAGATGGGACGGTCTTTTATCGAAATGACAAAAAGAAGCACAGGGTACGTCCCCATGCTCCTCTGTCCACTAATTTACATCACTTTTTTCAATTCTTCCTGCTCACCCTTCTGTTCTTTGCTTGCTAAGTCATATTTTGCAGGATTACTAGCGACCTTAATTAAGGCGAAGACCGTTAACAGTCCGAGTATTAATGCAGGTACGCCTCCAAGATTCGATAGCATTTTGATTCCGTCAATTTTGGCGAAGCTAATCATGATCCAAGAGATGATCCCAATTGTGGCTCCCCAGATGACTTTGATAAGCATGCCTGCTTCCGGGCTCTCAGGTGTGATTCCAGTGGAGCTGATACCTCCCATTGCGGAAATATTGGAGTCCGACGCCGTTACGAAGGAGATAAAGACCACAAATAGATAAATCGGGATGATTAAACTTGCTAAAGGCACATCACCCAACACCGCGTATAATACTGATTCAGGTCCTTTATTTGCCAAAATGTCCCCTAGTGTTCCTTCGGTCATTTGCTTGTGGATCGCCGTGCCACCGAAGATGGTCATCCATAAAGCACCGAAAGCGGACGGGAACACGAAGTTAACCAGAATAAATGCTCTTACAGAATAACCATATGAAATTCTGCCTAGGAAGAGGGCCGTAATGGCTGCCCAGGCAAACCAGTTAGCCCAGTAAAACACAGTCCCCCATTGAGGCCATTGGTCTCCAGCTGAAGCACCAGTAAATAAACTCTTTTCAAAGAAATTCGTTAAAAAGTTTCCGAAAGATTCCGTACCCAGATTGACAATGTATGCTGCCGGTCCGGCAACAAACATAAACAGAACAATGAAGATATAAACTTTCATATTAATATCAGATAAAATCCTTATTCCCTTCATCAAACCGCTCGATGCAGAAAGAATGAAGGTCACCATCACCACGAAGGATATAATCGCCCAAAGTGTTGGCGTACTAGCAATACCAGACAGGTAGTTGACTCCTCCTGCTAAGTTTAGAACACTGGTCCCCATGGCCGCCGCCATTCCAAGTGCTAACGTATACAAACATAAGGCATCAATGGTTTTTCCCCAGCCGCCAAATATTTTATCGCCGAAAAGCGGAGCCAGAGTTGAACTTAGACTGAAAGGTTTCCGCATATTGTAGTAAGCAAAGGCGAACATAAGCGCTGGTACACAATAAATAGCATAAGGTGTTACCGTCCAGTGAAGATACATCGTCGACATGGAGAAAATAGCAGCCGCTGGGCTATTTGCTTCGATCCCAAGAGACTCAGGCGGAGAGGTTACGTGGTAGATTGGCTCAACAATCCCCCAAAACGTAACACCTGAAGCGATGGTCGTACAAAGAGTAATAGCCAGCCAATTTTTTAATTTCAGCAATGGCTTAGCATTATTGCCACCAATTTTCACTTTTCCCAGTGGTGAAAAGTAGACCCCAACCACAGTCACCAACATAATTAAGCCGCCGAGACTAAATAACCAACCAACATTCGCAAGCAGCCAGTTGTTAGCATCTGTTGCCATTTTGATGAAGCCTTCTCTGTTAAAAAAACTGAATAGAGCGGCAGCAATCAATAGCAAAAACGGCGGCCAAAAAACACTATGCCTCAAATTTTTCATCCAACATTTCCCCTTCGCTTTAAATTATTGAAAATTTAGAAACCTCTCTATATAAATGGGGCCAGAACAAACATAGCAAAATGGATGTTCTGGCATCTTGTTGACGATATCCAGACTTAGTTGAAAATGGGATAAGTAAGCTTTAATATTTCATCTGTATGTTTTCTGACTTGTTTAACGACTGTTTCGTTAACAGTGTTATATAAAACATGGTTTTCTGAATCTGGCATGAACGTCTTTTCTGTTTTAATCATTTTATTTGCTGCTTCATTAAAATCTTCATAGACTGATAAATGCTTGCAGACACAGATGGCAGCTCCTAGACAGGCAACGCTGCTTCCTTTGCGCCTATGCACAGGCAATCCAAAAAGGTCGGCAATGATTTTCATCATCAAGTCACTTTTCGATCCTCCACCTATGACAACGACATCCTTTACCTCTGCACCTATTTCCTCTAGCATGTCATCGATATTGCCCTTGATATTATAAGAAATCGCTTCCAAAATGGAACGATAGATATGGAATTTGGTATGGCGCTGATCAAACCCGATCATGATCCCTTTTCGATACGGTTCAGCTGGTGTAGACAGCCAATCAAGGATTGTGATCAGACCATCACTTCCAACCGGTACTTCAATTGCTTTCCTATTGAGATACTCCTCTTCGGAGACACCTAGCTTTGCAGCTTCATTGACGATTTCTTCACCTATCAGTTTTTTAAACCAGCTTACAGTCCACATTCCCCGTCGAATTCCATTCGATTCATATACATATTTGAATGGGATACAGGCAAGCGTAGGGAAGAAATTCATGGCGTTTTCCTTATAGTCATTCCGTAACAACATGGATGAAATGAAGGTGCCGAGAGAAATCATAATACTCCCATCATCCTGGATTCCAGAGCCCAGAGCTTCCACTGCTTTGTCGTTAGCTGTGGCTACTATTGGAATTTCCTTTTTCAATCCAAATTCATCTGCCAGTCCAGGCCGAAGCATTCCTAGCTTTTCGCCTGGCTTTACTAGGGAAAACACCATCTCTCTTTTCAAGCCGTACGCCTCGAATACTTCCTCATCCTCGGACCAATCCAGTGTTTCGCGATCCAACGGCCAGTGGACTTCATAATTGGAAGCACTGTCCCTAAATTCACCTGTCAATCGAAAGCCTAGATATCCGGAAGTAGTCGTAACATATTTTACGTTGTCATCAGTATGGATATAGGGTTTATTTAGACGAGAATCCATCCAGCTTATCACGGGATAAGCTAGATGGCCATCTTCCTTTAAAAGCACACGGCAGCACCTAATTGTACATAGACCAATACCTTCAATATCTTTAGGATTGCCGGTAAAATCAACGAGACATCTCTTCATCGCTTTGTACACGCTGTCCCACAAATCATCATCCGGATGGATCACGACGCCTGGCTCAGGTGATAAAGTTTCATTTAATTGATAAGAGCCAAAGGCCATTTCATTTCCTTCTAAATCATATATGGCAACCTTTGTGCTTTGGGAACCATTATCGATTCCCATAACGTATCTACTCATATGATCACCTATCAGTAGCCCTTAATATATTTCATGCCTTCTTCCTGAGGGTAAATGGTGCCGAAATTCATGATGCCATTAGGGTCAAATGCTTCTTTTAACTTCTCTAGCATATAGAAAGCAGAACCGTGTTCTTCAAGAGTCCATTCGCTGCGATACTTTCCGATACCGTGGTGATGGCACATGGATCCTCCGAGCTTTAATGTTTCTTCAACAATAATAGTCTGGATTGGGTGATGATAGATTCTCATTTCATCTTCCGGCTCACAATTAATATTGTAATTATAAACAAAGTACATATTTGTTCCATTCAGGTAGCTATGGGATGAGTGGCCGCCAAGCATGGTGATATCTTCAATTCGGTCAAACTCTTCCCTGACTCTCTTCATTACATTGTGATAAATCTTTGTGATGTTTTCCCAGTCAGCGGAAACTTCCGTTGTATAGCCATCATGCTTATGATGATCAATCATCGTTTGGATTTCACGATCAATATGCCCTTGCGTCCAATTCAAGTTGTTGAACCAGTTTTCGATTAATTGGTCTTCTACTTTTTCAAGAATGCCTTCCTGGAATTTAGCAACTGCTTCTTCAATCGCTTCATTCGTTGCATTAACAATACCCTTTGGCCCTTCTGCAGTAAAAATCAATACACATTTGTCTTTATAGAAATGAGAAAAATGCTGTCTTGCATCCTCTTCTGAATAGACACGTGCAACAGATGGCCGGAAGCCGTTCGTCATTACTTCTCTTAACACGTTGATCCCTGTATCGATATCTTTGATTAAATACCCATGGAACGTAGTGTTTTCAGGATAGTATTTAAAGATTTTCACTGTCACTTCCGTAATGTAGCAGAGAGTCCCTTCATTCCCGATGACAATATGCCGGATGTCCGGGCCGCCAGCTCTTCTTGGTACATTCTTGATCCTGGAGATGTGGCCATCCGGGAAGACACATTCTAACCCTACGACCATATCTTCAATCGCGCCGTAAAGCGTTGAAAATTGTCCTATGCTCCTAGTTGCCAATAGTCCGCCAAATTGCGCAACCGGTTTTGACTGAGGAGAGTGACCTGTTGTATAGCCAATCTTGCGCAGTTCATCTTCTAAAGCTTGCAGCCTTACACCCGCCTGGACAGTTGCCTGCATATTATATGGATCAATCTTAATGATTTGATCCATCCTTGAACCATCGATTACTAATGCGATATCCTTCCAGTTTTCAAGTCCGCCTTCCGTAGCTGTTTTACCGCTTCTTGGAATGACATTGATCTGATTATCATTACAAAACTGCAAAAGCTGCTGGACTTCCTGTGTGGAGTGAGGATACACAATCGCCATTGGCATTGGGACATCAAGCACTTTTTTTGCTTTTGCATATTTCTTATAACGGTCTGCTGAGGCATCATATAGCGCTTCAGGATCTGTATTGATTTGCTCTAAGGAAATAATAGACTCTAACTCTTTCAGCAATTGTTCCTTTCGTGTCGCCGTTTCTTGTTTGATCAATTGTTCATTCGTCATTGCCCGCATTTCTCCTTTTTGGTCGATTTTCTGTGTAAGTTTAACGGACTAGATAGCCGCCATCCACATTTAAAAGAGTTCCATTCACATAGTTGGAAGCATCCGAAGCCAAATAAACAACTGCTCCCATTAAATCTAGAATATTTCCCCAGCGGTTGGCTGGAATATGATCCAATATGCGTTGGTTCGCCTCCGGGTTTGCTCTTGTCTCCGCTGTGACAGCGGTAGCAAAATAGCCGGGAGCAATTCCATTCACTTGAATATTGAAGGCCGCAAGCTCATCACAATAAGCTTTTGTAAAACCTGCTAAACCGTGTTTTGTTGCAGCATAAGCTGGAGACCATTTACCTCCGAGGTATGAAAACAAGGAACAAGTGTTGATGATTTTTCCACTTTGCTGCGGGATCATGTACTTCGCAACTTCATGAGATAATTCAAAAGCTGAAGTCAAATTGATTGAGACCATTTTATCCCACTGCAGCCTGGTAAACTTAGTGACATCAGGTTCATTGATACAGATTCCTGCGTTATTCATCAGAATATCGATTTTCCCGAAAGTCCTTATACATTCTTCAGCGATTTGTTGGCAAGCTCCCTCTTGAGTCACATCCGTGATCATAAGATGATAGCGGACACCTTCCGCTTCAATGAGTGCTTTTGTTTCACCATGATCATCCGCAATGCTTACGGCAAAAATATCGGCTCCCGCTTTTGCCAGCGCCAAGGAAAATCCCTGCCCGAGACCGGAATTCCCTCCAGTGATGATCGCCACTTTTCCTTTTAAGCTAAAGAAATTCATGGAGAAGTCTTTGATATCAGCTAACTGAGTAGTCATTTGCCAACCCTTCTTTGTGAAAGTTTTTAATATTAATAACTTTAATTTACTACAAACGAACGTTAGTGTAAACGTTTTCTGTAGAAAATTTTCTATTTTTATAGTTTTTAAAATTATTAATGGAAAATTTTCCACTTATATGCTATGCTTGAACTACAGATAAACATGAGTAGAGGAGAGAAAAACCATTAATATTAACGTAAATAAATTAAATGATCTGGAGCTTGCGGTCCATACTAAACTTTCAGCAGTGGTAAAAGAAGAGGATGGCCTGAAAATTTTGGATGCCGCTGATTATTGTCAGGTATCGCCATCAAAAATATCCAAGCTTGTAAGAAAGCTTGGTTTTGAGAGCTTTAAACAATACAAACAATATTTTGGCGGACAGCCCATCCTAAACAAAGACAAACATGTTTCAAGCGAACTGGATAGATTGAAACATTATATCGAAAACTTCGACCCTGCCCTAGTGGATGAATTCCTGGCTTTGTATGAAAAATATAATCGAATTGTCCTATTCGGCTTAGGGCCTTCATTTATTTGTGTAGAATACTTTGCTTATAAGCTTGCTCTTGTTTCCGGAAAAAATATTTTAGTCTCTCAAGGAGAGGACCATGCTCTTCATTTAGTCGATGAAAAAACGCTGTTAGTAGTCTTCTCAGTTACAGGGAAGTTCATTTCTTTTGAAAGCCTGTTCAGCGGGGCAAAGTCCAAAGGAGCTGAAGTATTGCTGATTCTGGAGGAATACGACAATTCTTCAAACATCCAGGCAGATCATATCTTTTACTTAACCCAATCTGCCCAAAATGATAAGTTGCTGCCGTATGAAAAAACACGAACCGTTTTCTTTATCTTCATCGAAGAAATCATGGCTAAGTTAATGGCTGAACGAGAACTTGAAAAGCATAAGGAATGAGAACAGACCACCTGGAATCAGGTGGTCTGTTCTTTTTTTCAAATCGTTACGATATGCTCAGTCGTCTTTGCTCGTTCAGGTTGTTCCTGTGGGGAAAATTCAACAACAGTCCGGCCGACATTAATGCAGTTGCAGTCATGGAAGCTATCGAATGCTTGATTGATTTCTTCAAGCTTAATACGATCAAGTACCAGTTCATCCAGCATGAATTTGCCATCCAAATACAGCTGGGCAATGGTAGGAAAGTCGCGATAAGGCTGGGTATCCCCATAGAAACTGCCCTTTAATATTTTGCCTACACGATGAAAGCCTCCCGCCGGCAGCTGAAGGGACTTTGCTGGATTGAAAGCTCCAACAACCACAACAGTACCGCCTTTTCTTGTTCCTTTCCAGGCACTTTCAGTTGCTCCAGTGTGCCCGGAACAGTCGATCGCGAAATGCACTCCGTAGCCGCCTGTCAGTTCCTTCAACGCTTCTTCGGCATTTTGTTCTGCGACATTGATGGTGTGAGTTGCCCCGAATTTTTTTGCAAGCTCGAGATTGGCTGGCTTCATATCACATGCAATGATTTTTGACGCTCCGGCAATCCGTGCTCCTTGAATAGCATTGACCCCTACCCCGCCAATACCAAATACAGCAACGGTCGAACCTGGTGTTACTTTTGCCGCATGAACGGCAGCACCATACCCTGTCGCCACACCGCAGCCGATTAACGAAGCCTGGGCAAGCGGCATCGCATCAGGAATCTTTACACAGGAAAGCTCCGGTACAACGGCATATTCTGCAAACGTAGATAATAACGAGTTGTGATAAATTCTTTCTCCATTTTTGCTTATACGGGTGGTCCCGTCTAATAGAGTTCCTTCAAACATCGGACCAAATGCCGTTTCACATAAATGAACATTGCCCGTTACGCAAAACTCGCATGTTCCGCAATAAGGAGCCCAGCTTAGCGCCACCTTATCGCCCACTTTCACCTTTGTTACATTGGATCCTACCGCTGCTACAATACCAGCTCCTTCATGTCCAAGGATGGTAGGCATCGGGGTTGTCGCGTCATCCAAAGCGTTCAAATCGCTGTGGCAGACTCCTGTTGCTTCGATTTTCACAAGCACTTCATTTGCTTTTGGCGGAGCAAGTTCCACTTCCTGGATTTCTAATGGTGTACCTACACCCGTCATGACCGCAGCTTTCATCAACATGTAAATTTCCCCTGTCCTCTAAAATTAGTATGCAAACCAAATAGCTTTTTGTTTTGTATAGGATGACAGGGAGTGAATTGCGTATTCTTTCCCCCATCCACTTTGCTTCAAGCCGCCGAACGGACTGGCAAAATCATAACAGCCATATTTATTAACAAAAACCATACCTGCCTGAAGCTTATTAGCCACACGATGTGCCCTGGAAACATCATTCGTCCAGAGGCCAGCACCAAGACCATAGATGGTGTCATTCGCCATGGCAATGACTTCTTCTTCTGTTTCAAAAGGAATGATGCAAAGAACAGGTCCAAAGATTTCTTCCTGGGCAATTTTCATCTTATTGTCTACATCAGCAAAGATTGTTGGACGAATGAAGAAGCCCTTTGCATTTTCCCCAGTCAAGTCACGCTCTCCGCCTGCTACTAATCTAGCACCCTCGCTTTTTCCACTTTCGATATAGCTTAAAATACGTTCCATATGTGCCTCAGACACCTGGGCACCCTGATTGCTTCTTGGGTCGAACGGATTTCCCACTACGTAGCTATTTGCCAGTTTTGCAATCTCTTCGACTACTTGATCGTAGACATCCACTTGGGCAAACAAACGAGTCGGAGCTGAGCATTTCTCTCCTTTATGGGTAAACAAACCATAGAAGGAACGCTCAATCGCCTGATCCAGATTTGGCGGATCATTAAAAATGATGTTTGGAGATTTCCCTCCAAGCTCAAGTGATACAGGCTTTAAGTTAGAGTCAGCTGAATTATGGACAAGCTTCTTCCCAATCTCCGTACTTCCGGTAAAGGCCACTTTATCGATGCCCATATGTGTAGCGATCGCTTCTCCCGTCTGCCCTTCACCAAGGATTAAATTAATGACTCCTTTAGGCAGTAGATTGGCTTCATCAATTAGTTCGAACAGGCGAATCACTGAAAAAGAAGTTTTTTCTGACGGCTTCAATAGAACTGTATTGCCCATCGCCAATGCCGGCGCAAGCTTCCATGCAGCCATATCCAATGGGAAATTGAAAGGAAGGATCTGTCCGCAGACACCAATCGGGTCTCTTGTTGTAATGCTTAAGAAATTGCCTTCAACTGGATTATTTTCACCATAATACTTGTCAGTCCAGCCAGCATAATATTCGAAAATATCGACAGCTTCACCAACTGCATCGTGATAGGATTCCGTGTATAATTTACCGTTATCCAATGTCTCAAGCGTAGCGAGTTCCGCACGATGCTGATCCATTAAATCGCTGATCCTGCGCATGATTTTGGCACGTTCTTTTCGTGTGGTCGTACTCCAGGGACCATGTTCAAACGCTTCACGCGCAGCCAAGACTGCCTTGTCAACCTCCGCCTGGGAAGCTGATTGGAAGGTTCCGATAACCTTTCCGTTTGCAGGATTGATAGATTCTATGACTGTGTCAGTTGAACTATCAACCCACTCACCGTTGATATATAGTTTCTTTGCTGTCTTGAGCCAGTCTTTTGCCCATTCCAGTTTCGGCTGTTCAATGCCTTCGAATACATATTTATCTGTTGCTTGTGTCATATTTCAATACCTCCGCTTAGGAACATAGTTTTAATCTCTTCTTTGCTTTTGTCCTTTACTAGCCGAGCGGCTGCTGTGTATCCGATCTTTTCCTTCAACTCTGCAACAACTGGGATGAAACTATTGGCAAGTTCCTCACAGCGCTCTTGATTCGCCACAATTCCATTGATGCATTTTTCATTAAAATTGATAAGAGCATTTTCAAGCATTTGCATTGCATCTAATATATTGGCACCGGCTGCCCCTTCAAAAACATTCAACCCTAATTCCCCGTGCTCCAATGCGGCCTGGACGACACTATCACAGCCAATTACTTGAAAGCAGCATTGGATCAGAGTTTCGGGGATGACAGGATTCACTTTCCCTGGAAAAAAGGAGGACCCCGCCTGCACTGCCTGAAGCTGAATTTCACCGAATCCAGCTTCAGGCCCTGAAGAAAGCAGGCGCAAATCCTTAGCCAGCTTCAGCAAGCAGGAAGCGAGGATCCGCAGTTCACCTGAAACTTTCGCTAAGTCATCGATATTTTGCGCTGCGTCATATAAATTTTCACGATAGGACAGCTCCATCTCTGATACGTCACAAAGAATCGGCAATACCTTGTTCCTGTAGGCTTCCGGTGCTCCGGCTCCTGACCCAATCACAGTGCCGCCAAGATTAACTTTATGAAGTTTTTTTACCGCTTCTTCCATTGAAAGGAGCCTTCGCTTAATAACTTGAGAATAGCCGCTAAAGGTATCGCCAAGACTTGTCCTCAGCCCATCCTGCAAACATGTGCGCCCAATTGTAGTAACATTCGCAAACTCATCTGCTTTTGCCTTTAATGCAACTGCTAATTGCTCCAGTACTGGATGAAGGCTGTGGAATCTTTTTAAAATCGCCAGCCTGATTGCCGTATGGCAAACATCAGAGGTGGACTGTGAAGCGTTTACATGTTCGACCGGATGTATGGGGCTGTAACTGCCTCTGGGGTTCCCCAGCGATTCATTTGCCAGATTGGCGATGACTTCATTCATGTTCATATTCGTGCCAATTCCGCCACCACCATGAAGGATGTCGATGACAAATTGCTCGTGGTGATTGCCTTTAATTAAAGCATCGCAAGCATGGATAATGGCGTCTGCAATTTGCCCGCCAAACACTTCCGCTTTCTGATTAGCAAGTGCTGCAGCTTTTTTGACGATCGCAAGCGATTCGATATAGGCAGAATAGCCACTAAGCTGACGATCAGAGAATGAGAGGTTTTGAACCGTCCTCACAGTTTGGATACCAAAAAGATAATGATCCGGGATTTCAACTGTGCCATATTGGTCTGTTTCTTCCCTCATGAAACCAGCTCCAATTAAATGTTATTATTTTATTATTTGTTCATATTATGAACATTAAGTTCACATCAAGAACTTAATGTCATTGTAAAATGGATAAACAATCATGTCAAACATTTTTGAAAATATTTTGAAAACATTAAAACCATTCGATTACTTTCTGTTTTTTACGCTATAATGAGAATTATGAAAAAGGATAATGAATTACAAAACAATAAACAGGAAAATTCATCTGTTCAAGCAGTAGGCCGGGCATTGACATTACTCCAGAATGTTGCGGAAAGCAGCCATCCTGTATCCATTGGTGAATTAGTTGAAAAATCGAACATGAACAGGACGACTGTCTGGCGCCTGATAGGTACACTTGAAAACTTCGGCTATGTAGAGCGAGACCCGATTACAAAAGGATATCAGCTTGGATATGCAGCCACCCGATTGGCAGCACAAGCTACAAATTACGGGTCCCTGATCAGGCGTGCGCACAGGACTATGGAAAGGTTGAGGGATGAAACACAGGAAACAGTTTTACTAAGTGTACCTAAGCATGATGGGACATTAACAATTGATCAACTTGATCCTGAACACAGTATTAGAGTGGTAGATTATGTGAATGTATACCTTCCTCTTCATTGCACATCGAATGGAAAGCTTCTATTAAGCCTACTTCCTAAAGAAGAACTAAACATTTTATTGGATCAGCCTCTAGAAAAAATAACATCAGCCACCATTACCGAACGGGATCAATTACTAGAAGAAATGGAAAGGATTCGAAGACAAGGAGTGGCTACAGCTTTAGGGGAATTGGATGAAAGCGAAAATGGCATTTCAGCCCCTATTTTTGATCGGCAAAATAATTTGGTTGCTTTTATAAGTATCTCTGGTCCGAATTTTCGGTTCACCAAGGAGAGAATGCTGGCATTAAAAGATCGATTAATTGAGGCAGCACAAGAAATTGGAACATACCTTAGATAGCAAAAAACGGGGTCATTCACCATCGCTTTAAATAGCGCTGGGAATAACCCCGTTTTTGCTCTCATAAGTTCCCTTGCCTACCTTTTACATTTGGTGACTTTTCTCTTCCTATAAAGCTTTTGAAAGAGGCTGAACCGTTTCTTCTGTGTCCTCAACAATAGTTTTATCATATTTCTGAGGATTCAATGAGATTTTAACAAGTGAGCCAAAAACAATGATTCCCAAAAACAATGCTGGTACGCCACCAAGGTTATTAAGCATTTTTACCCCATCTATACTCGCAAAACTAATCATGGTCCAGGAAATCAAACTTACAGCAATCCCCCAAAGAACTTTTACCAGCAGTCCT
The DNA here is from genome assembly GCF_057785455.1 of Mesobacillus sp. Classification (NCBI taxonomy): domain Bacteria; kingdom Bacillati; phylum Bacillota; class Bacilli; order Caryophanales; family Bacillaceae; genus Mesobacillus; species Mesobacillus sp. Next base: position 39,317 of record NZ_JBYNSB010000061.1, read on the forward strand.
GCTTCAGGTTTTTCTGGTGTAATGCCCGTTGAACTGATCCCACTCATAGCGGCTACGTTTGAGTCGCATGCAGTGACAAACGTGATGAAGAAGACAAATAAGAAAAAAGGAATGATGACCGCGGCCCAAGGTAAATTAGAGAAAAATTCATAGATCACTGCTTCAGGTCCGCTTGTTGTCAGGACTTTTGACAGTACTCCAGTTTCCAAATCTATCGAAATGGCTGTTCCGCCAAATACACTCATCCAAACTATTCCAAAGACAGCTGGTAAAATAAAATTAACGAGAATAATGGTTTTCACTTTATATCCGTAGGCAATTCTCCCTAAGAATAGTGATAAAATCAAAGCCCAGGCAAACCAGCTTGCCCAATAAAAGGTTGTCCACCACTGCGGCCATGGATCGGCTGCTGCAGATCCAGTAAACAGGCTTTTTGTGAAGAACTCTGAAAGGTATACTATCAACGCTTCTGTACTAAAGTTGAAGATAAATGGAATCGGACCTACCAAGAATACAAAGGCCAATATCACATAGAAAGCTTTCATGTTGATATCAGAGAGTATGCGAATCCCCTTCATCAATCCGGTGGCTGCAGAGATTAAAAATGTAACAGTTACAACTGCAGCGACAATTCCCCATAATAACGGCGAAGAGCCAATTCCCGTCAAGTATTCGATGCCTCCGGAAAGGGTCAGAATACTGGTTCCCATGGACGCTGCCATTCCTAATGCCAACGTATACAAACAAACAGCATCAATTACTGTAGCTGTATTCTTTTTAATTTTATTTCCGAATAGCGGAGAAAGCGTGGAGCTTAAGCTATATGGTTTTTTCATATTGTAATAGACAAACGCAAATACAACGGCAGGAACACAATAAATTGCATATGGAGTAAACGTCCAGTGCAAATACAATGTCGACATGGAGAATAACGCTGCCGCTCCACTATTTTTCTCAAGACCCAGCGATTCCGGCGGACTGGATAAATGGTAAATGGGCTCAGCAATACTCCAAAAGGTAAGAGTAGCGATAGTGGTGGTTAATGTAATCGCAAACCAACTTGGGAAACTTAACATAGGCTTTGCCTGTTCTCCACCTATCCTCACATTTCCAAGCGGCGAAAAGTAGGCAAATATACAGCCAGCAACCATGAGTAAACCGCCCAGGCTGAATAACCAGCCCAAATTGTTAATGACCCAGCTATTCGCATTGGTCGTCATCGCTATAAAGCTATCTTTGTTCGTAAAACTCAGCACAGATGCTCCAATTAACAAGAGAAACGGTGGCCAAAAAACAGAATGTCTAATATCTTTCAAGATTTCTCCCCCATTCATTCTAAATTGGTATCGCTTACATTTTTGTAAAACACATTTCTGTTTTAATTTCCTTACTATAAGATTCTCCTATCCCCCTCCGCTGTTGTTCATATCATGAACATAATATTCAAATTACGAACCAAGATGTTTTGATTATAGAAGGTGGGGAAAATAGTGTCAATATTTTATTATTAATATTTAGAAAATTTAAAATTCAAAAGCGATCCTACTTATTAAAAAGCCCTCATAAAACCAAGGGTTCACCAGGAATATACAAGGACTCTATGACCTAGGTCTCGCTAGTCCCCATACCGTACCTTCCACTCAAACAGCATGACTTCCTTACCGATACGATCCTGTGCATATAAAATTAGGCTAAAACGCAAAAAGGAAAGCAATTAAATCGCTTCCCTTATCACTCTGGCAATTATAGAGTTGTCAGCTTTGATTTATTGTATTCCGATTAGCCGTATGGCCACTATTTCGACTCCTCATTGGAACATGAGAACCGTCCCCATGTTCCAAACCTCTTATTCTATCAACCCAGGCAAGAAAGTAGATAAGAACGGTATATATGCTACCAGTAGAATTACAAATACGATCATTCCAAAGAACGGCCACAAGTATCTTATTGATTCATTAATGTTTGCCTTGGCTATTCCATTTGTAATGAATAGGAGTACTCCGATTGGCGGTGTTATTCCTCCAATTATTAAACAAATGGCAACTACTGTCGCAAACTGTATTGGATCATATCCGAAATTAGTTGCCACGGTAGCTAAGACTGGTATAAAGATGATTGCCGCTGCAATTGTTTCAAGGAAACATCCTATGAATAACAAGAAAGCAATAATGATTAGCCATAATAAATATTTATTAGTTGTAAATTCACTTAGGAAATTTGCTACTTTGATCGGGAACTGCTCATTGGCCAATATCCATGCAAACCCGGAAGCTGCCGCGGCAATGAACATGACCATTACTGTGGTATTGGCTGACCTTACAAATATGTCTCCCAAATCTGCAAAGCGCATTTCTTTATAGATAAAGGTACTAACAAGGAAACAATATACTACAGCAATGACACCTGATTCTGTCGCTGTGAACAAGCCTGTTACAATACCCCCAATTATGATGACTGGGGCCAATAGTGCCCAGAATGCACTGATAAAGCTCTTCCATACTTCTCTTAATGAAGCACGTTCTTCTTTTTCCAGACCTAACTTTTTCGCTGCTATATAGTTTATGAACATTAGACCAAGCCCGATGAGGATACCTGGTATAGCCCCTGCGAGAAAAAGCTTTCCTATTGAAAGACCTGTTAATGATCCATATACAATCATTACAATACTCGGCGGAATAATGGGACCAAGTGCGCCTGCACACGCAGTTAGAGCAGCTGCATAACCTTTCGGATAACCCTTTTTAATCATTGAGGGAATCGTTACCGCTCCTACAGCTGAAGTATCTGCTGAAGCTGAACCTGAAATTCCTGCAAAAGCCATACTTGTCAACACCGTTACATGTCCCATACCACCGCGGATGTGGCCGACTAATGAACTAGAGAATCGGATTAACCTTTCAGAGATCCCTCCTCTCTCCATGATGACACCAGCTAGCATGAAAAAGGGGATTGCCAAGAAGGTTGTGCTATTTAATGTATTGAACATTCGGGGAATAAGTAAGCTAAGTGGGATATTGCTAAAAAACAGAAGTGAAATTAAAGTTGATAAACCAATCGCGAATGCTATTGGTATCCTAATCATAAGCAGAATAATCAGACTTATAAACATAGCAGCTAACATAGCTTATCACTCCTTCCTTGCCTTGATTGTCTCAACAGCACTTAGAATAATATACAATAGCAGTAAGGTCCCACCTATTGGTGCTGCCACAAAGATGTAGGACATTGGAATTCGACTTATTGGTGCAAGCTGCTGTCCCATTACCTTTGTCACTTCAATCCCCTGGTAAATAATAACCAGCGTATAAGCTGCCATTAATAAATGATTAAATATTGTTATCCAAAATTGTAAAGAATCGCTTAGTCTGTTGATGAAAAAGTCTACCTCAATATGGATCTTTTCACGCATCCCAAATGCTATTCCCAAAAACACCAGCCAAATGAACATAAATCGAATGGCCTCATCTGTTCCTTGAACGGGAGTACCTATAAGCCTGGTAAAAACCTGAATGACTGTAACTACAACAAGTAAACCAAACAATAAAATGATAATAGCTTTAATCGCCTTATCAATCCAAGTAATCATGTATTCACCCCTCGGTGACTTTGTTTTTTATATAAAGCTTTTAATACTCACCCTATGGTTCCAGTTATAACAGGAAAGCTGATTCAAAGGACGAACCTTTGAATCAGCTAGTTTTACTATTTTAGATCACGAATTTTTTCTACTAGATCAACTGCGTTAACATCCTTTGCATATGAATCGACAATAGCTTCAGCTTTTTCCTGGAATGGAGTTTTGTCTACTTCAACTACTTGTAAACCACTTTCAACTAATTTATCGAAGTAATCCTGGTCGAGATCCATCGCTAATTGACGGCCATATTCGCCAGCTTCTAATGCTGCTTCTGAAATGATTTTCTGATCTTCTTTGGACAAACCTTTATAGAAGTTTTCGCTAATATTCAATGAAAGAGCTGTGAAGATATGCTCTGTTTTCAAAATGTATTTGGATACTTCCTGAAACTTTGCTGTATAGATACTTTCAGCTGAGCCTTCAAAACCATCTACAACTCCAGTTTCTAAAGCGGTGTACAATTCTCCCCATGGCAGCGGTGTAGCTACGGCATCCCATGATTTTACTGTTTCAATTACACTTGGTGCCTCGGGTGTCCGAATTTTCAAGCCTTTCAAGTCTTCAATTGATTGTGCTTCACTATTTAAAAATGTACTGCGGAAGGCTGAATCAAACCAGGCAAGCGAGTGGATCCCTTTATCAAGCATTTTCTCTTGCAGTGCTTTTCCTACTTCTCCATCAAAAGTTTTGTGTACATGGTCGTAATCTTTGAATAAATACGGCATATCTAAAATTCCGACTTCTGGCACGAAGTTAGCTAGTAAACCAGCATCATTTACAGTCATCTCAATTGCACCTAATTGCAGGTTTTCTACAAGCTCCTTCTGGTCACCTAATTCTCCGTTCGGATGAATAGTAACCTGGATTCTTCCATCTGATTTCTCTGCTACTAATTCTTTAAATTTTTCTGCTGTTTTTACGACGGAGTGATCGGCTGCAAGGTGGGAACCAAGTCGGATTTTAACATCTTCTTTTTTATCTCCTGAATCGGAACCTGAAGAACTTTTACTTCCTCCACATGCAGATAAAATCATAACCAACACTAGAACCAAGATACCCCATGCCTTCTTTTTCATTTAAACTCCCCCTTATTTTTTAAATACTTTGTCCTGATTTTATTTCAACTAAGCCTGCATCATAATTAAGCTCCACACCAAAGCCTGGCTTATCACTGACCTTTAATCTGCCATTAACCGGAACTGGCTCGTCTTTTAATAAAGGAAAGTATTGTGGAACCACTTCTGAAGCATCCGGACTCATAACCAGGTATTCTGTAAATGGACTATTCACTTTAGTGACAACATAATGGTGGCTGTAAACACCACTACCGTGAGGGATAACCATTTTTCCATAACTATCAGCGAGATTACCTATTTTAATGAGTTCCGTTAATCCACCGCACCAGCCCACATCTGGCTGAATAATGTCTAAATCGCAATATTCCAGTAACATTCTGAAGCCATACCGGGTTGCTTCATGTTCCCCACCGGTTACTAAAATGTTATTGCCAGCTCGTTTCTTAAGGTCACGATAGTTCCAATACTCATCCGGATTAAAACATTCCTCGATCCATTTAAATCCTAGTTCCTCAGATTTGCTCATCAGCTTTTGTGCATACGGTAAATCAAGAGACATCCAGCAATCCCACATTAACCAGAAATCATCACCAACACGGTTACGCATTTCAGCTGCCGTCTCAATATTTTTGCGCAAGCCTTCTTCACCATCTGCTGGACCATACACAAGTGGCAGTTTACCACCAATAAACCCTAGCTCTTTTGCCAAATCAGGTCGTGGTCCTGTTGCATAAAACACAAGTTCATCTCTAACCTTTCCGCCAATCATGGAATATACAGGTTCTTCCCTCAGGTTACCTAATAAATCCCATAAAGCTAGATCAATTGCAGAGATGGCATTTAAGACAATACCTTTTCTGCCATAGTAGAGTGATGCACGGTACATTTGATCCCACATAATTTCGATACTTTCAACTTGCTGCCCAACGATAAAGCGTTCCAAATGATTTTTGATTAGCCAAGCTGCTGGGTAGCCGCCTGTTGAAATCCCAAAGCCTACCGTTCCGCTTTCAGATTCGACTTCAACAACGATCGTTTTTAGGACATTAATTCCGAAGCTGGTTCTTGTAGCCTTGTACTCCGAATAAATACTCATCGGTGTTGAGATTTGACCTACAATCCAATGGTCCTGGCCTTGGTCGTGATAGTCAGCTCCTCCACCTTCAACAACATGACATCTTAAAGCTTTAATTTTTTGTCCAACTTTGCTCATATCTTTGCCTCCTTTTTAAAAATGAAGAAAGATTTTACTTTTAATGACGTTTCCGTTTACTAGATCTGTAAAGGCTTGATGACCTTCCTCAATGGTCCTGATTTCTGACCAAACCTCTTCGTTTATTTTTTGATTGATTAAGAGCTGTAGAGCATCGTAAAAATCTTGCTTTGTATAACAGAAGGATCCCAATAAAGTTATTTCACTCCTGATTGTTTGATTAATTGGAATTGGAGTTTCATCAATTCCTAGGCCAATGTTCATTACAACTCCACCAGGATTAATAAGTTGGATAGCTTGTTTTCGGGTCGGCAAAAATCCTGCGGCATCAATAATGACATCGATCCCTTTCGTACCTGTAATCTCATTCACTCTTTGTTCAACATTTTCCTTATTCGACTGAATTACATGTTCAAGACCTGCTTCTTGAACCGTTTTTAATCTTTCAGCATTTAAATCAAGTACAATTACGTTTTCAGCGCCCAGTATTTTTGCCATAAACGCACTTAAAAGTCCAATTGTTCCAGCACCATACACCAAAACATTTGCAAACGGATGGTTTTCCATAGCACGTCTGGTTGCCCTTAAGCTGCAGGCCAGAGGTTCAGTAAGTGACGCAGCATAAGGATTTAGATGGTCGGGTATTGTTAAAACCTGTGAAACTGGAACTGCTACATATTCACCAAAGGCTCCAGGACGATGGATTCCGATGATTTGTCGATGATCACAAAGATTTTCAAATCCCCTGCGGCAGCGATTACATTTTCCGCAGCTAATAAGCGGATTTACTACAACACGTTTTCCTTGCAAATCAATTTCGCTGGGCGATTCAACGACGACACCTGAAAATTCATGACCCATTACTAATGGAGGGACTCGCAGGCTGTTATGGCCTAAAAACCCTTCGATTTCCGAACCGCAAATACCGACTGCATCTACCTTTATTAATACTTCATCAACATTCGGTGCAGGTTTTTCTGCCTCTTGAATAATCATTGTTTCAGCTTTAGTCCATACAAGCGCTTTCATATATTCCTCCTATGTCTTTAAGACTCTTGTATTTGAGGTTTGAGGTTTTGGTCCTCAACTACGCAGCAATATTATTCCGCTTCTAGTTAATTGGATTTTCCAGACTCCCAACCTTTTCGATCTCAATTTTGCAAATGTCGCCTTTTTTCAGGAAAATTGGCGGATTTCTAAATACACCAACTCCATGAGGTGTTCCCGTAGCAATGACGTCTCCAGGCTTGAATGTAAACCCTTTGGATAAGTAGGAAATAATGTAAGGAATCTTGTGAATAAGGTGTTTGGTATTGGAATCTTGAAGGGGTTCTCCGTTTACAGTTAAACGAATATCTAAGTTGTGGGGATCATCGATTTCATCTGCAGTTACAATTGCCGGTCCAAGGGGAGCAAACGTATCATAAGATTTACCCCTAACCCATTGGACATCTTCGAATTGAATATCTCGGGCACTAATATCATTGATGATGGTGTAGCCATATACATAATCTAGGGCTTGTTCTTCAGGAATGTTCTTTCCTTCCATGCCTATAATTACTGCAAGCTCTGCTTCATAATCCACTTGGGCAGAGTCTTCAGGAAGGTTGACTTCTGCATTTGGGCCTACTATACAGCTAGCCCATTTCGAAAAAATCATTGGTTTTTTTGGCGGCTCAACGTTTTGTTCAATACAATGGTCCATATAATTGTTTCCGACACATACTAATTTTCCTGGATTCGAAATTGGAGCCACTATCTCAATTGATGCATTGTCTACTTCAACTTCTTGTCTGAAAGACTCGTTTTCTTCAAGCCATTTCAAAACAGATGCTATCTGATCTTTTCCATGCCTGCCTAAATTAATTAGGCCAAGCATGTCATCAGGAAACCCTACGGAATCATTATTTTCACGATTAAAAACATCTGACAGCGTTTTCAATTTTATTGTTGAGGAATCTCCTAAAATACCAATCTCTTCTTTGATGTCATGGCGAAACGTAATCAGCTTCATTTCAACACTCCCCTGTCTTGGTCGATATTGTTTTCTTTGTATCCAGCCAATAAAGATAATCTTTTGGCCAAGTTTAAAATTTCCTCTCTGGCATCTTCCTTTTTTCTATCCCAACTGTTCTCCAGCATGGTAAAACTCACGGCTGCAATACATTTATTCTCATAATTAAAGATTGGAGCGGCCACACAACAAAAGCCAAGGGCACCTTCTTGTTGTTCGATCGCATAACCTCTTTGCTTGGTCAATTCAATTTCAGCCCATAGATCTTCAGAATTTCTAATCGTAAACTCTGTCTTTGGAATGATCTTTTCATCCGGAAACAACTCATATATTTCTTCTTTTGTATACTTCGCTAATTGTGCTTTGCCAATCGCAGAGGCATAAGCGGGGAAACGCATACCAGGATCCGTAGCTAATCGTACCGGTGAATGGCCTTCTTTCTTAGCCAGGTATAGTACATCTCCACCTTCTAGAATCCCCAATTGAATATTTTCTCCTATGCTCTTTACTGATTCCTCAGATTCTATAAAAAAGGATTCTAAAATATTAAACTGACGAAAATACGCTGCACCGAGGGATCCAAGAATTGGGCCAAGAGTATAGGTATCTCCCTTTTCCTTCACGATCCAACCGAGCTCTTCCATCGTATTCAACAGCGAAAACAAAGAACTTTTATTAATTCCTGATTTAGCAGAAATATCGATCAGTCTTAATTGGCTCGGATTAAGGACAATTAAATCCAAAATTAAATTTGCTTTCTCAAGAGCTGGAACCCAATATTTTTTAGTCATTTTTTCACCACCTTAACACTTACTGGTTTTGTATAATAAACCAGTATTTGTATATTAAACTTTATTAAGGCTATTCTAACACGAATTAGCTGAAAGTAAATAATTTTCTAAATATTTATTTAAAAAATTATTTATAAAATTTTTGTTCTAAAAGTCAGCCTCGAACCTCTAAAAATGGCTAGGAAAACGGATAATAAACCCTTAAGAATACTGAAAGCCAGGAACCGAAACAGTTCCAGACTTCGATATCTTTTCCAGAGCCTGAACCGCCACTCCGAATAGAAAAGAAATAGCACTCTCACCTGGTGAAAGTGCCCAAATATATTTTTTAACGTGAAAGTGCATGCGGAAAATTCAAATCCTCTTGATCATCAGTGATTAAAAGAAAGTGTTTAACCGTTAAAATTGCTGAGCCTCAACTTCCATATTTTGTGTTACGTTATAAATATAAATAAAGCTATAGAAGGAGTGATAGCTTTGAAGATCACTATTGAAATGAGTCAGGGTGCTTACGAAATTGCCAAAAAAGTATATGCAGGGAAATTAACAAGAAATGAGGGAAAAATTGAAATTAATAGAGTTACGAGGATGAATAAAGGTTCTGCTCAAGCGTTTATTACCATATTTCTTGCGATGATGAATGGAGAAGAATATAAAAGAGCTTTTAATAATGACACAAATAAATTCTTGCTTGAAAGTATTAGGAAAGATTTTGGCCAGGAATCTTATACTAACGCTTTAAAAGCAGTTCAGAAACATATAAATTATTATTCTACGTTAGGAAAAGGGAATTTATCAGGACTACAAAAAATTATCAATCAAATGAAGATTAGCTAAAAACACTGAGGCGGTTCTTGTATTCCACTTGGAAACGTGAGAACCGTCCCCACGTTCTACACTCCACCTCAACCTGGAACACAAGAACCGTCCCCATGTTCCAAAAACCCGATAAAGGCTTTTGCTACTGATAGTTCCAGGGAGTTTTCGTTAAATACTAGCCATGTGTTCCTTGTTACCTTTTTGTTGTTGAGGCTTAGTTCGTATGTATTTAATTCGTCGTATCCTTTTAGGCAGATTCCTGGGAGGATGGCGTAGCCTAGACCGTTGTGTACCATTTCGCGGCAGGTGTCGATTATGTCGACTTCCATGGTTATGGTTGGTGGCTGGTCGTAGGTTTCTTTCCACCACTGGTTGATGATGTTTCTTAGTGAGGGGTCGGTGTTGTAATCGATTCTTGGCAGGTTGGGCAGGTCTTCAAGTGCAATTTTATTTCTTGAAACTACGTAAATTTTCTCTTCATCAATCAGGACACTTGGTCCTTTCCAGTCGTATAGGTCGCGGACAATCCCGATGTTTGCTTCTTCTTTGTGAATCATTTGGAAGACTTCGTAGCTGAATCCTGTTTTTAATTGGAGATCCACTTCTGGATACTGAGTTAAAAATTCAGCTAGGATTTTGGGAAGCTCGTATCTTGCATATGTCTGCGAAACTCCTAAGCGAAGTGTTCCTTTTATTTTTCCTTCGAGATTATTGAGGAAATCCTTTGTCTCACGCAATTGGCGCAGCATTTTATCTGCATATTGCACCAGGTATTCTCCTTCGGTTGTGAAGTCGACTCCCCTCTTCCTTCTGGACAGGATTTTCACGCCAAACTCTTTTTCCATCTGCTGGATTCGATATGAAAGCGAAGGCTGGGAGATAAATAATTGTTCAGCTGCTTTGGTAATATTCCTTTCTTTATGAATGGTCTGAAGAATGATCCAGTCTTTTTCATCCATTCTAACCGCCTCCGAGTCATAGAAGTTTTTTATCAATAATCATAAAATATCAATATTTTATTTATGATGATTTTACCACTAAAATTAAGTTATTAATATTCAAAATATTTATATAACAGGAGGAATCCAATTGACTAAGTTCGATGTTGTGGTGGTAGGAGCAGGCAATGCTGCTTTATGTGCGGCTATTTCGGCAAGGGAAAATGGCGCAAGCGTACTGGTACTGGAAAAAGGACCGGAACATAAGCGCGGCGGGAACTCATTTTTCACAGATGGAGCGATCCGGTTTGCCTATAATGATTTAGAAGATATCAGAAGAATCATGCCGGAACTCTCAGATGAGGAAGCAAACATTCTTGTCATGCCAGAATACAGCGGTGATGATTATTATAACGACCTAATGAGAGTAACGGACGGCCAAAGCCAGCCGGATCTGGCGAATCAATTAGTCTCAAAATCGTATGAAACGATTGTCTGGATGCGCGAGCAAGGGGTGGAGTTCGAGCTGAACTATGATAATCAATCCTTTAAAAAGGATGACAAAATCCACTTCTGGGGCGGCCTTCCTGTAAAAACGAAGGAAAAAGGAATCGGCTTGATGAAGTCCCTTTTCCAAAAAGCAGAAGAAGTTGGAATTGAGATTTGGTATGAAGCCGCAGCGACAAAACTTATTACGGACCAAAACAGGATTTCAGGTGTAGTTGTACAGCGTAATGATGAGGAGGCAACCGTTGAGGCTAAAAGCGTTCTGCTAGCCTGCGGAAGTTTCGAAGCGAACAAGGAAATGCGCTCGAAGCATTTGGGACCTGAGTGGGAAGCTGCTGCCGTCCGGGGAACAGAATTCAATACTGGCGATGGACTGACAATGGCGGTGGAAGCTGGGGCACAAACTTTTGGCGAGTGGGCCGGATGCCACTCGATCGGTACAGATTACAATGTACCAAGAGTGGGCGACTTCAATAAGCCAGGCGATATTTTTAAAAAGCATTCCTATCCACTTGGAATTATGCTCAATAAAGACGGCCACCGTTTTGTCGACGAAGGTGCTGATTTCAGGAACTATACGTATGCTAAATACGGCCGGGAAATCTTGAAGCAGATGGGCCATGCGGCATACCAGATCTTTGATTCAAAGGTGCGCCCGATCCTTCGCAAGGAATATAATCTTGAAGAGGCGACGGTTTACGAGGCTGAGACACTGGAACAATTAGTGGACCAGCTCCCTGTAGACAAGCTTCAGTTCCTCGATACAATCAAGGAATACAATGATGCAGTCCAGGATGGCGAATTCAATCCATCGATCAAAGATGGCAAGGCAACGTCAGGGCTTAATCCGGAAAAAACAAACTGGGCACAGAGTATCGAACAAGGTCCTTTCTACGCATTCCCGGTCACTTGCGGCATCACTTTTGCCTTCGGAGGCCTGCATGTCAACACAGATGGCGAGGTGCTGAACAAAGAGCAAGAACCAATCCAGGGACTGTTTGCAGCAGGTGAAATGGTCGGTGGCATTTTTTATAAAAACTACCCGGGCGGATCTGGTTTGATGTCCGGTGCTGTCTTCGGAAAGATTTCCGGGTCACAGGCGGCAAAATATGCAGCGGCAAACGAAGAAAACGCAGCAGTAAAATAAACATCATTTATAAGGCGGTCTCCTCTTTCTCAGAGGAGCCGCTTTTTTTAATAGAGACGTTTTTCAAATAAAAACAAATGGGCAGCTGAACTAACAGCCGCCCCACCTCTCCTACCAATAAAACGCATAAGCCCCCAAAATAACCCCAATCCACACAAACGATGCAACCATGCCAACCCTAAATAAATCCTTCTCCGCAAAATGCCCATATGAGTAGCTAATCAAATGGACGGGAGACTGGGTGATGAAGAAGAAGCCTGGAATCCCGGCCAGGAATACCGCCTTTGCCAGTGTCAGGGCTGAAATGCCTGTGAGTGCATCTCCGAGCGAGATCGCGAGTGGCAGCATGATGGCCAGAAACCCCAGAACATTGACAAACATGACCCTCATCAGCGAGGTCAATAGAATCAGGATCAACATGGTCTTAAATGGAGTCTGGAGCGCAAGGATCTGGTTTAGATATTGGGCAAGCCAATCAATGGTGCCGGTATTCAGCAGCATCCCTGAAACCATCAACGTCGAGGCAAAGAAAAGAAAGATGTCCCAGTCGATAGATGTTTTGGCCTGGTCCCATTTCCAGACACCGATGCCTGGAAAAATGGTTAGGCATGCACCTAATAGGCCGATTAGCGGTATTGAGTAGCCATGTAGATTCTGGGTGATCCATAGAATAAGGGTTAACGCCATTATCGATAGCATCTTTTTTTCCTTTACCGTCATTCTCCCCAGCTGAGAGATTTTTTCATCAATAAGTGCCAGCAGAAGGTGTTTATTAATTTTTTCAGGAGGGAACATGACGATAAAAATAACCCATAAAAAGAAGCAGAAAACCATGATCGGCACCCCGAAAATCAGGATCCATTCTAAATAGTGGATACTTGGACCGATTTCCGTTAAAAGGCTGTAGGCATAAATGGTTGAGCTTGCTCCAGTGGCAATGAAGGCGCCGGTTATAGGGATTAAATAGGTAATTCCGATAAAAAGCGATTTTGCCAGGTTGCTAGTCTTGTTGATTGATTTCAAACTCCTGATCAAACTATCAAATACAGATGTTAGGAGACTTGCTTTTCCAACATTCGAAGGAACGAGGATCGATAAAATAAAGACAAGGATAATCGATATGAAAATCAGGGCTCTACTGGCACCCCGGGACAATTTCAAGATTGATAACGACAGCCGATCGGCTAAACCTGTATCAATAAAGGCTTTGGATATGATGAACGTAGCGAATAACAGCCATACTACATCAGATCCTAGATATGACAATGTCTCCTCATAGCTAAAAAAGTGGAATGAGAACAGCAGCATGACCAGCAAAGAGCTGTATGCCAAAGGGAAAACCTTTCCTACCCATAAAAGTTGAATAATGACCAGCGCGATCAAGGACTGGATCTTGATATCCTGGTGAAGTGGCAGGATAAAAAAGAAAATATACAGCAGACTCGCAATCATTAATAGAATTTTCTTTTTCATGAACGTTTCTCCTCAGTGTAAAAAAGGAAAATCCACCAACTGATTCTGGTGGACTATCCTCATAAATATTAAGCAGAGATCGCTTTGTCTCCATCACTGTTCTTTTTCTTCTTAAGCTTGTTGATCAGCAAAGGATAGAATAGGGACAAAACAGTTAGTATCATTAAAGTGACCGAGATTCCTGATGAGAAAAAGATGCTCAGACTGCCGTTTGACGAGGTAAGAGCCATCCGGAAGTTTTGCTCCATATCCCCTCCTACGATGATTGCGAGCACAAGCGGCGCAATCGGGAAATCCATGATTTTCATGAACAGCCCAATGACTCCGAATAACAGCAGCAAGTAAAAATCAACCGTGCTGTAGCTAAGTGTATACGTGCCAATAAAGGCGAGCATGATGATCAGCGGATAAAGAACCTTTGCTGGTGTATCCAATATTTTTACCAATAAGCCGACTAGGAGAATATTGATGATGACCAGCGCAATGTTTCCGATAAACATGCTGTTAATAAGAGCCCAGACCATTCCAGGATCATTCTCGAACAGCATCGGTCCCGGCCTTACACCAAGCATGATGAGCGCTCCAAGCATGACGGCAGTTGTCCCTGAACCAGGGATTCCCATTGTCAAAAGCGGGATCATCGCTCCTACTGATGCTGCATTATTGGAGGATTCAGGAGCTGCCAATCCTTCTATGGCACCTTCTCCGAATTCCTCTGGTTTCTTGGACAGCTGTTTTTCTGTTGAGTAACTCATCATCGAAGCAATTGAACCTCCTGCGCCTGGAAGGACGCCAACAATGAATCCTAATGGTGCACTCCGAAGAATCGGCCACTTAGAGCGTTTCCACTGTTCCTTAGTGAACCAGATTTTCCCGACACTTTTCTTCTCTTTCTTTGCATTATCAATCGTTAAATAGTTGTAAAATACTTCCCCTACCGCATACACGCCAATAATGACAATCAGGAATTCAATCCCTTCACTTAAATGGGGAATATCCATGGTGAAACGGTGGACACCGGTCTGGGGATCAATCCCGATTGTACTGATCAGGAGACCGAGAGCCATGGCAATGAATCCTTTCACCATTTTACCGATAGAAAGTGAAACAATCGCCGATAGCGTTAATAGCATTAATAGAAAATATTCTGCTGGCCCGAATTTAAGGGCAAAGCTTGCCAGCGGCTCTGCCAAGAAGATAAAACCAAATGTTGCCAGGATGCCGCCGATAAAGGAAGCGACAGCTGAAATCGCCATTGCCTCCCCTGCCTGTCCTTTTTGAGCCATCGGGTAGCCGTCAAAAGTAGCTGCAATCGCCGAGCCATCTCCCGGTGTATTCAGGAGGATAGAACTTCTCGAACCTCCGTACATCGCACCATAATAAATGGCCGCCATTAATATGATCGCGCTGGTGGGATCCATCCCAAATGTGATTGGGATCAATACCGCAACAGCTGTAGCAGGCCCCAATCCAGGAAGCATGCCAACAATTGTACCCAAGAAACCGCCAATGACAACCCAGAAGATGTTCATTGGCTGCAGAACAGTCTGAAGTCCTTGCATGAATGCATCCATCTCTAACTGCTCACCTCCATTATGGTAAACTTACTCCCAATAATTCACTAAAGCCATACCAGGTGATGAAGGAAAAAGCGACCGTAACGATAATATTGACAAGCCATTTTTTCACACCATTCACGTAAAAAATCAGGCAGCCCAGAAAAATGATCGTAGAAACCAGGAATCCTAATGATTCAAAAATCAAGGAGTAGACCACTCCGAGAGCGGTCGTTACTCCAATCAATTTCATCGTCCTTCCCTGGAAAAGCGCCTGGATCTTTCCATTATGTTCATTTAGTGTTTTTAATTCGTTGAAAAGATAAACGATACTCAGCACCAGCATCAAGATGCTTAACCCTATCGGAAAATATAAGGGTCCATTAGGATTGCCAAGTGTTGCCCTTGGAATGGCAAAGGAGCTGATCAAGAAAATACTGCTGATGAGGATCATCGCTACTGGCATTCCTATTTTTACCGCTTTCATCTGAATCGCTCCTTTATTTAACCAATCCAGAGTCATCGATTAGTTTTTTATACAGCTTCTCTTGCTCGTCGAAGAACTTCTTGGTTGTTTTGCTATCCTGATAGAAGCTATCCCAATCATTGTTTTCGAGCAATTTCTTCCACTCTTCTGTCTCGACCATTTCGCCTAGCTTCTCATCCCAATACTTGATTTCTTCATCAGTCATATCAGGAGGCCCCATGATTCCTCTCCAGTGAGGGAAGACCATATCAATTCCTTCATCCTGAAGTGTCGGTACATCCTCAAGCTCTTCCAATTTTTCATCTGAAGAAACAACTAATATTCTAAGCTTCCCGGCAAGATGCTGATCTTTTACTTCCGATAAAGACGTTGTCACCGCATCAACGTGTTTCCCCATCAAAGCTGTAACAACATCTCCTCCGCCGCCATCATAAACGAGGAAGTTCAAATCCGTTGGCGTAATGCCCTTCATGGAAGCAGCTTGCACAAATGCAAGATGGTCATCATTGCCAAGACCAGGTCCAACACCGATTTTAATTGATTTAGGGTCTTTCTTAATCTGCTCTAATAAGTCATTAATACTTTTGTAAGGAGAATCTGCAGGTACAGCAATTGACTGCCACTCAGTAGCCAATGTTGCCAGAGGAGTAAAATCTTTATGAGTCAATTTGCTTTGGCCTAAAAGATTATTGGTCAAAAGCAAGCTTGAATTAACTGCTAGATTATGAGAATCCTTTGAATGGAGGTAGTTCCAGCCTACTTCCCCGCCGCCGCCAGGCTTATTGATCACATTAATATTGTTCGTAACCAACTTATTGTCCTTCAGGATTTTCTGGACAGATCGGGCAGTCAGGTCCCAGCCTCCTCCTGGTGATGCAGGTGCGACAATTTCAATATTTTTGGAAGGGTACTTTGCGCTGTTTGACGCTTTGCCGGACGAACAAGCTGAAAGCAGCAGTACAGCCAATAACAATAGACCAAGTTTTTTCATCGTTTCCACTCCTTCTATAGTATTAAATCGAATTCTGAATTTATTTTAAATTCTAAATTGTATAGTGTAAACGTTTTCAAAAATTTGTGCTTTTAAAATTTTAAGCCCTTTTTGTTCATTTTGTTCATATGTTAAAAGATTCACAACTCTGTTGATTTTCGTTCCAGGCGCTTCGCTTTCCGCTGAAGAATAAGCAAATTCTTCTTGGGGCTGGCGCTGAGTCTAAAAATCAACATTCAGCATTATCAGTGCCAAAATGAAAAGGAAAAGCCTCTTCCCGGCCTTTCCTTAAGCTTCCTTTATATGATAATTCCGTTCAGGGCGTCCTACGATGCCATACTCCTGCTCCACATATGCCTTATTCGTACTCACTAAATATTCGAGGTATCTTCTCGCAGTTGTTCTTGACGCTCCCATTTTTTCGCCTACTTTATCAGCGGACAGTCCTTTTCTTTCCTCACATAGTATCTTACTTACTTTATTCAGGGTAAGATAGTCGATTCCTGCAGGCAGATCTCCTCTATCGTCTTTCTCTTCTTTTCCATATCCGAAAAAGCGATTAAGGAGCTCCTGATTGATTTCTGATACAGAGTCCAGGAGCTGTTTACTTTGCTTGAACTTCTCCAGGGTTTCCACGAAATGCTCCATTGTGACAGGCTTAATTAAATAATGCTGAACACCAAACTTCAGTGCCTTTTTTAAATATTCCTTTTCCCTTGCGGCCGTAATTAAAATGATCTCCACCTCAGGGTGATGTTCACGGATTTCGGCTAATAAATCGGTTCCGAGTTTATCCGGCATATAAATATCCAAAAGCAGCAGGTCAACAGCCTGGCTGTTTAATAGTGTCATTGTTTCTTTGGCGTTCAGCGCTTTCCCTATTAACTTCATTCCTTTGACCCTGGAAAGGAATTCTTCATGAATCTGTGCGATTCTAAAATCATCCTCCGCAATCACGACATTGACGCTCTCCATCTGAATTCCCCCTTTTTAGGATTTTGGAAAATAAACCGAAAAGACTGTTTCGCTGCCTTCATTACTGCTGAATTCAATACTTCCGCCAAGAGATTCAGCCTCTTCCGCCAGATTGGCCAGGCCATAGCCCCTGTTTTTTCCTTTTGAAGAAACCCCAGTCTGAAAAATAAACGGCTTCAATTCCTCACTGATTCCCGACCCATTATCAAAAACTTCAAAGATAATATCGTTGCCTATGTCCGTCACAAAAAAACGGACGATCTTATCCTCCTTATCCTTCACAGCCTCAAACGCATTGTTCAAGAGGTTGCCTAAAATAATGATAAGAGATGATAGCTTGTACTTTTCAGGCAGCACTTCTAATGAGCTTTCTGAATCGATCACAAAGGAGATTTTCTTTTCCGAAGCCTGTGCGATTTTTCCGAGGAGGATTGCCTGGACCTTCTCATCCTTAATTTTCGAGAATAATAGATGCTCATCAACGGTATGGATATGAGCTTCATTTTTTATAAAATCGATCGCTTCATCTTTCTTATCCAATTGGAGAAGACCGAGGATCGCATACAGCTTATTGCTGAATTCATGTGCCTGTGCCCTTAGATCATCGGAATACTGCCTGACTTCAGAAAGCGCATCAATCATGTCCTTGATTTCAGTCCGGTCGCGAAAGCTGCCGACCAGTCCAATCCGCTTTTCCCTTTCAAAAATTGGCTGCGTATTGGCAATGATGATCTTGTCGTGATATTGGATTTCAGCATTCGTCTGTTTTTCCTGCCCGCCAAAAATCTCTAACAAATCAGCAGATTGAAATACATGCGAGACTTGTCTGCCTTCTGCCTGTTCCTTGATCCCGAACATTTCTTCAGCAGATGAATTCATCATCGTTATGTAGCCCTGGCCATCCACAGCAACAATCCCTTCTTTTACGGATTGAAGGATGGCATTTCTCTCCCGGAATAAAGCTGCAATTTCATAGGGTTCGAGATTAAGAGTATCCTTACGAATGCTATTGGCCAGCAGGTAACTTCCGATAATCCCAAGTATCAGCATCAAAACCGATGCCTTGACGATCTTTCCGATATCCTGCCAAATAGAAAGAGTAATCGCTTTCATATCATATAAAACTACTACTGTTCCTTCGACCTTTTTATATGGACCGTAATCCACAATCACAGGCGCAATTGCTTTAAGAACCTTTCGCCCGCTTTCCATCGTCTGGAACACATAATAACTTCCATAAGTAAGTGCTTTAGCACGGTTGTGGTCATTCAGGCTCTTATATACTTCCTGTTCGTCCGTAGAAGCAACAACAGTGCCGTCACGGTGCTGAAAAAAGACCGTCATCGGTTTCGCCTGATATTTAATCTGGTCAGTCAGCAATTTAATATTGCTAGAGTTTCCAGACCTGTAATACTCATGAAGCGCAGGCATATACGATAATGTTTTTGCCGTCTGCAACGACAGCTCCTTTGCACCATCAATATCATCACGCTCCTTCACGACAATGAATAACGTAGACAAAGCGCCAATAATAAAGACAATCAGCAAGATCACCAAACCTAAAATCTTAACCTTTAACGAAACCCGAAGATTCCTTATGTATTTCAGCAACATATCAAATTACTCCAGTAAAATACTAAACGTACTATTATAGTATTATAAATATTCCGAATAATCCAGGGTACATGGGTGGAACATGGGGACGATTCTTGCGTTCCAGTTGGAACACGAGAATCGTCCCCATGTCCCCAAGATTCTCCTCTATTTGGTATAGTGGATAGTGTAAAATGGCGTTACAGCAAGATACCTTATAATCAGTTATGTTGCATTCAGTGTGTTATTCTCTGATGGGAAAAAAGAACAGAAGTAAAATCATCTATGCATTTTTATTGGGATTCATGCTACTCGGCCTTGGGTTCGGAGTTCATTTCTTATTGTAGGAGGCAGCTATGTTTAGAACAGTTGAACATGTTCATGAAAAAGGGATCAATAACATCAATGAAGATGAGTTGATCATAGATCACAGCAAGCAGCTATATGCAGTCATTGATGGTGCAACCGGTCTTGGAGGCTTATCTGGCAAACTGGCTGCCAGCACGATCAAAGATGGTCTACTGGATGAAAAAAGCCAGGGGTCGCTGCTGAAAAAAGCACAATTCGCTAACAGGCTGCTTGGTAAAAGAACCGTTGAGTTTACGAAACAGGACTCCATTTCCGAGCTGCCGAAAGAGGAGCGCAGTTCTTGCGGGATAGCAGCAATCAATATAATAGAAGAAACGAACCAATTGGAATACATACACGCAGGAGATTGCATGCTGTTCCTTCAATATATAGACGGCACAATCCGGGCTATGACTTATGACCATATTTTCCCGTTAGATTCCATCGCCATTTCAAAATTTCAGCAGTTATCAAAGTCCAACCTATTGAATGTGTCTGATGTAACCATTGAACAGGCAAAAGAGCTGCTGGATCGTGAAAAATCAGGAATTATAGATATATTACGGGAGAATAGAGCGAAGTTAAATACGTTAGGCGGCTATGGAATCCTTGATGGAACCGAAGAGGCAAACCAGTTCATCGAGTATGGAATTCTGTCATTAAATCAAATAGATAAAATCCTGCTATTATCCGATGGCCTTCAAATCCCCTCCGCTACATGGGAAGAAACAGCACAGTTTGCATTTGATTACGGACTGGAAGCTTTATTAAAGAAGGTAAATTATTTGGAGATGAATGATCTACTATGCTTAGAATATCCTAGACTGAAAATTGCTGATGATAAAACAGGGATACTGTTAACTTTATAGGCAGCGGAACATAGGAAAGAAAACAAAAAGGCCAGTCACCATCCGCTTCTGGATGGTGACTGGCCTTTTATTTGTACATAGCGTCAAACTGGAACGTGAGAACCGTCCCCATGTTCCACTTCACCCCTTATTCCTAACTCTACTTATTAAGAGATACCCCACCAAGCCAACAAAAGCCCCACTACTATCAATCAGCACATCTCTTACCTCTGCTCCCCTGCCAGGGACATAGAGCTGATGAAATTCATCAGTCATGGCATATAGTACACTAATCAGCATCGCTAATGTATATGCCCGTCTGCCTCTTCTTCCACTTCGCTGCAAAGCAAATACGACAAGAATACCAAGCATCAGATATAGAAAAAAATGAGCATCTTCCTGACGATATGGTTAAGGTCTCCCAATTTAATTACCTCATTAGGAAAAACCTTCTCCGTATGTTCGACTATTAACTCAATCGTACCTTTACTGAGTTCATTTGAGACCGCTGCCGGCTGCGATGACAAACTAAATATGAGCAAACACCATAGGCCTACAGCACCCCACGCAAATAACAAGTTCCTTTATCAAAAGTTTCTTATCACCAGCTGGCTAATCAAGAAATTACTCGTAACAGCTTACAATCGCACACAAAGTTACTGACTTTCTTTTCGTAATCCCTCACAAGCCTTCCATTGATTTCAATCTATAAATTTCACATTTTTTGTGAAGTACACTTCATACTAACATCCACTCATCAGTTATGTAATTGGGGTAAAGGAGATTTGCTCTTTGGATCAACAACAAACCCTTTACATAGGAAAGACATTAAAGCGATTACGAAATGAACAGAAAATGAGTCAAGAAGAACTAGCATACCTCAGCGGTTTTTCTCGGGAGGCCATAAGCAACCTAGAAACTGAATCCTCTCATCCTACCCTCAAGACAATCGAGTTCATTGCAAAAGCCCTAGGTATGCGAGCATCTGATTTTATAAGAGTAGCCGAAGAAGACTGCCAAAAACCAGACTAAAATGAGTATATTGCCTAATTTCAAGGAGACAGCGAAATGAATTACTTTATTCTATATATTGCTTACGAACCTGACTTCACCGAGGAGCTCTATGTCAAAAGTAAGTCCATGAAGCATCTCCTTGAACGTATCGGCCGCTATTCAGAAGGCTGCCTCGCCACATCCAAAGGCAGCATCCAAACAACCCAAGTCCTCTCAATGTACGCAAGAGAAATCATTCCAAGTAATTACCAATTAAAAAAAACAGACTTTGCTGTCATAAATGAAAGCAAAAGCTACAGCACAGAGGACTTAGAGTAATATTTATATAAAAGCAAAACGAGCCCGGAAACCTCTCCTGGGCTGGTTTATATCACAATCTTCCTCATCCCTTCACATTCTCACCATTTATTTTAAGTTCCGAATGAGACTCAGGAACGTCCCTATGTCTTCAAATGTCCCAAAATGCAAAACAAACTGGATCAAGTTAGCCATTTACAAAACACTACAGACTACCCCACATAATACATTTCGTCAGCAGCACGACAATTAATACTTGCAATATTCCGTCAAACAACCCAGCAACAATATAAAAACCAGCCTTGTAACCTTCTCCTAGCTGGTTATAACATAAAAGACCCCATTATCTTTCCAGATTCTCACCATTTACTTCGAGTCCCGAATGAGACTCAAGTACCGTCCCGATGTCTTCTTCGCGACCATTATATAGTTGCAAGTATTTATAGAGTATATCAAACGACTGTTTGAAATAATACCCCGCCAAGCTTTATCAAGGCGGGGTTCCTTTCTCTTACCCATTTAAATATTGGGTACCTTGGGGCAATTCAATTTCATCTCTTCTGTAACGATTGACAGTCAACAAAATTAATTCATTCGTTTTCTTTCTTCTTCATACTTGTTAATTAATAATGCTTCAATTCTGCTAAAATCAGTTTCAGAATATTTCAAGGTAAGACCCTTAATTAATTCGAATTCTACTTTCATTGCTTCTTCGTTTGGCATCGCATGCGGTGATACCTTATAGAGTTGGAAGGATTGCCAAGGAATAGCCTCAGTAATATCGAATTTCTCGCTAAGTGTTGTACAATGACCTTCCTCTTTTTTAGTTTGAACCGGAAATGCGTAATTTGTATAAAGTTTAGCTGTTGCGTGAGTGTATCTATCTATTTTTGTTGAAAAATATGATATACCATCAAATTTTGATTGCCGAATCCATTGAAGTAGTAACTGGGGTACAATATATTCCGGTTTAAATGAATCCTTGGGATTTTTAACTCTAATTGAACAAGCTGCCATTAAAGGCCATACGACTATATAAGAGATTAAGTCGCTGTAGGTTTCATTAAACTTTTCATCATCTACACCGTTTACATAATAATCATTGAATAGAAGCTCAATCAATGCACCTGGAGGAGTCGAAAAGTCCAGATAACTTATACTCTTTCTTATAAATAACGATGTTTGTACTGTATTCAAGTCTGGTCTATTTAGTTCCTCCCAACATGTGAGAGGGGAACTACCTAAATATACACATGGCAACCCTGGAATACTATAGCGATTCGTACTAACTAATCCACGGTTTTCAAAGGGAATATGAAACATTTCATCTTTGGAAAATGTATGATCTGTTCCTGTGCGCATCTTATATAAGAGACCGAGGTTATGATCCCAAATAGTCATGTGTTTATTTAAATATCCTTTAGGCAATATATTCTGATCAAAAAGCTCAGCAATATAATTAAAAGCCTCATTCGGATAACCTTCAAAATATATAGATATTGCAGATTGGATTTTTTCACTAATTTCAACAACATTTTTATAATGGATATCGGCAATGAGATTAAGGTGGTGAGTTTTATTTTTAATCTCTTCTAAGGTAGTTAGGTAAGTATTGAATACATCGTTAATATAACCTTCAAAATCATCCTTTGTTCTCTTTAAAGGTAAATTACCAGTCTCATGTAACAAATCTACAAAAGGAATAATATAAATTGTCCATCTAGCTAAGAAAGTAATCCTTTTATGAGTATGAAAAAAATCCCTTAAGGGTTCTATATTATCGCCGTTAAATCTTGGCTTAATTTCTTCGTTTAATCTTAAGAGGTCAGGTTTTTTATCTTTTAAAGTGCAATAAAGTTGGAATGCTTTTTCAGTGTGTTCTTTTTCTATACTGTCAGTATCCTTGAGATCGAGTAATTCTGTAGCCAGATTAATCTGTTCATTAGATAAATTCATTTATAACCCTCTACTTCTTCAAATTTTCTAGATACTATTTAAATATCCACTCAACTTCTCTCCCATATCCACAACCTTATCATCTATCAATTCTTCCTTCTTTGCCGGCATATATCTATACTTGTACTCCCTCTCAATCCTTTTAATCAGATACGCAAAGCCCTCACCATAGTGCGGGTTGTTTGTTGCCTTTCTTTCCTGGATATAAGGCAGAACTATGTAATATAGACGGACGACGGATGGAACTGACGGACTCTCTTGCATTAATTGGTTACTATGCCTAGTCAAATTTAAATTTTCTCTTTTAATCTTTTGGCTATCTCATCAACATCATATGGTGACTCCTTAATGAGTAAGGTTATATCGCCTTGGATTCTAGCAATTTGATAAACATTAAATATGAAATCCTTAATTGATATTGTACTAAGAAAAATTAAAAAGAAATATACCCCTAAAATATAGCTAAATAAATTCTTGTATTGTTGCAGGATTAGGTGTTGACCCGTATTTAGCATTAAAATATTTATATATAAGATAATAGAAATTATTAGGGTAATCCCAACTATTATAAAGGGTTCAAAAAAATATATTAAATTCGTATGAAATTGAGATAAATTATATTTTTTGTTTTTATGTAATAAAAGAAAATAAGTTAAATCTCGATTGCCTAAGGTAACGTATAATGCAAAACCAGCAATCAAAAACCCCAAGACAGCCGATAATACACCTAATAAAACATAAACAAATTTATCTAGGACTAAAATGGTATCATTTAAGTTTATAATTTTACTGCCAACAAAATTAAATATTGCCATTATTACAAAGTAAAAAAGAAGATTCCTTTTTTTATTATTATAAAAGATACATAATGACTTTTTACCAACATCCCAAAAAGTCTTTTCTTCTTTACTATCTAAGTTTCCCATCAAGATCACCCATCCAGAAATATTGGCCAGTTAAGTATTTATCAAAATTTTGCTGATTCTCTGGACTAGCTTCACTAATTTCTTCTCTATCTTTCACTTTTTCATAAACTTCTAATGTTTGATACTCGATACCGTTTGTTTCGCTAACATCCAATTCGATATTTTCAGTCAATTGTTCAGGTTTCAATATAACTTTTTCTGTACCCGTTTTCCCTTTTAAAGTGAAGTCCGCCATACCTTGAGATTCTTCTAACGATTGGGTGACTTCTTCAATATTTTTAGGACCGGAAAATGATACTTGACCAGAAGGTGAATCATAAGCTTCAGCTGCCGTCCTTACAGCTGTTAAAAAACCAGACATATCCAATTCTGAATTAAGTGCATAAACTCTATAATTAACAGAATAGATTTTCTTAATGGACTTCATCTTATCTTGTACAATCGAAGGTGAGGGAATGGGAACAATATTAATCTCTGGTTTTGGGAAGACAAAATTACTTAGGAATTCCAACTTTGTCCCTTTAAACTCCATAAATTCCGGAATAAATATAGGGCTTAATTCTTTTCTTTCCTTATTTATTATTTCCTTCCTATATTGATTTAAGAAATGCTTTATTGTTGGAGATAGGCTTTGTAATTCTGGACTTCCTTTTTGGTCCTTAAAATGAATTACTCTATGGTTTCTAAGAACTAAAATGAAGGTAGAAAAAGGAGCACTATATGTTTGTTGTCCAATATGTACAAAACCTTCCTCCAGACTATAATCATTCTTAATTTCAAGCTTAACCCTTTTTACGTGTTGACCAATTAGAGCCAACTCTTTCTTTTCATTATCGTTTGACAAGTTTACTAATTGCACATTATCCAAGTAATATGAGGCACTTTTAGTTTCCCTTACATAACGCTTACTGGTTAAGGCCGGGAAAATATAATGATCAAAGTAGTTTATCATTGGATAAATTTCTTTATTAACATTAAAAGTGCAATTAAAATTTGCCAGATTAACTATTTTTGTTCCCAAAGTAAATAACTCCTCTCCATAATTAAGTTTAAAAAGCCCCCTAAAAAGGGGGCTTTTTTAAATATTTCTAGGCTTTCTTTTTATAATACTCCACATACCAATCCGCAAAACTCTGCAACCCTTCCTCAATAGAAGTCTCAGGCTTAAACCCAACAGCCTGCTGCAGTAAATCAGTAGATGCATAAGTTGCCGGAACATCCCCTGGTTTAATTGGTTCGAAAACTTTCTCAAATAATACTTCTCTACCAAGAGCATTAGTTAATGCTTTCTCCAGAGCTCCAATAAACGTCATTAACTTTTCTGGACTGTTATTCCCTATATTAAATACTCTATGAGGAACAGTATCAGTACCTACAGGAGGAGCGGTAATTAGTCGTTCTATCCCAACTACAATGTCATCTACATACGTAAAATCACGATAAAGATCGTTGTCGAAATCACCGTTGTTGTAAATTTGGATAGCCTCTCCAGCAAAGTACTTATCTGTAAATCCAAAGTACGCCATATCTGGTCTTCCCATCGGTCCGTATACTGTAAAGAAGCGTAAGCCTGTAGCAGGTATCTTATATAGGTGGCTATATGTGTGAGCCATTAATTCATTTGATTTTTTAGTAGATGCATAAAGTGATACTGGTTGATCAACGAAATCGGTCTCTTCAAACGGAACCTTTTTGTTTGCTCCATATACCGAGCTCGAAGATGCATATACTAAATGATCAACTGGATAATGCCTGCAAGCCTCCAGTATATTATAAAATCCAATGATATTACTTTGGATATATACATCTGGATTTTCAATGGAATATCGAACACCGGCCTGGGCAGCTAAATTTACTACCACATTAGGCTTATACTCTTCAAAAACATTATTGACTGCCGCCTTATCTGAGATATCGGTCTTAATGAAGATAAACTCCTTAAACGGTTCAAGCTGCTGCAATCTTGCATGCTTAAGATTTACATCATAGTAATCATTAAGGTTATCAATCCCAACTACTTTGCAGCCCTGTTCTAATAGTTTCTTAGACAAGTAATAACCAATAAAACCAGCTGCACCTGTAATCAGGTATGTCTTATTAGGATCTAGTGGTTTGAGATTCAACACTTTTCGACTCCTTTAAACTTTCACGTGTAGCGGGTGCTCTTCCAATAGAATGATACTCTACCCCTGCTTCTCTCATATCATCCACTTTATAAATATTTCTTCCGTCATATACTAAAGGAGTTCTCATTAACTTATTGTAAGCTACAGGTTTTACTTCTTTTACTTCTCCCCACTCAGTAAAGATGAAGCAAACATTCGCATCAATTAAAGCTTGGTCAATATTTGAAACATATTTGATGCTACCTTTGCCATTTTTACCTTCAGGATATACTTTAGCAAAGTTTTCTGCCCCAACTGGATCGAACGCATAGATATCTGCACCTTGTTCCAATAGCAAAGGAACATTCTCAAGGGAAGCAGCCTCTCTCAAATCATCCGTACCAGGTTTGAAAGTCAATCCAAGAACAGCTACCTTAAGACCATTAAATGTTATGAGTCTTTTGCTAGCCTTTTTATATAAAATTGTCTTTTGTTCTATATTAACATCAATTGCTGCTTTTACTGTTTTTAACTCATAACCATTCTGTTTTGCAATATTTTCTAGAGCCTTAGTATCTTTAGGGAAGCAAGATCCCCCAAAACCAATTCCAGCATTTAAAAACTTGCTGCCAATTCGATCATCAAAGCTCATTCCTCTTGCAACATCTTGAATATCTGCACCCACTAACTCACATAAATTTGCTATATCATTCATATAAGAAATTTTTAATGCAAGGAAATCATTTGATGCATATTTAATCATTTCCGCAGATCTTCTATTAACAGATACGATAGGCAAATTAAATGGCTCATATATATTCATAAGCCTTTCTTCAGCCCACTTACTTTCTGTCCCGATAATTACTCTCTCTGCGTGCAGAGTGTCGTGAACTGCTGAACCTTGTGCCAAAAATTCTGGGTTAGATGCCACTTCAACTTTTACATCATTAACCAAAAAATCCTGAATAAACTGTTCTACTTTATCATTCGTTCCCACTGGAACGGTCGATTTAACTACTACTAGACAATCTTTTTCTACTGATTCAGCAATTTGCCTAGCAACTGTAGCAATGTATGATAAATTTGCAGAACCATCAGGTTGTTCAGGTGTCCCAACACCAACAAAAATTGCATCAGCATCTTTGTATGCTGATTTAAAGTCGGTTGTATACTCGAGTCTACCAGCAGAATAGTTTTTTTTCATCAACTCTTCTAATCCAGTTTCATAAATTGGAGAAACTCCAGATTTCATTAATTCTACTTTTTTTTCATCTATATCTACACAGGTTACTTGATGGCCTACTTCAGCAAAACAAACACCTGCAACTAAACCGACGTAACCTGTTCCTGCCACGGCTATTTTGTACATAGTAACGCCTTCCTTCACTTTTTGAATAATATTTAATTAGGCTGTTTTGCTTATTTTACTAATCGCAATATGCCTGATGTATACTGTAGGAAGAATTACAAGTTTTACTTTTTCCTCCAAACAACTCTGTTTACATAATCAGTATAAGATAATATTATTCGTAGTACTTTATCTGAAACATTAGGCATACTATAATCTCCAACAAGCTTTAATGTACTTTTACCCTGAGTTTCTAGCACCTCAAGTCCTTGTAATACTCTTTCTTTTCCTAACCCAACCATCATCACAGATGCTTCTTCCATCGCCTCTGGTCTCTCATGGGCTTGTCTTATATTCAGTGCCCTAAACCCTAGAATAGAAGATTCTTCACTAATTGTTCCGCTATCACTAAGAACAGCCTTTGCTTTTTGTTGAAGTTTCACATAATCATTAAACCCTAAAGGTTTCAATGTTTTCACTAAAGGATTAAATACTATTCCTTTAGCCTCGATCATTTTTCTAGTTCTAGGATGTGTACTCACAATTACGGGCATATTATACTTTTCAGCAATCGCATTTAAACTATCAACTAAATCTAAGAAATTGATATCAGAATTAATGTTTTCTTCTCTATGAGCCGATATTACAAAGTAGTTACCTTCTTCTAAGTCCAATCTTTCTAATACATTTGAGTTTTCTATTTCGTTTTTTCTTGAGTTTAGAACTTCAAACATAGGGCTTCCTGTTTTAATAATTCTATCTGAAGGGAATCCTTCTCCAAGAAGATATTCTCTCGCAATATCACTATATGTCAAATTAATATCTGCTGTATGATCAACAATCTTTCTATTTGTCTCTTCTGGCACCCTTTGGTCAAAACATCTATTTCCCGCTTCCATATGGAATATAGGAATCTGACGTCTTTTAGCTGCAATAGCACATAAGCAGCTATTTGTATCTCCTAGCACTAAGAATGCATCCGGTTTTACTTCTTCCATAATTGGATCAATTTTTACTAGGATGTTCCCAATAGTTTCTACTGCTGTTCCTGTAGCTGCATTAAGAAAATAGTCTGGCTTTTTCAAATTAAAATCCTTAAAGAACACCTCGTTCAATTCATAATCATAATTTTGTCCCGTATGGACAAGTGTATGTTCAATTGCATTTGATTCTTCTAATTTATTTATAACAGCTGATAATCTTATAATCTCTGGTCTAGTACCTACAACTGTCATAACTTTTAATTTCTTCATTAATTATACCTCCACAAAATAAGTGTCTGGCTTTTCTGGTTCAAAACATTCATTTGCCCACATTACTGTAACGAGATCACTTTCTCCAACGTTTACAATTGAGTGGGTATATCCAGTAGGAATATCTACAACCTGCAATTTTTCTCCATTAACTCTATATTCTATGATTTCATCAGAATCTATTTTTCTAAAGCGAATTAAGCCATCACCACTAACAACTAAAAACTTCTCATTTTTAGTATGATGCCAATGATTTCCTTTGGTGATCCCTGGCTTTGATACATTTACAGAAACTTGTCCTCTTTCAGGTGTTCTTATAAA
Source organism: Mesobacillus sp. (assembly GCF_057785455.1). NCBI lineage: Bacteria > Bacillati > Bacillota > Bacilli > Caryophanales > Bacillaceae > Mesobacillus > Mesobacillus sp. Next base: position 68,950 of record NZ_JBYNSB010000061.1, read on the forward strand.
CTCTGTAAAAGAGCCTCTGTGATCTGAATTCATTTTAAGATCATAAGAAAACTGATCTTCTGGTAAAAAACTTAAATAAGTACTATAAAGCTTTTTAGTTAGAGCGTCCTCCATATTAGGGATACTTAAATTTGTTCTGCTTTCTCTAAAACTCTTTATAAGGTCCGCTAAATCTCCAAGATTAATATTATGTGTTACAGGTACAACACAGAAATCACCCTGAACAGTTGGCCTTCCCTCTAGGGCTCTAATAAATTCTTCTAACACATCATCTATATAACATAGATTAAGCTTTGCATCCGGGTTATTAATCTGTATATCTAAGCCACTAGCAATATTATGGCAAAATGTGGCTACCACTGTATTATAATTTGGTTTACTCCACTTACCAAATAAATTGGGAAGCCGATAAATGTATATTTTAGTATCAGTCTCATAATTATAATTTAATAATAAATCCTCTCCAGCTTTCTTACTTCTTCCATATGGATTATCCTTTTCTGCTTGAATAGAAGAGGTTAGAAGCACAGGGGCTTTATTATTATGTTCCTTTAATAATTCTAGTAATTGAGATGTTAAATCAAAATTATCTTCCATAAATTCCTTTTCATCTTTTGGCCTATTAACCCCAGCTAAATGAAAGACAAAATCACATTCTTTTGTATACTTCTCAAGTAGTGAAGGATTACTTTCTCTAGTAAACTCAAAAATATCATTATAGCCGTTGTTTTTTAGCTCTGCTATAAGGTTTCTTCCTACAAACCCGTTTGCTCCTGTAACCAGAATATTCATCCCACAAAACCACCCTTATTTCATAACGTTAACTTTTTTTATTCCACTCTTTTAATTCATTTTGTACATAGTCTAATTCAAGTAGTTTTTCTTTAATTTGTTCAATCGTAAGAATTTGTGTATTATCTGAATTATACTCTTCCACACTAGTAAGTTTTTGATCGCCCTCAGCAAAATATTTATCATAGTTAAGATCTCTTTGATCCGCAGGAACTTTATAGAATCCAGGTAAATCCTCCGCCTTTACATACTCCTCTTTGGTAAGAAGTGTTTCATAACGCTTTTCTCCATGTCGTGTTCCAATAATTTTTATTTCATTATCTGCATTAAATAATTCTTTTACAGCTTGAGCAAGATCTCCAATAGTACTAGCAGGTGATTTTTGAACCATAATATCCCCTGCCTCAGCATTATGAAATGCAAACACTACTAATTCTACTGCTTCTTCCAAACTCATTAAAAATCTTGTCATATTAGGATCCGTTACTGTTAAAGGCTGACCATTTTTAATTTGTTCAATAAATAACGGTATAACCGATCCACGTGAGGCCATCACATTACCATATCTAGTTCCACAAATTAGGGTCCTATCTGGATCAACAGTTTTTGATTTAGCAACAAACACTTTTTCCATCATTGCTTTTGAAATACCCATCGCATTTATTGGATAAGCCGCTTTATCTGTTGAAAGGCAAATTACTTTTTTAACGTTATATTCAATAGCTGCTGTTAATACATTTTCTGTTCCTACCACATTAGTTTTAACAGCTTCTAGAGGGAAGAACTCGCATGATGGAACCTGTTTTAATGCCGCTGCATGAAAAATATAGTCCACTCCATGCATAGCATTTTTTATACTAGCTAAATCTCTGACATCACCAATATAAAATTTTAATTTATCATTTTTATAAAGCTTTCTCATATCGTCTTGTTTCTTCTCATCTCTTGAAAAGATACGAATTTCCTTTATATCTGTATCTAGAAACCTTTTCATTACCGCATTGCCAAAAGAACCTGTTCCGCCTGATATTAATAATATTTTATTTTCAAACATAATTTTCATCTCCTAATACTTTATTATTTAAGAATCTATTTAACAAGAACGGTTGCACAATGCAATATAAACTCATAGCAATAATATTGGCCATTATTACAGCAATCCATGATTCAAGAGCCATTACAAGGATCCAAGCAAGAGGAATTTTAATAATAGCTCCAATAGTAAAAAATATACTTTGTGTTCTAAGTTCACCCAGTCCATTAACAATACTGGATAGTACTCCGTTCCAAATAAAAATACTGCCAGACAATGCAAAGACAGTAGCATAAAAATAATTCACTTGTATTGAATTGTCTCCAAGCCATAAATTAATACCAAATTGTAAGAATGGGATCATAGCAAATTGTAATATAACAGCGAATAAAGCCATTAATTTCAATGTGTTATAAAGTTTCTTTATCCAACTATAATTCTTTTCCGAAAGAGCTTTTGTAACCGCCGACCAAATAGGAGTTAATGCTAAAGTAAACATAGTACCTATTAAGGTGAATAGTTTATTATAGATTTGATATTCAACAACTTTTTCTGGTCCAGCTAACCAAGTTATTAAGAACTCATTTGTGGTTGTAATAACCATATACATCATTTGGACCCAAAGGAAAATTCCACCTAATTTTATAACATCACTAGCATACTTTTTCTCAAAATACCTTATATTCGCCTTACTCTTTTTCAATTTTGTTGTAAATACTACTATAGTAGTGATTAATAATGGTATATTAACTGCTAAAAGATAGACAATCGCTAACGAAATTAGATTAGTGGATATATCTGTAGACTTCGCTAGCGAAACATAAATTAATATAATAATACTTGTAATTAAACTTAATAGGTTAATAAGAGCAGACTTTTGCATTGCATAAAGTATGGATGTAATTAGCTTGAATAAAAATTGTAGCATTATTCCACCAAATACTATACAAACCGTAAAATATAGCGTTTCTTTTGAAATCACATTAGGAGAAATATTAAAGATAAGATTCCAATCTATTAGTTTAAAAAGTATAAGTGCTAATAATGAAAATAATGCTACAACTGCCCCAATAACAATATAAGCAGAGGAAATATACTTTTTTGCTAATAAGTCATCTTTTTTAACAAAAGCATGTACTAAGTGATTACGTAGTCCATTTCCAATTCCTAAATCAAATGTAAGGATCCAGGTTAAAACCGATAAAATTGTAAACCATAGACCAAGTATTTGCTGATCATCAAAATATCTTATATAAGCAGGCATCGTTAATAATGATATAATTAATGCTCCGCCTTTAACTAAAAAGGCGCCTAATACATTTTTTAATATAACTTTATTATTTTCATTACTTCCTATAATTCTTTTTAACCTTGAGAGCTTGCGCATGTTAGTTCTCCAATAATTTCTTTATATTATTCACAAAATTCACATCAAGTCTTTTTATCAGGCTTATGCTATCAGACTGTTCTTCTAAATTTATTGACATAATAGCTTGTGCAATAGATTCCGGTGTTTGCTCTTCATAGTAATAAACTGCATTTCCAATAGCAGACATTTCTATTACTTTTATTCGTACCGATACCACTCGCAACCCATTAGCCATATATGATAGTATTTTAGATGGGAAAGAAGTATTATTGAATTTGGCATCTGGCATCTGAGTGCTTAACCCAACATCACAACTCTGCAAAAATCTAATATACTCTTCACCCCTTAATAACCCATCATAAGTTACTGTACATTCAGACGTTTTATTAATTTCAGAGACTAATTCCTGTATTTGTTTCTTTTGCTTTTCATTACCAAATCCAATAATATGCACATGATAATTTTTAGAAAGGTAGGCAGCAGCAGCAACAGCAGCAGCAGCACCTCCTTTTTGCTGATCAAAAGTACCGGCATATACTATATGAAACTTCCCATCTTTAAACTTATTTTTTCTATCATTTTCTACTTGGTAAGTTCCGTATATAATAGTGTGTGGTTTATAATTTATATTTAGCTTCTCATTAAGCATTTCTGTAGGAAAAATATATTTATCTGCTAACTCAATAAGCTTATATTCCATATTCGAAAGTGCTTTAGATGTTTTTCTAACATCCTGATAAACTTCCTCAACCTCTAGTATCAAGGTGAAACCTTTAATTTTCTTAGCATAATACAAAGGGTACATTAGTAACAAAGAATGATATGCAATAACCTCTTCATCTTTTTTTGTATAAAATAATAAGTGAAAAAACAGCCATAATTGAGAAAACAATACACTAAGGACTTTTAAAAACCCTTTCCAAGGTAATGTAGGTGGCAAAATTAGCGAATTCTTCTTATTAATTTCTATTCGTTTCCCTTTGTAATATTGGTTGTTATTTGTCCAAGATGGTGAAACTAAATCAACATCATATCCTAATTGATTTAACTTAGAAATAATATAGTCCATCTTATTAGTGGCCGATAAGTTTGAATTACGGTTTTCCTCACTATTTGATACATCATAAAATCCGATATATTTAATATCCTTATAATTCATAAAAGCCTCACCTTAATTCTACATTTTGAAAACAAATTAATTGCGTAATAATATATAAACCGCTCGGCTAACTACTACTTACAAATAGTTTCATCTATTTTCTCAGATAATATTTTCATTGAATAACCCTCTGTATGGTACTTTATTGTATGCTCGTAATTTTTTTCACCTAATTCTTTTAATAACTGTTGATTATTCATCAACTTTAGAATTGCTTCTGCCAAATCTTTAGGATTATTAGGGTTGAAAATTAATCCATTAACTCCATCAACAACAAATTCTTTAATGTTTTCAAAATTTGAAATCACGACAGGCTTTTTTTGTACTCCGATTTCAAATGCAGGTCTTGCTTGATGTGGTTGTTTCATTGGAAAAATTAATATATCTGATGCAGAGTAAGAAATAGACATATCTGTTTGAATTCCGATAAATTTTATCTTATTTTCAAGACCATGCTTTTCAATATAACTCTTTACATATTTAAAAAACTCGATAGATTTTCTATTTTGGATATTTTTAATTTTCCCTTTTAAACTAGCTTTATTAACCTCTATATCTTTCTCATTACCAGCAACAATTAGGCATATTTTTTTATTTTTTAGTATATTAATTGCCTGAATAGCAATATCAATTCCTTTTAATCTATTTATTCCACCGACAAATAAAATATTGAAGTTACTATCACTAATATTTAGTTGTTGACATGCCTTCACTCTTCCAAGAGTATCTTCATATCTGTCCTCATTTAAGTAATCTGTAGAAACTATAGATTGTGCTTTAACTAATCCGGTCTGCTGTAAATCATAATTAGATAAAAAAGATACCAAAGTAAAATTTTCTAACAATCTCTTCATTAATCTATTAATAAAATTTTCAGGATTTCCTTTTACTGTTTCCCTTACAAAACATACACTTTTAGTATTTTTGAATAAAAGCCCCATCCAACAGAGAACTTTAGAATTAATAATCACCAGGTCCGGTTGCTCATATGTGATAACTTTTTTCCAATAGGGAATTTGTGTTAACGAATGAAGCAAGTGAAACCAAAATTTTGGATTCAACCAACTATTCCCACCACTATAGTATGTGATTTTTCCAAGTTTAAATGGAAATGTTTTTGGAGTTAATCCATTTTCAGTTAATAGCCTATTTAAATCGGGAGGATCCTTTGGGACATATGCAATTACCTCGTATTTTTTATTTAGGCTTTTCCAGACGTTAAAAAAGCTTATACTACCACCACCTATTAATCCAGAGTGGTGTATCATTAATATTTTCTTTTTCATATTCTATCATTCCCAAAAAAATTTATAATTATCGATTCCAAAACTACTTCCCGGGGTAACCATGCTAAATTGAACTAATGGAAAAAATATACATAATATCATTGCAATAATTTTTATTTCTTTGCTTCTTATATTATTTATTACATTTGGAATAAGAACGGTATTATATACCATAAAATAAAATGATATTCTAGATAAATATTTTAAATCTACTGAAAGAAATGAAATTAAAAAATTTATACATGATAAAATAAATATTACTGATAAAATATTACTTTCTTTACCGTCACTACTTTTTGGCCAAAACAATAAACATGCTAATGGAATTGCCATGTTCGCCAAAATAACCATAGGATTAATATTAGTATCAAATGATATTTCTAAATATCTTAGATATTTATCTGGGGTTAAATATTGCACAATAATAGTTAACCACCCTCTTATAAAGAACATTAAACTTGCTATACCAAAAATAATGAATCCGGATTTCTTAGTAATCTTAATATTTTTTAAAAAGAACGTTATTAAAAATGCAATAGCTGAATTATGAAAGGTATATGCTAAACCTGTAAATAAAATAAATAATAATTTTTTATTTTTCATAAGAAAAATAAACGCAATGATTGTTATAGAAACAGCTAAGATCTGTCGTATTCCGGTCATGGACATTGCAAATAATCCAATTGTGAAATGGAGATAAAAACTCATTAGCACATTTTTTGAGAATTTATAATATAGTAAGGATATTGAACCAATTATAATAATAGATACTATTAATAAATACATTTGGAAATCAAATCCCATAGAATTAATAAGGTTGTTGAAAAAGGAATATCCTAATTCCGTTGGTCTTAATAAGTTATTTAAATAATAAGCTGCATTTCCAAATTCATTTTTATAACTTATAATATCTGTACCAACAGTTTCATCCCTCAATCCCATGATTAATATTAAACTCACACTTCCAAAAAACAGATAGATTACACTTCTATTTTTCATCAAGTTATTGTCAGTTTGAACTATAAATCCTACTAGCCCCCATAAAAAAATTAATAAAAAGTAGTATGCCATTTATACACCTTTCTAACCTTCGAGTCTGAAATTTTTAATTATTATCCTCAATCTTACCTATAAATTGACATCCACTATACTAAATCATGTATTTGCTTTAAAGTATCATTTTATCTCTATAAGGATGCCTCTGCTAACACTTCAAAGGAAGAATACCTTGCAACAAAATCATTTATCGTGTAATTATCGAAATATTATTACAAGGATTTAATACTGGATTACCATAAAAAACTTTTAGCTAATTTGTCGGAAAACCTGCTGTATCAAACCTATTTTAATCTTACGAAATCAATATACTCCCCTTTTTGCCTACTTTTTCTGGCTTTCACCTTTTTATCTCTATTATCAAATTCATGATTTTTAAAAGCTTCTTCATGTCATCTTACTTTCTCATCACGAGAGAAATTTGAAATTTTTTATATTAAAGAAATCATTTTATTACGGAATTTGCAAAAAATACTATGCACCCAGTAATTAAAAGCGAATTCTCTTTATATTATCCCTTTTTTATCACATTTTCTAAAAACGATTCGAATGGTCTGACAAAATTTTTATAACTAAAGACCGTATAATTACCACTATATTTTTTCATTTCACTGATTTGGTCAGGTTTCATATTCATTATCGTTTGTAAGGTGTTTTCAAGATCTTTATTATCATCACTATCTATAAAGTAACCATTCTTTCCAATTAATAAGTAATTATCTAAATCACTTGTATTAGTTGTAATTACTGGCGTTCCACAGGCCATACTCTCTACAAATTTTGTAGGGAAACCAGCATTATTTACTCTTTTATTTTCACGTATAAAAATTTGAAAGTCTGCAGCCTTTACAAATTTTAAACTTTGTTCATGACTTATTCTACCTTTAAAATTTATGCATCCATCCATGTTATTAATAATATTAATATGTTCAGGATAATATCTTAAGTATTGTTCTTTTGTAATTCCTATTATTGTAAATTCGAAATTCGTTACTTCTTTTATAATGTTATTAAATGCTTCAATAATATAATTCAACTTGTCCTTATGTTTACCTGGACTTCCGGAATATACAAAATGAATTTTCTCATCGTTTATTTTCTGTACCTTAAGTTGCCATTTCTTTTCTTCAAAATCTACTAAAGGGGGAATAACTACTGTATTTACATAATTTGAATAATAACTTTCAAGATATTTGCTTATGCAAATTATTCCGTCTACATGTTTATGAAGAAACTGCATTCTAAAATCAGTATCCAATTTCTTTATAAGTCGTTTATCCTCGTACCACTCAGTACAATCAGCAAGTATTTTTATATTTTTCTTTTTACAATATTTCATTAAGTTATATAATGAGACTGACTGATAGTTATAACATATAACAGCTTTTACATTGGTATATTTATTAATAACTTTTTTAACTTCACTAATACTTGTTAAATATCCAAGCCAACCCGCTATAGAGTCAGGAAACTTCCTAGACCATACATTAAATCCTTGAAGATTTTTATACTCAAGTACTTTTTTTACTTTTGTGTCTCTATTTACATCTATAAAAACAACGTCATATCCTAATTCTCGAAGAACTTTGGCATTATTTAATACTCTATGAGCTGCTGCATCTTTATCTGGAAGTTCAAATCCTCCAGTATATATGATAGTTCCTAAACTCATTTGGCAATGATCTCCTTTTTATTATTCAAATTGATAAGGCAAGACTTTATTTTCTCTCTTTTGAATAATTATAGAACTATTCGGAAACTCTCCCTTAATTACGCTTCCAGCACCTATCACACAATTATCGCCAATTTTTGTTCCTCTTAAAATTACTGTATTAGCTCCAATCCAAACATTATCTCCTATTTCAACCGGAGATGTTTTATATTGCAAATCTTTTAAGCCTTCCTTTTTTTTGAAATCGTGATCATGATCATAAATTAGCACATTAGGTCCTAATTGCACATTATTTCCAACTACTATTTTCTCATGAGCCACTAACAAACATCCATGGTTAAGAAAAGTATTTCTTCCGATTTTTATTTTAGCGCCTTTTCGTACCTTTAGTTTAGAACCACTTTTAAAGTTTACCTTTTTACCTAAAGATAGCTTTGAGTTCTTATCTATATCAATCTCAGTAAATGGCGAAATTAAATTTAATAAAGAAAATTCAAATCCATTCAAATGAAATAATTTTATACAATAAAATCTTACTAAAGAATAAATTATATAGAAACCCGCTCTTATATACCTAATCATTTTTTTCCCCAATTACCCTCTCTATTTCCTCAATATATGCATTTTCTACAATGTTCCTATCAAATTCATTCTCCACTTTTTTTCTACCAGCTAGACCCATCTCAATTTTTTGTTCATAATTTAATGTTAAAAACGCCTCTATTTTCTCGATGAGATCTTTGCTGTTTTGCTGTTCTACAATATAACCATTTACACCATCATCTACAATCTCTCTGCACCCACTTCTATTTGTTGTAATTACTGGTCTACCAGATGCAGCACTCTCTAAAAGCACATTAGACATTCCCTCAGGATAGTAAGTAGGATGAATTGTACAATGGGATATCTTATGAAACTCTCGAACATCGCTCTGCATTCCGTGATAATGTATTATTCCTTTATCGTGTAACTCCTGAAGTTTTTGTTCATAATCCTCTTCGCAAAATCCAAGAACATGAAATTTCGTATTTGGATACTTTCCTCTAATGAATTCAGCAGCCTTTAAATATTGATCTATGCCTTTTTCCTTCATGATCCTAGATATAAATACAAATTCTATCGTTTCATCAGATGGGTAAGGTATTAATGAAAAATACTGTGTATTTACACCAGACCCAGGGATAATTCTTGATTTTTTAATTGTGATTCTCTTATTTTTGAAAAACTGTTGGTTTTCTTCATTTTGAAAAAATATACAACTTGCTTTCTTATATGCAAATTTATACATTTGCACCAGTACCTTCTGTATTACACTTTCATTTTCAACTGCAGATCCGAGACCAGTAACATTAGGAAAAAAAGGAACATTTAAAAACCTGCAAACTATCCCGCCATATATATTTGGCTTTACAGTATAAGATAAAACAGCATCAGGTTTAATGTGTTTAATGATTTTGTGATAATTTAAAAGTAATTTTAAATCAGTTATAGGATTCATTCCTCGTCTGTCAAGAGGTAAATCTATAAACTCACATCCCATTTCTTTCAAAAGTTCTACCTTCTCACCATAAGGTAGAACAACATAAACTTTATAGTGTTCATCAATAAGCCTTTGTATAATCTCTTTACGGAAGTTATACGTATATGCATGATGGTTGGATAGTATTACTACTTTTTTCATCTTAATCCTCCGTCAATATTATTGATTCCTTAAAACCAATATAGTTTTTAAATTGAATATCTCTATATTTAGATAAACTTTTGTCATATACTAAGCTTCCGAATACTTTTTTAAATGTACTCTTATTCTTCATTAAGTTTAATAAAGGATTAAATAAACTAGTTAATAAGATTTTCTTCCCGTGTACCTTTGCAATTAATTCAACCATTTCACTTGTGCTCACATAGTCATCATTCTGTGGAAAAAACAAACCATGATCACAATTATCAACTACGCACTTTACAAATTCCGACAAATTATCGATATAAATCATACTACGATTATTGGCTATATCAGGAAAAACAGGTGTTCCTAGTACAAATTTTGCTAATTTGTTATAATTACCTTTACACCCCTTACCATAAATCATAGGCGGGCGTAAAATTGCAACTTTAAAAACACAATCCTCTAAATTTGTGATCAACTCTTCAGCTTCAAGCTTAGACTTTCCATAATTACTTTTAGGTTTAAGAGGAGAGTTTTCATCAATCACACCACTCTCAATTCCATAAACACTCATGGAACTAAGGAATATGAACTGCTTAACACCTTCAATTTTTGCCTTTTGCGCAACTTCGTATGCCAAATCACGGTTCACTTTATAATAGAGATGTGCATTTTCTCTCGTTTCCTTTATATGTGCTATACCAGCCACATGAAACACCACATCATACTCTGAGAAGTCGCTCTCCCTCCACGTAACGTCTCTTAAACTAATCGAATCTATTGAATATCTATCAGGATAGTTTCCTAGCCATTTATCTAGGCTCATACCCACATAGCTGTTTTTACCTGTTATCAGTATTTTTTTCATTTGGAAATACTCTCCTTACTACTCGCGATTTCTTTCTTCGCTGTAGCTCCAGTCCCACCTTCAACAACACCGTCACTTTTTACAACACTAACAATGGTACCAAAAAAGCACTTTGCATCCATCCAGAGACTAATTCTTTCAACATACTCACCATCCAACTTGGACTTATCCTCAATCGGAAGCTCGTCACGACCATTAATCTGTGCCCATCCAGTGAGCCCAGGTGGAACATCATTTGCTCCATACTTATCTCGTTCAGCAATCAAGTCATATTGATTCCATAGCGCTGGTCTAGGCCCAATAATGCTCATATCTCCAACAAAGATATTCCAAATTTGAGGCAGTTCATCAAGAGAAGTTTTCCTTAAGAACTTACCCATCTTAGTAATGTATTGTTCTGGGTTATCTAATAAATGAGTTGGAGTGTCCTTAGGTGTATCTATTCTCATAGTACGGAACTTCAATATATTGAAATGTGTTTTATTGATTCCAACACGCTTTTGCTTAAAAAGTACCGGACCTCTTGAATCAATTTTAATAGCGATAAGAAGAACTAAAAAAAAAGGTGATAAAACAATAAGTCCAATTAAAGAAAGAATGATATCTATCAATCTCTTTATTTTCATATACATGCCTGTAACACTCCTTGAATAATCATTTAGTATGTTAGAACTTAATTGGATAGCTCCTTTTTTCCTAACTTTCCAACTAACTTCTAAACTACTAAATAATCTAGTACTTTATCCATCCCATAATATTTATTCAATCACACAACCAAATAATAAATAGATATCCACTATAAAAATGGAAATCCCTTTCCATTCCGTTTACACGCACTCCATCGAATTATCCATGGACCTATCTAGTAAATTCAAGGGAATCCAAATCTCAAAAAAACACCCCGGGTCCAATAAAGTTAACATGAACCCGGGTAAATAAATTTTATTTAACCTTTTCCTTCGTCAATACCTCATCAAGATAAGATAATAATTCTGATCGAAGTTCAACATCTTGTAACGCGAACTCCAAAGTTGTCTTCACAAACCCAATCTTCTCTCCAACATCATAACGCTTGCCTTCAAAATCATAAGCAAATACCCGTTGGATTTGATTTAACTTCTGAATTGCGTCTGTCAGCTGAATCTCGCCACCAGCACCTGTTTCCATCTGGTCCAGAAACATGAAAATCTCAGGAGTTAAAATATATCTTCCCATAATGGCAAGATTAGAAGGCGCTTTTCCAGGTCCTGGCTTTTCGACGAAATTCTCAACCTGATATCTTCTGCCAGTTTGAATCGACGGTTCCACAATCCCATATCGGTGAGTCTCATCTTCAGGCACAGTCTGTACACCGATAACCGATGAATGGGTCTGTTCATACTGATCAATCAGTTGGCGTAGACATGGGTTTTCACTCTGAACTATATCGTCACCAAGCAATACCGCGAAAGGCTCGTCACCAATGAAATTACGTGCACACCAAACAGCATGTCCAAGTCCCTTTGGTTCTTTTTGTCTAATATAATGAATGTCTGCAAGATTCGTTGAATAACGAACCTTCTCTAGAATATCCAACTTTCCTTTTTCTATCAGATTCTGTTCTAACTCATGGGCAAAATCGAAGTGGTCTTCGATTGCACGCTTCCCTTTACCCGTGACAATAATGATATCTTCTATTCCTGATGCAATCGCCTCTTCCACTATGTACTGGATAGTCGGCTTATCAACGATTGGAAGCATTTCTTTTGGCATCGCTTTTGTCGCCGGCAAGAAGCGTGTTCCCAATCCTGCTGCTGGAATAATCGCCTTCCTTACTTTTTTCATTCCCGCTCCCCGTTTCATAATGCTTTTTTATCTGTACCTAGTTTCTTCTATAATATCGTGTTACTTTGCTACTAGATACACACGGTTCTTTCTTCTATTGGCAAGGTTAATCACATATTCTTTTAATTGAGGTGCACTAAAGTTCTCAAAACGATCTATTAAGAACTCCACTTCCTCCTGTTGTTCTAAAACAGCCCTTCCAATAAAAATCTTAGGAAAAATTGGCTCAGGATGGATTTCATTTTCATTTAACAACTCTTCAAACATCTTCTCCCCAGGTCTCAAGCCAGAATAATGGATACCGATTTCCTCAATTGAATATCCAGAGAGTCTTATTAAGTTTTTAGCTAAGTCCGTAATTTTAACCGGTTCACCCATATCAAGTACAAAAATCTCTCCACCACGAGCCAGTGATCCAGCCTGAATAACCAACCGCGAAGCTTCAGGAATCGTCATAAAGTAACGTGTCATATCAGGATGTGTAACGGTAACCGGCCCACCAGCCTGGATCTGCTTTTTAAACAAAGGGATAACACTACCACGACTTCCAAGTACGTTCCCAAAACGAACAGCTACAAACTTGGTCTTACTTGTCTGCGCAAGCGATTGAATGATCATTTCAGCAATTCGTTTTGTTGACCCCATGATGTTCGTTGGATTTACTGCCTTGTCTGTAGATACAAGGACAAATGTTCCAACTCCGAATGTGTCTGCTGCTTCTGCTACGTTCTTTGTTCCAAACACGTTATTCTTAACAGCTTCCCTCGGATTGTATTCCATCAAAGGCACATGCTTATGAGCAGCAGCATGATATACAACATCCGGTGAGTACTCTACCATTACTTCGAACATTCTCTCACGGTCCTGTACATCCCCTATCACCGGGATGATCTCAATCTCCTGGCCGTATTGGTTACGCAGTTCCATATCAATCGTATATATACTGTTCTCACCATGCCCTACCAGCACTAATCTCTCGGGTTTGAACGGGCAAATCTGCCGGCAAATTTCCGATCCGATTGATCCACCTGCACCAGTTACAAGAACGGTTTTACCTGAAATATACTCTGAAATACCTTCAATATCGAGTTTGATAGGATCCCGCCCCAACAAATCCTCTACTTCAACATCACGGAATTGGCTGACTGGTGTCTTCCCAAGCATGACGTCTTCTATTTTGGGCATGATTTGCGGTTTAATTTTTGTTTTAGAACATTCTTCAAAAATTCGCGTCAATTGCTTCTTATTTAATGAAGGAATCGCAATGACGATTTTATCAATCTTATATTTTTCAACTGCTACAGCAATATCCTTACTTGTGCCCGCTACCGGAATACCAAGGATATGCAGCTTGTATTTGTTTGGGTCATCGTCAATGAATGCTGCGGGCATCAAACCTAAATCACGGTTGTTTTTTAGCTGTCTTGCAACAAGTGTTCCTGCTTGTCCAGCGCCAATGATTAAAACCTGAGTCATATTTTTATCCGCTTTGATGAAACGGTCACGAGTGATTCGCCACCAGAAACGGCTTCCGCCAATCATTAGGATCAGCAGCGTCCATGTACTAAAGAGAACTCGGCCATAAACGTTATAATCCATGATAAATTGGAACAAGGTCAGCATCAGTATTGAAAGAGTAACTGATTTTGTAATTCCGACTAATTCTCCGACGCTTGCATACTCCCATGCTTTATTGTACAGGAGGAACATAGCTGCAAAAATATGGTGACACATTAGAAGAACAAGGGCACTGTAAAAAATATTTATGACATGAATGGTATCGGCCGTTGGGTGAAGTGGTATGTAACTGATGTAAACTGCAGCAAACACAATAACTGAATCAAGTCCTGACAATAATAATAAACGCTTATGATAGCTCATCAATATCCCCCTATATCAATCTTCACTTTATCTTGCTAAAGTCCCCTGGCAAAATAAATATCTAATGAAAATACACGTGTCTTTACATATACTCTCATTAGATATCTATTTGTATTGTATTAAGTTAAAATGGGCATCTAACCCGCCCTCACATCATGCTATCGACAACTCAAGTGTCTAAGGCCTGCTATCCCAGCATCCCACAGCATGATCGAGTGCCTCCATGGGTAACGGGTAGGAGGCATCGCCGGTCAGTTTCTATCTGACAAAGAAGTATTTTAATTCTTGATGTGTTCTAGAAGAGTCCAAGGAATTTTTTCTTTTTCACATGCTGCGGCACTTCTTTATATACGTTTTTCCCCTGAACGAGTAATTCTGCATTCTCCTTAAATAAATACACCATATCAACACCATAACGGGTATCAATATTGTCGTAAGCGTGCACCATGTGGAATCCGCGTCTATTTGTGTTGTGAGCGTCTGAAGCGATGAAATGAACCAGGTTTGCATCAATTAATTGTTCTGAGAAACTTTTGATTTTTTTACCAAACTTTCCGCTAACACTTGAAGCTGTTAATTGCGATAATGCGCCGTTCTTCACCAATTTATAAAGGATGTCCGGACGCTCGGTAATTTCCTGGTTTCGTTCTGGGTGAACGATGACCGGAATCTTCCCTTCCACCTGGAGATCGTAAATCATTTGTTCTGTATAGCGTGGTACATGGCCAGCTGGCAGCTCGATGAAGATATAATCTGTATGGTTCAATGTGCTGACTTCTCCGAGTGTAAGCCCCGTCAGCAATTCACCGTGTATAGCCGGCTCCTGCCCAGGCAGGATGGCTAGCGGGATATTTTCCTCTTTAAGCTTTTTATTTAATTCCTCTGTTTTCTCGATGATTTGAAGCTTTGTATTTTCATATCTGCCATTTTTATGGTGAGGAGTTGCGACGATTGTCTGGATTCCTTCATTTACTGCAGCGCGGGCCATTTCGAGACTGTCCGCCATCGTTTGTGCACCATCGTCTATTCCTGCAAGTATATGACAATGCAAATCTATCATTCCAACCCCTCATTTCCAAAAAATTGTCACTTTTATAGGTCTTTTACTATATTACCATTATACCCCACGTGGGTAAATGGGTGTATTTTGTCGAATCATTGTCGAATGAGGGTTATTTGTTGCCATAATAATAATAGTAGTCCGAGCTTTGCAGCTTTTTATGGTTAAGAACCATACCTAATAGCTTGCCTTTCGCAGCTGTTAATAGGTCTTTCGCCTTGGTTGCTTCTTCCATTTCCGTTTTTCCGCTATAAACGACAAGAAGAACACTATCAGATCGATTAGCTAGAATTTGTGCATCCGTTACTGCCAAGACCGGTGGAGTGTCGAATAGAACTACATCATACTCTTGTTTTGCTTCTTCAAGGAATTGTTCCATCGCCTTTGAGCCTAATAATTCGGCAGGATTTGGCGGAATCGGTCCGCTTGTCAGAACAGATAGGTATGGCTGGTCAGTAAGGTTGACTGTTTCAGATAGAGATCTTTGCTTTGAAAGCACGGAGGTCAGACCAAAAGTATTGTTCTGGTTGAATGTATAATGCACGGTCGGTTTACGCAAGTCGGTATCAACAAGGAGGACCTTCTTGGCCTGCTGCGCAAAAACCACAGCCAGGTTGGCAGCCGTCGTTGATTTTCCTTCTGCTGGACCTGGTGAAGTAACCATCAACGTTTTGATTTCTTTGTCCACTGATGAAAACTCAATATTCGTCCTGATTGTCCGGTATTGCTCAGAAATCGGTGATTTTGGATCAACGAAGGTGATGAGACTTCTTTGCGAATTGCCTAATGAATTTTTCTTCTTTTTAGCCATTGCTCACTTCACCTCTTTGTTGTGCCTTTTTCTCCTTGATCGCCGCCATTTGCTTGTCATCGATGACTGAGATGACCCCAAGAACCGGAAGTCCCAGCGTGCGTTCAATATCCTGTGCATCTTTTACCGTGTTATCAAAATATTCTAATAGAAATGCAAGTCCCACACCTGCCATCAAACCGACTACTAATGCGATTGCAATGTTTAGTGGCGGCTTTGGTTTGATTGGTGACTCTGTCTGTACGTCATTTGCCTTAGCAAGAATGCTGACGTTATCGATGTTCATGATTTTTGTGATTTCTTTTTTGAAGACCTGTGCCGTTGTGTTGGCAATATCCACTGCTAATTCTTTATCGGCATTTTGGACAGAAATGTTGACTACTTGTGAGTCCTTTTCGCTTCCAACTGTAATGAAGCTGCTTAACTCTTGTGAAGTCATTTCCAGGTCCAGTTCCTCGATTACTAACTCAAGGATTGCCGGACTTTTGATAATAACGTTATATGTGTTGATTAATTGCAGGTTTGTCTGTACCTCACCTGGATTATAGACTGCCTGATCGCTCTTTTTCTGATTAACTAGAATTTGTGTCGAAGCCTGATAGATTGGGGTTAAGAAGAAATAACTGATGATTCCGCTCACCAGTGTTGCCATTATAGTAATGGACAAAATGAGCCAGAGGCGTTTTCTTAAGGTACCGAGCAGTTCTTTTAAACTTATCGTCTCTTCCATTGCTTCCTCCTGTGTATAAAAAATCAATAACTAGTACTATATCATATTAAAGCATAAATGCATGGGGAATTATGTCGAATTTTATGTAAATTGTCCATTCCTCAGGCACAATTGAAACATTACTGATAATCTTGTCATATAAATGTTAACTATTTAATTTAACCGCATTTTCCCATTAATTTGAAGGGAATTTGTCGAATTGGCATATTTTACATAAAGGCTTTTTCATAAATAATCCCGCAACAGGTTAATAGTCTGTTGCGGGAAATATCTTTTACATTACTCGCTGAATGTATCGTCAAGCAGTTCTGCACTTACAAGGAAGTTAGCAAGGATTGCTGCCATTTCGTTACGCTGAGTGTAACCAGTTGGATTGAATGTGCCGTCGCCTTTACCCTTTACGATGCCTGCCTGGTAAACCGCTTCAACACCTGCTTTTGCCCAAGAGCCAATTTGGTTAGCATCTTTAAAGTTTTTCAGTGTCTTCGTTTTATCCAATTGGCTGAAGTCATACTTCACAAATGAGATCTTCATTGCACGCTCGATCATAGCTGCTGCCTGAGCACGAGTGATTTTTTCGTTCGGAGCGAAGGTGCCATCGCCCTTCCCCTGGATTACGCCGTACTTAACTGCTGCAGTCAGTTCTCCATTTTTCGCGAACCATTCGATTCCGTTTACGTCCTTGAACTTTCCATCATACTTTTCAGTTGGAAGACCAAGAGCACGAACGAGCAGAACCGCGAATTCCGCGCGAGTCATGTGCTTGCCTGGCTCGTATTCGCCATTTGCTTTTCCGTACACGATGTACTTGGATGCAAGTGTTTCAATGTATTCCTTCGCCCAGCCGCTCTTAACATCCTTGAATGTCTTGCTGTTTTCGACGATCGTGTACTCAGAGTTTGTCAATGACTTGATTGTTGCTGTTTTGCCATCGAATATAGTCGGGATAGCAGAGAAAGTTCCATTAGCATTCAATCTTACTGCTACTGACTTTTCTTTGTTGAAGTCAGTGTCGCCGACGATTTCACGCTCAACATATGTTGAGAATGTTGAGATGTATTCTTTCTTAGTGCCTGCTACTGCTTCAATTGTGAAGTCAATGACATCAGATACTTTCTTCACACCTGCTACATTCTTGTTTACAACGTTGACAGAGATATTGATCTTCACATTGTCAGCTGTTGTGCCTAGTTTAGCTGCAAGGGCAGCGACGTTAATTTCAGATACAGGCAGTTTGTAGGATGCTTCAGGTGTAGAGATTGCTACTACAGCCTTGCTGTTTTTCTTTGCTGCTTCTGTGAATAGTGAAGCTGGGACCTGAGCCTTTACTTCTTCACCAGCTGCTGGAGTTTCAAGAACAACTTCGATTGTGTTCTTTTCAGCTGTAAGTAACGCTACGATTTCTGCTACCTTTTCAGGAACGACTTTTGTTACTACTTCTACCATTCCGGAAGGGTTCTTTTCTTTTACTACTTCTGCTGCGCCTTCTGGAAGTTCGATAACATTTGGATCAGGGTTACCTGGATCTACTGGAGGAAGTGTTCCGCCACCGCCGCCGCCTGGAAGAGTTGTTCCGCCATCGTTAGGGTTTCCCGCAAGGAAAGCTGCATCAATGAAGGCATCTCGTAAAATACCAATTTGATCGGTTGTCATGCCTTTGTTGCTGACTAAACGATTATTGATATTGTCTTTCATTGTGAAGATACCTTCAAGATTTGTTCCTACATTTGTATTCAGTCTGCTGTTAAGGTCAGCATATTTAGATTGTTTAATCAGTTCAGTACGGATTTCTGCTGCTACTTGGTCAACTGGTGTAGAGAATACATAAGAAGGAGACTTCTTCCATAGTTCTTTTTCTGCATCAACAAGGAAATCAAAGATTAAATCGATTGTCTTGTCCGGTTTTCCAGTTGGGTTTGTGAGGCTTTCAAAATCTAGTCCTGCCTGAGAATCCTTGAATGCCTGGACTCTCTCTGAAAGATTAGAGTCAGTCGCTCCATAAACTAGAAGAGACAGTTCTTTTGCAATTGTTTCTGCCTTGTTGCCAACCTTAGCTTCTACTTCGTCCAATAGCACAGCTTGCCAATCTGCTGAGTTAAAATCCTTTAATTTTTCAGCCGCTAAATTAAAGACCACTTTCTGGTCATTTGTCAGCTTGCTGTAAATCAATGTAACACGGTCAATGGCAGTAGATTCACTTGCTACCTGAACAGTTGATGTTGTCGAACCCTGTGCAAATACTCCTGCAGGTGCCAATGGCGTTAAGGCAATGGATGCTGCCAAAATGGCTGTAATCGTCTTGTTGCTGAATGGATACCTTTTCAATTCTGTTTCCCCCGTTAAGATTATTGGCTCTATCTATCGTTTTCTCTATGTAATAGAGTCTTTTCAACATGAGACTATAATACTAGATTAATTTACCAGATACAACGGAATTTGCTAATTTGTAGAATTTTCCTATAACCTTTTTTTAGAATACGTTCCTTTTATCGGTATATTTATGGTAATATTTAAATGTTTTTCACATATTAGTAAACTCAAAGGAGAGAACACCAAAGAATGAAGAAGTCATTTAAGATTGCTATTGCCACTGTCCTTGTCCTGCTCGCTGGAACAGCAGGTGTTTTATATTATTATTTGAATGTGAAGGAATATGACGTTGCCGATGAAAAGGTAGAGGAAATCACGAAGAATGATTATAAAGTTGATCTTCCTGATCTTGATAGTGTCGTAGATGGAGAAGAGAGCAGCGATGCAGAGAGTAATGCTGCTGATGGAGAAAGTGCAGAAGGTACATCAGATACTACCGCTAAGAGTGCTGCCGAATCCGCTGG
Organism: Mesobacillus sp.; assembly: GCF_057785455.1. Lineage (NCBI taxonomy): Bacteria > Bacillati > Bacillota > Bacilli > Caryophanales > Bacillaceae > Mesobacillus > Mesobacillus sp. Next base: position 88,991 of record NZ_JBYNSB010000061.1, read on the forward strand.
CTCTAACAGCGACAGCAGCACGGCGACTGTTTCTGGTAAGTCTACTAATTCAAATACAAATGTTACAACTGGTTCTGGAAGCTCTAAGTCTGGCAACACTTCTGCTAAGTCAACTGAGGGCAAGAAGAAGGATGCAGTTGCTAAGAAGCAGCCAGAAAAGAAAATCACAGCTGAAGTCATCAAGGCAGCTTACCGCCCTTCATTTGAGGACCTGCAGGCACAGGCAAATGCCAAAATTGATGCATTGGTTGGCGCAGCTTATTCCGAGTACAGCACGAAGAAGCAGAACGGAGAATCCGTTTCGATCACTTACTTCTATAGAAAGTACACAACTGCTGGACAAGCACTTGAAGCAAATACAGACGAAACCTTCAATTATTTATACGGAGCGCTTGTGAATGACCTCGAAGCAAGAGGCTTCAGCGCATCAGAAGCAGACGAATTCAAAACACAATACGAAAGCGCCAAAGAAGCACGCGAATCCGCATTGCTGGAGAAAGCGAAGGCCGCGCTATAAGAACGCAGGGACGGTTCTCATGTTCCACGGTCGTAGACCAGTGGAACGCGAGAACCGTCCCTTTGTTTATTTCCATATATAGATGATCGCCGTCAATAGTGCTATTTCGATTGCCCCGAACATCATAATGCCGCTCCAGTCCGGATAGGCTGTGACCTGGTTGTGAAAGTAATCTTTGGCGATCATTTCTGCCAATACAACCATAATAAAGCTCATGACCTGGAGAGCCGCTGCCTTCCAGAATTGCTCCTGCCTGGTCAGGAAGATGGCTGCCTGAATAATAATCGTCGTAATGAGAAGTACAAGGGTGAGAGTCTTATAGGCTGCTTCATACTCCTGCGGTACTACCAGTGTGCCCGTGAGGGCGTATATGATATATTCATATCCTATAAAGGCTGCACCAAGCAGCAGCAGAACCAGCTTCTTCATCATCACCAGACTCCTTTGGAACGTGGGGACGGTTCTTGTGTTCCATTCTGGAACACGAGAACCGTCCCTTTGTTTCATTTGATTAATTCGTTAATTTTTTCGTACACGATTTCGAGTTTTGTCATGTCGCTGTGTGATGAGTGGGATGGGCGTCCGACGACAACGATGGCCTGGTCGTAGGTTACTGCATCCACCCCTGCTTCGTTTCCTCTCTGGAAGTCAGCCGGGATGCCTAGCTGGCTGCCGAGGGTGACGATGTTGTCGCCGAAATATTTCTCACTCAGCACGTCTTTGTTTTCATCCGGTACGGTAATGCCATGCTTTCCTAGCTCTCTCTTAATATCGGAGAATAGCTCATCATCGGTTTTACTTTTACCCTGTGGGCCGAATGTCAGCATGATCGGCGCCTTGTCGCTAGGGACATAATACTTATCCACCTTGCGAGGCGGCACTCTGTCACCAGGGATATCGTCAACCATTTCATAGTATCTTCCGATCAGGCCGCCGAAGAAATAGTAGTTTGTGCTACCCTTGTTATCATAGTTCAGTTGCTCCTGGCCGTAATCCGAGCACCAGCTGCTTGGATTCGAATAGAACAGGTCGCTGTCTTCTCGGTCCAGGTCTTCGGTGACCAATCCGCAGATGCCGCCATTGTTCAGGTAATCGGATCCGTAGTGCGGTGTATCGACTGTTACCAGATTGTCGATCATCGGGTCAGAGCTGTCCTGCAGTGTTTCGATATAGGTGCGCGACACCAAGCCGCCGGCGCTGTGGCCAACAAGCGAGAAGCTCGTTTCCTGGCTGTAGCCCTTCGTCACGTCGACATCCTGATCTGGCAGGTAATTCGCTATCAGATTTTCCAGGTATGCTTCAAGATGCTGGGCTGCATACAGGACATGGTCCATGTTCTCCCAGTTGAAGACGAAGATGGATTCGTTCGCATCATAGCCTTGCATCTCCAAATGTCTTGCAAGCGAGTTCGCCCGGACCTCTTTGATATATTGGGCATCCAGGTGGCTGTAGGTCAGGTTGTCACCTTTGCTGTACGCTGTTTTCGTCGCGGTCAGATAGCTTGGAACATCTTTTGTAAAATCAGGCTCATTCTGGCCGGCAAACAGTGACAGATTGCCATTGTCGACCCAGGCATCGCCGCCCCATGTATCGCCCGTATTCGAACGGATGCCGTGCAGGAGGACGACTGGCTTGATGTATTCCCTTAATGGTTTGTCATCGTATTTGTCATTGTCGTTATCTCCGTCTGTATCAGCGATATTCGGATTGCTGCGCGGATATTCTTTTAAATATACTTTCGTCTTGTTGGCGCTGACGAAAATATTGCTCAGGCCTCCAAGCTCATCCGCGTCGTTGACTTCATCGCCATCAGTATCGGCTGCATCAAACTTGGTGATGAACTTATTTTCGTATGGAATCTGGATGTCGGTGAACGGAATATGGAAGGTGTTCTTCAGGATGAAGCCACCATTCGACTCCGCCAGCTTTTCGACCCAGTCCGGCAGGCCATCGCCATCTGTGTCATCGTTGTCGATTTGATCCTTTGATCTCTCGAGGATGATTTCAAGGTCTTCTGCTACTTCAACATGGTAGAAGTCGCCGCCAGTGTCGTCAGCGATTTTTTGCAGCAGGTTGAAGTCGATGTATTCGCCAAGGCCAATTGTCGTAATCTTGACACCCATCTGCTGCGCTTTCGTTGTCAGGGTGTGTGTGTAATAGCCTTCCCCGTCAGTCAGCAGGATGATTGCCTTATCCGCATCCGTGCGGCCATTTTTTTCAAGCTCGGCAAGGCCGATGGTGACGCCGGCCGCAATGTCCGTACCGCCAGATGAGTCGATTTTATCCACGGCGTCTTTCAAAGCTTCCTTATCCTCGGTCAGTTCCTGAAGAAGGACTGCCCAGCTGTCGAAGTCTACAACCGCTCCTCGGTCGCCGACAACGGCTACCTGGTCACCCGCCTTCAGGGAATCAATGACTTCCTTTGCACCTGACAGGCGATAATCGTTCGGGTCATTGCTGGACATGCTGCCTGAGCTGTCGATGACGAGCACAAGGTCGAGCGGCTTCTCCTCTTCTCCCCCTGGACCTGGTGCAGGAGGGTTCTTCGTGTTTTCTTCCCATGACTTTGCCCATAGGCTTAAATCACCCAGGACATAAGTAGAGAAGTGAGTCAGTGTTGCTGAAACTGTTGAATTCGCCGTATTCACCTGCTGGTTTTCAACTGGCTCCAGCTGGTTGGTTTTTGGATTGAAATAAAAGATTCTTAGATTTTCAGGCTGGATGCCATTTAGCTGGCTGGCATCGTATTGGATTGTCAGCGTTGCGCTGTCAAACAGGGATGATGTGGTGATGTCGACTGGCTTGCCGACAACGCCGGCAGCACCTACGAGGCTGCTGACAGATTTATCTTCTTTTATCAACGTCGTTTCGGTCGCATCGCCTGTTGCTGCAAATGTCAGCTGGACATTCTGTGCATCGGACTTCAGGGTCTGCTCCCTTTTTTCCAGACCGTCGAGTGTGCCATTTCCATCGGTGTCCGGGTTTTGCGGATTGGTGCCGAACTTGATTTCAGCTGCATCATCGAGCTGGTCATTATCGGTGTCTTCCATTGTCGGATTTGTTTTATAGACGCCTACCTCTTCCTGGTCCTTCAGGCCATCGCCGTCTGTATCATCTGATAATGGATTTGTCAGGAGCAACTGTTCCTGGACTGTCGTGATGCCGTCGCCGTCAAAGTCCTCGAGCGGGTCTGGAACGCCGTCTTCATCTGTATCAGGTTTTAATGGAGAAAGATCGGACAGGTAAAGAACCTCATAGCTGTCCGCAAGCTTATCGCCATCGGTGTCAGGATTGAATGGATCTGTGCCTGCCCCTTCTTCCAGGGCGTTGATCAATTTATCCTGGTCATAGTCCTCGGCGCTGTCCGGGACTTTGTTGCCATCTGAGTCTGGCTTTAGCGGATCGAATTTAGCCGGCATTTTTGCCATGACTTCAAAGTAATCGGTGAGGCGGTCACCGTCTGTATCTGGATGCAGCGGGTTCGTTTTGTAGGTGTTGACCTCTTCGCCGTCCTTCAGCTTGTCGCCATCCGTATCAGGCTTAGCCGGATCGGTGCCAAGCTGTCTTTCCTGGTTGTTGGAAAGGCCGTCAGCATCACTGTCCGTGACGGTTGTTTCCTGAAGCTTCTCAACGGAAATCGCTGCTGATTTTTCAATGAGGTATTTTTTGCCTTTTGTTTTTATTTCTATTTTAACAATTACGGTATCGGTTTGCGTATTGTTTTTCGTGGCCGTCCATTCCGCCGATTGCTTGTCGGCTGCGACGGTCAGGTTGCCGGCGGTAGCATCCCAGCTGGCTGTGTAGGTCATGTCCTTTATGTCTTTTGCTTCGAGGGTCAGGGTGACTTTTTCACCATAGGTGATTTTGCTCTTGGAGGTTTTCAGGGTGAATTTCTGCGAAAGGGCCGCCAGCTCTGCTTTCTTGATGCCGTTGATGTAGCGTGACAGGAAAAGCGAGAATTGAAGCCTTGTTATGTGGGCTCCTGGCCGGAATGTGCCGTCTCCATACCCGGTTGTGATATCATTTGCGGCGATGGCTTTGATGAAGTCGTGTGCCCAGTATTTCTTTGGGACGTCCTTGAACGTTTTGCTGTATGTAGCCGGTGCCTTCAGGTTGTATGCTTTGACGAGAATTTTGGCCATCTCGGCGCGGGACAGCTTGCCCTGCGGATCGAAATTGCCATCGGCCTTGCCGGTGATGATGCCTTCCGCTACCGCAGCAGCGATTGCCTCATAGCCTGGCATGCCCTTTTTTACATCCTTGAAGTTTGGATTCGGGCGGTTCTTCGTGTCGAGCTGCATTTCCCTTGCGATCATCGTGACCGCCTGCAGCCTCGTGATCGGCAAGTTCGGCCGGAACGTGTTGTCCGGATAGCCGTTGATGATGCCGAGCTCTACCAGCTCGCCAATCTCCTTCTGGTACTTTGGAAGGTCCTTGAACCCCTTCTGCGGGCTGGCCAGGGCCACTGCTGACAGCGACTGCATGATCAGGAACACAATCAGCACGACTGAAAACAGATTCTTTCTTCTCTTGGAAAACCTCAAATTCACTTTCACTCCCCCTAGATTTTGTTCTTAGATACATATTATATTGTTCGTTATTAGGAACGATTCCTCCTGCCTTGTTGTGGAGAAAAAAATTTGGAACGTGGGGACGGTTCTCATGTTCCACCGCCTGGCGGCTGGCGGAACATGAGAACCGTTTTGAATTTGGTCTTTTTTAGAGCATTTTTACTTTATTTGAGATTTTCCAATTCAATCACTTATATCTATTTACAAAGTAAATAGATAAGATTATAATTAAAGAAAATAATAACTATTTACTTTGTAAATAGAAAGGGTGGGTAATATGTCAACGGTTGAGTTACAGAAGCTGGAGGAGTTGTTCAATAAGAGCCGCAGCGAAATTTTAACCATGCTGATTGAACAGCACACACTTACTTCAAATGAAGTGTTGGTACGTCTGGCTATTTCCAGACAAAGACTGCTGGCTTTAAAAAAACAGAACTTACTAAAGGAAGTGAAAAAAGGGATTTATCTTCGCGAGGAAGTTGAATTAATGAGATTGAATCAACTAAAAGAAAAGCGTTTGAAACACAAGCTAGATACAGAACCTTATGAATTAACGCCAGCTTATAAGATGATTGACCAAAATCATCTAATCATTAATATGGTGCGTTTTTATGATTGTTTGGCAATGGTGCGTCATGATATGACGAACACAACCTATAATAACCATCTAAAGGATCTATTAAAGGCTAGTCATAAGGCTTTTAATAAAGCAGGAGTTGTATATATGACAAAACATGAAGGTTTTGATTACGTGGAAACTTTTGAAGAATTAAAGGAAGCGGAAATTATTATTAAATCCTTTTCTTTAGATGAATTCATTACATTCTTAACTTCTGATTATACAAAGATTCTCGGAATACAAAAGATAAAGGAATATCAAACTGTATTAAAATCCTTACAGGCTTTATAAGCTTTATAAAAGACTGTTGTTCATAGTTAAAACAAGGGAAATGAAGATCATTTCCCTTGTCTTTATTAAGGCACTTTAACCTGTATTCTGGCTGAATTTCTGGAACGTGAGAACCGTCCCCATGTTCCACGTTATTTTTGGTTGGTAACTGTTTTTTTCTTAAAGATCAATTTTATTAAAGTGACTCCAGTTACTAAAATACCAAAAGTATATAAGTTAATGAAGATGGTATTTGTATACTGATTTAGCCAAGGATAACGGTAGATTTTCGAGGCTTCTACTTCAGGAGAACCTCCTAAATCGTTAACTAGATTTATAATAAAATTATATTCTAGATAACAAAAGACCAGTAAGAGTACAAGAGCACCTAAGCCGATTATCGACCGAGTATTCGAAGCTAACTCGAGCCTGTCTAAACCTCTCCACAAACTTCTAGCCAAAAGTAGAAAGACAACGAACGCCGGCACCACTATTAATAGCCCCAAATTTCCGTTTCCTGAGGTGACGTTAGGGCTAACTGTAAATAAATCTACTAAGTAAATAAATATAACTGAAAGTACCAGCCACAATACCGTTCCCTTTGACCAAAATCTCATACTAAACTCTCCTTATGCTTTAGTAAAGGTAAGCAATTCCGAAATCATCATCATCAGCAGTCCAGTCCAGCCAGTGGGTGCCTGTATTTGTACTGCCGTTATCCGGATCCTTGTAAGCTACATGTAAATCACCAGTATAGCTTCCATTTTTGTTATAACCAATTCCTGCTACGAAATGATATTCAATAGTTGAGCCTCCTGCATCAAAACGATCGAAACGAATAGCGACAGGATCACTGCTATCGATTGCTGCAATGAATTTTGAACTATAACCCACTGCATCAGAATACTGGCTTGCGCCCCATGCTGAACTAGTATGACGTACATGGGTTAGGGCACCACTTTTCCACATGGAAAGTGAAGTTCCTATCCAAGTGCTTCCCATTTCATTATACAAGTGATTTACCAGATTTGCCCATGAGCCATAATACGCATTATCACGCACGCTATAACCCATAACATCGTAATAATAGTCCATGATCATTGCAGCCGTGGTTGCCCCACATGCTGAACCTGGATTGTTGATTCCTGAGGCACGTTGGTAAATCCTGTCCACAGCCAGTACTTTATAAGAAGTTGCTGCTGCAGAAATAACATTATTCTGGCTGCCTTCTAAAACGTTTTTCCAACCTGGGCTTTTTTTATCGCCTCTTTTGATATTTTTTAACTCCAGTTTCTCTAATCTCTGTAATTCTTCTTGATCTGTCTTACCTTCTGCCTTCAATTTATCAATTGTAGATTTTTTAGCTTTTTCGAAATTGTGCTTTAACTCCTTCCCGCTTTCTGCAAAATGGAATTTCATAGCACCAAAATAATACACTTTTTGATTTTCACCTTTTTGGCTTAACATTTCAGAAAGGTTCCCATCAATTCCATACTGAATGAACGGGTCAATCGTATCTACAGCCGAGGTTATGAAGTATCCCTTCGTCTCTGTAGAGTCTACTTCAAAATAGTAGCCAACTAAATTATCTTCCGTATCATAAAGATTCTCTTTAAAGGATATAATCCCTCCTTGTAGAGCCGCAAGATATGATTCTGAGTTAATGTAATTTTCTATTGCTTTCTTTGCATCTTCCAGACTGACTTCCTGGGAAACTACAACCTCAGCTACTTTACCTGAATCTTTAGCAGATACATGGGACAACGGGACAACTAATAAACTAGAAACCAGGATTGCATTCACAACTTTTCTTTTAAATAACACTCAATACACTCTCCTTTTTATGTATTTATTGTAAATAAATTACAGTAGTATTGTAGCATGTTTATTTATTGAAAACTACAGAAAATACCAAAAATTAAGTAAATTCGACTCACTTTTCTTTTATGCGTCATATGATTTCTCTAGATTAATAGGAAAAAATACACCAGCCCTTTGGAACACGGGGACGGTTCTCATGTTCCACCGCCCGGGGCGGCTGGAACATGAGAACCGCGTTTTGGATTGCAAAAAGGCACCTTCCTGTCGATTGGGAGGTGCCTTACGCTTAACTATTTTTAGCAGGAAAGCTTTCATACTGCTGATTCTGTGGACATGTTTTACTTATGCAAATTTGGAAGCGAGAACCGTCCCCATGTTCCATTAGTTCGTGATTTCTTTTACTACGCTTGCTGGTTCTCCGTTGTCTGCGTATGCTACTTGAACTAGGTATGTTTGGACGATGATGTCTGCGTTGTCGTCTGTGACGTTGCTGAAGGTGAATCTGCCTTTGAATGTTCCTGTGTTTTCACCATCTTCAGTCAGGGTCACTGTAATGTAGTCGTTGTATGCATTTTCGACGATGACTTCAACTGTGTCGAGAGCTGTTGCATCCAGGTTCTGATCCATGTCTGTCACCGTCACTTCGAATTCAGCTGGTGATAGCTTGTTTAGCTGCATGGTTGCTGTTGTTGTTCCTGGCTGTTCTCCATCTCCTGTGTCAACGGCAGTTCCGCCTTCTAGTGTGATGCTATTGGAAGGTGTGGATGTATAACCATTCACATCAACGGTATAGGCTACATACTCTCCAGCTTGCAAGGAAGCTGTATCAAGATATACTGTTCCTGTGCCGTCAGGGTCTGATGCCTTAACGCCTAGCCCGCTTGTTACCAAGTTCTCCAACTCATCAACTGTCATCTCTGAATCTGAACCTTTTGGAACTAGGTAAACAGTACCGCCATAATAAAGTTTTATCAGTTCGACTTCGATCTGGTCACCGGCTTGGTAAGAATCCTGCGGCAAGATGAAGGCATACATATGCTCGCCTGTGTTATCTACATTTTCCATGATGGAAGCAATTTGTTCAGCAGAAAGAGGTGCACCGCCGTCTGCTTTATGGTTCATGAATTGTATTTGGTATAAGCGGAAGCGTGTATCGAACCATCCATCATATAGTAAGTGAATTACTTTCAGGTCATCAAGTGTCAGGGTTTCCGGGCTATTATTGACCGCATCCTCAAGAGCGGCTAACAGCGTTTCATTGACGCTTATCACCACGGCGACAATTTCAGCCTTATTTAAATCTCTGCCTAGCGTTTGTTTTTGCGCCTGGATCTCATTCGTGTATGACTGCATACGGGATCCAAGGACTTTTGCGCTGTCTCCCAAGAAAATCTGGAATTCACCAGGAGATAGATTAAAAGGCTCGTTGTTGATCATATACAGATACTGGTCTACTGCATACTGGTTGCCTCGTTTTACGGCTTCAAGAAGCTCCTCTGCATTCAGGTCATGCTTCAGCTCTCCGCGCATCTCCTTGACCGCAGTACGGTAGAACTGAAGATTATCCGGCTTGATTTCCTCAACAGGTCCGAGCACCTTGTAGAGGTGGTAGGATGAGAATTGAGTGTCGTCTTTATTAATTTCATCCAGTGCAGCCTGGATTGCATCAAGATTGCCCTGGACAACCGCTTCAGTTATTTCCTCGGCTGTCAGGTCACGGCCCAAGTCTTGCTGCATCGCCAAAATCACGGCACGGTAGAAATCGATATCGCCGTATACGACTAGCTGATAATCTACTACCTTTTCAAGATCATAGTAATCGAAGCCTTCGACATTATGATTGATTGCATCAAGATAAGACTGTTCCGCAGCAGCGTTTCCTTGTGCGATCGCTTCGGCAATCTCAGCCTTTGTCAGGTCGCGGCCAAGCTTATCATGCATCGCCTGGATCGCTTCCCTGTAGAATGAAATGTCTGCGTTCAGGTCGATAGAATCATAATTGAACAACTCATACAAATCGTAATAAGTAAAATCAGTCAGATGATGATTGATTGCATCCAGCAGGGCTTGCTCAGCAGCAGCATTTCCTTTTACCACGGCCTCAGCAATTTCTTCCGCTGTCAGGTCACGGCCCAGCTCTGCGTGCATTTCCTGTACAGCAGTTCTGTAATATTCCAGATTGCTATAGTTTAATAGTTCTGGATCCACAACTTGCCATAGATCATCCATGTCAAAGCCATAGAGATCCTTATTGATTGCATCGAGCAATTCCTTTTCCTTCGCTCCATTTACGGACGTGACAATATTCCTCAGATCTTCAAGAGTCAACAGCTCACCTGCCGGCAGACTGTAGACGAAGTCTGCGATGGCCTGTCTGTACTGTTCACTATACTCGTATTTAATCCACTCACCATCTGTATCACCAAGCAGATCCCTGAGGATATGGATTTGCGCGTTATATGGGCTTTGCTGGATTTCATCAAGCAGGAATCTTTCATTCACACCAATGACAGCATCGATCAGGTCTTGCACTGTCACGGTTTCTTTTGAATCAGCCAAAGCAATGATCGCATCGCGATACAGCTCAATATCGACATTCCAAAGCATCAGGGAGCCGACAGCAGTACCTAAGTCATCCCTATCAAATGTATAAAGATTTCCTAGTATATAGCCAAGCCCCTGCTCCTGATTGACCTTTGTAAGGATCTCTATCAGAGTGGCAGCGTCAAGAGCCCCATTTTGTTCAATTTCAGCCGTTATATCCTGGTTGTATTGAGTGAAAAACTCATCATAAATCCAATAGAAGTTTTCATCTGTCAAAGCATCCGATAAAATCTGGCGTGTCACTTCAACACCTTCGTTGATTTGTGCAAGCGCCTCTGTCTTATTCACGGATCTTACAAGTTCGCGCACTTCATCTGCAGCAGGCTTTCCATTCTGGACGAGCTTTTCCAGCTCAGCTAGATATTGATTGAAGTATTCAGCCCTGACGATATACGGAACGATTTTATCAAGATCACTGAAGGTCACATTTTCCAGATTGCTGACCAATTTATCAAGAACAGCATCATTCTCAGCCTGCCTGATTTCATTAATCGTTTGGTAGATAAGCTGATTGACCTCATCAAAAGTCAGGTCTGTTCCGTCCGTGTCTATCATATTCTTAATGGCTGCACGGAACTGGTCAATATACTGGCCATAACGATTAGCTGCTTCCCAGAATCCTGCTCGTTCCAAATCACCCGCTGTGAATGTCTCAGGATTTGAAAGGATGAATTCAAGCGCTCTCTCCCGCTCCATTTCCTGGGCATTCTGGTTGACCTGGTCAATAATCGTGCGCAGCTGTGCCACGGTCAGTTCTCCGTTTGCTCTCGCTTCATTGACACCTTCATGGTAAAAATCAAGCCACGCTTCGTTCAGGTAAGTATTCAACAGTACATCCAGCGACTCGAACGCAAATGTCAGCGGGTTGTCATTGATATCCTTCAGCGCCGCGTCGATCACTCTATTGTTCACCTTAACAATCAGATCTCTCAGGCTATCTACCGTCAATGTTTCCCCTGCTTCGATTGCCAGTTTGATTTCTGCCATATAGCCATCGTAATTCTCGTATTTCGCGAGTTCCCAGCCATAGATTTTCTGCAGGTCGCTAAGTGTGAGAGTCTCAGGAGCTGTTTCGATTTTCTTGAATGCCATCTGATTATTTACATCCTGGATCAAAGCTACAAGCTCATCAAGTGTAAGCTCGGAGCCAGCATCTATGATGGCAGTTTTATATTCTGCAAGATATTCCATCCTTACTTCATAGCTCACCAGGCTCAATTCCCAGTATTCAAGAGTAGCAGGATCTGTATTGACTCTTTCAAGAATATAATCAGTCTCAACAGCTTCAATGATTTCCCTCAGTTTTTCAATCGTAAAGACGACTCCCTGTCCGTGTTTCTCAATGAACATAAGCTTGTATTCTTCATACAATTCAAATCGGAAAGCGATGCCTAAATTATAAAGGTCGCTTAGCGTTACACTTTCAGGATTATCATTTAGCAGCGCCAGTACCGCTTCTTGTTTTACCAGGCGGTCTGCCTGATTAAGTTTCATAATAAGCTGTTCGATGTCAGCTCTCGTTAAAGGAGTTGTTGAATTCAGCTTCAGCTCGGCAATTGCCTGGCGGTATTCATCAATCAAATCGTGAACAATCCAGAAGTTCGGGAAGGCAATCCCGACCGTGCTCAAGGTCAGTTTTTCCGGATTCTCAATGATCATGTTTAAATATTCATCTGCTGCTTGCGTATTTACTGTTTCGACGATTTCATTCAGGCTATCCACTGTAATCGTTTCGCCCGATTTGACAGCTGCATCGATTGCATCAAGATACTTATCCCAAATCTCATAGTGGTATGAACCTTCGAGAAGGTACATTACCCTGTTATATTGGGCGCTAAAAGGATCTGCGTTCAAGGCTGCCAGTGTATTTTCGGTGTTGACGTCAGACACGATTGAACCGATTTCCTCTTCCGTCAATGGAGCTTGTTTCTGGCTGATAGCTGCCTCCAGCGCATCGCGGTAATCCTGGATTGCATCTACATCCAGATAGGTATAGCCAAGATCAATATCCCTTAAATCATTGATGATCACAGCCTGAGGGTTGTTATTAATGAATTCAAGAATTAGAGCTTTCTTGTCTTCATTTGCACCAGTAACGATCTTGATCAGCTCTTCATAAGTAAGCGGTCCGTTGGCCAGCGCTTCCCTGATGGATTCTGTGTACTCCGCAAGCAATGTGAAATCAAATTCCTTGTAATCGAGCAAATTGTAAAGACTGCGGAAAAATTCGCCTCCGGAATTGATATCCTCCATATAAGCCGCTTTGTTGACCTCATCGATGACCTGCTCAACCATTCCCATTGTCAAGGTACCAGTTATCTGGTTCTTCTTTTCAAGAAGTGCCTCTCGGTAGTGATTGATCAAATAAGTATCAGCATTAAAGAAATGAAGGACTTCCAGGTCAGCTATTGTTACTGCTGAAGGATTGGTCTTGATTATCTCCATTGCACTGTTTGTTGCTGCATCATTCACCTGCTGGACAATCTGAACCAGGATTTCCGGTGTCATCAATCCATTTGCAGCCACATGCTGTGCCATTTTTTCACGGTAAGCCTGAATCAGGAACGGATACACATTGATATGCTGTTCATTGACGATCTCATAAATAGAGCTATCGGACAGGGCTGACTGCTGCTTTTCAAGGTCAGAAAGAGCATTCTCCAGCAGGATTTCATCCAGTACTGTCTCAATCTCCTGGTAGGAAACTGGCCCCTTCTCAGCAATCTGGTCTGCAAGCTTAGCGCCAAGGACAGCCAGATCAAGATTGAACTCAGAGTAAGAAATCCACGGCATTACTTTTTCCAGATTCTCATAAGTCATGGATTCTGGATTGCTATTGATTGCAGCCAGGCCTTCTTTCTCAAACTGCATATTCAAGTTAAGGATGATATTCTCGAGTTCCTTTAAGGTCAGGTCACGGCCTTTGGAAGCCTTCATGTCTTTGATTGCTTGCCTGTATGTTTCGAATTCACCTTTTACATATACATGCTCAAGGGTATTATCGAGCTCTTCGCTAGTGAAAGTATCCACATTATCATTAATAAATTTTAATGTATCAAGCGGATTCTTCCAATCTGGCAGGTTGTATTCCCCTTCAAATTCCTTAAGCTTTTCGACTGCTGCCGCAAGCTTGTCAAGGTTGGTGAAATCAGCATCGACTGCTCCCTTTCCTTTTGCTTCCGCAACAAGTAACTGAGCACGCTGAACCAATGTTCTGACTTCTGCCTGGTTCTCTGCCGTGATGGATTCCGCATCCGGAATCAATGCAAGTGCCTCATTTGCTGCGGTGATGGCTGCTGCTTTCAGGTCACCGAATTCCTTAATCTTCGCTTCTACCGCTGCGATTTTATCAAGATTAGGGAAGTCAGCGTCTACAGCACCCTTATCTCTTGCTGCCTGTACTGCTTTCTTCGCTGCTTCTACCTTGTTGAGCGCATCTTCAATGCTGATTGCCGTGATGGTTGGAGGATCAGGCAATGCATCGATCGCTGTGTTAGCTGCTGTGATGGCGTCGCTTAATGCTTTTAAAAGCGCTGCAATCTTTGTTTTCGCTTCTTCAATACGTGATAGGCCAGTGAAGTCTGTATCCACAGCTCCTTTTGCACGAGCCGCTTCTACAGCTGCTTCTGCTGCAGCAATTTTTTCTTCAGCCGCTTTATAATTTTCGATTGTGATCGTATTTGCAGCTGGTACATCAGCAAGCGCTGCGTTGGCTGCTGTAATTGCTTCATTGAGTTCTTTTACAAGTGCTGCAATTTTCTTCTTTGCTTCGGTCAGCTGATTCAAGCCTGTGAAGTCTGCGTCCACGGCGCCTTTTTCACGTGCAGCCGCCACTGCTGCTTCTGCTGCTGTGATTTTTTCTTCCGCTGCTTTGTAGTTTTCAATGGTAATTGTATCGGCTGCAGGGATTTCAGCAAGAGCTGCATTCGCTGCTGTGACTGCATCTTCAAGGGCTTTTAACAGTTCTGCGATCTTCGCTTTCGCTTCTGCTATCTTTGCCAATCCAGTGAAGTCTGTGTCCACGGCGCCTTTTTCACGGGCTGCTTCTACTGCCGCTTCTGCCGCTGCCACTTTTTCTTCTGCTGCCTTGTAGTTTTCGAAAGTGATTGTGTTCGCAGCCGGGATTTCTGCTAGCGCTGCTTTTGCTGCTGCGATGGCATCAGTTAATTCTTTTACAAGTGCTGCGATTTTAGCCTTTGTGTCTGCAAGCTGTTCTAAACCAGCGAAGTCTGCTTCTGTTGCACCTTTTTGACGTGCAGCCGCCATTGCTGCTTCAGCCGCTGCAATTTTTTCTTGGGCTGCTTTGTAGTTTTCAAATGTGATTGTATCAGCTGCCGGCACTTCCGCAAGTGCTGTGTTGGCTGCTGTGATGGCATCAGCAAGCTCTTTCTTAAGAGCAGCGATTTTTGTTTTTGCATCTTCAATGCGTGATAGGCCAGTAAAGTCTGTGTCTGACGCGCCTTTTGTACGGGCATCTGCCACAGCTGCCTCTGCCGCTGCAACTTTTGCTTCAGCATCTTTATAGTTTTCGAATGTAATAGTTTCTGATGCTGGTATCGCTGCCAGGGCATTGTTCGCTGCTGTGATGGCAGCTGATTTTTCCGCTTGGAGTTGGGCGATCTTCGCTTCTGCGTCCTGGATTTTATTTAGAGCAGTAAAGTCAGCATCTACAGCACCGCTTTGCTTGGCAGCTTCTACTGCTGCCTTCGCTGCTGTCACTTTTTCCGATACAGCTTCCATGTTCTCATATGTGATTTCAGCTGCCGCTGGAATCTCGGCTAGCTTTTGGTTCGCTTCATTTACAGCTGCTGCAAGTGCTGCTTCAAGGTCTGCAATTTTCGCTTCAGCCTGGGCAATTTTTCCAAGTCCTGTCAATTCAGCGTCTGCAGCGCCAAGTTCCTTCGCAACTGCTACCTTTTCCTTTGCGTATGCGACGGTTTGTTTTACCGTTCTGAAGTTGGCTGCAGTAATATCTGCTGTGTTTGGAATCTGGCTTAAAGCTGCCACTGCTTCCTGGATTGCTGTCTGCTTTCCTTTTTCAAGGGCTGTAATGCGGTCTTTAACGGCAGCAATCTTTTCTAAGCCGGTAAAATCAGCATCCTTAGCGCCTTTTTCTTTTGCAGCTGATACGGCTGCTTCAGCGGCTGCCAGCTTAGTTTTTGCATCCTCGATGTTAGCAAGTGTCACCTCTGCTGCAGCTGGCAATTGAGCGATAGTTTCATTTGCTGTTGCTACGGCTGCATTGCGTGCGTCATCAAGAGCTTTGATTTGTGCTTCCGCTTCAATCAACAGATTTAGGTTTGTGATTTCTTCCTTCGTGATGCCGAGTGTCAATGCGGCTTCTACAGCTGTACGGGCAGCTGTAACATTTTGGCGGACATCCTCAAGATTTTGTACTGTGATTTGATCCTTTGCAGGAATCAACGCCACTTTGCTGATGGCATCATTAAGTGCGATTCTTTTCGCTGCAAGGTATGCTGCTTCCACTTCTTTGATTTTGGTCGAAACTTGATTCAATTTTTGCAGCAGATTCACATTGTTCACGATGAAATCTGTATCCTTTGCGCCTTTCAGCTTTGCAGTCGCTACAGCTGTGCTCGCATCGGAAACTGCTTTTTTCGCTGCATCCAGGTTTGCTGCTGTTATAGAAGAAAGTTCAGGCAATGCTTGAAGAGCCGTGATGGCTGCTGATTTCGCCTGCTCGTAGCTTGTACGGAGCTCCTGGACTCTTGCTTCTGCTGCAGCCAGACGGCTGTAGTTCGTTACAGTTGTCGGGTCCAATCCTAATGCTTTTACAGCCCCAACCGTTGCCTTCGCCTCCTGGACTGCTTTTTCAAGTCTGGAGATGCTCACTTCGGTATAGCTGCTTAGTGCTTCTGGTTTTGGAAGGGCAAGCAGCTTCGCTTCCAGTGTGTCGAGTGCAGCTAATTTTTCCTCTGCAGCTGTCTTTAAATCTATTAATACGTCAAAAAGATTGATTTCACCCTTTTGGAAGTCCTCGATTACAGCGCCCAAAGAGATTGCTGTTTTTACAAGTGCGTCTGCTTCCTGGATCGCTTGGAGTGAAGGATTTGTCTGGCCTTTCAGCACTTCAATTTTTGACTTTGCCAGCTGGATGCTTTCTGCTTTTTTTGCATCTAATGCTTTCTGAACTTCAGCGTCCGCAGAATTAATGGTTACCTTCTGTCCTTCTGGAGCGATTGTTTCCAATTCATTAATGCTTGCTGCCTCGCTGCCTTCAAGGGAAACATTTGCTTTTGCTGTTACCTTGCTGACAGGCGTATCGACGGTTAAAGTAACTGGCTTTTCAACCACGACCTCTGGATTGCCTAGAGGGCCCTCCAGCTCAACAGTTTGGTTTGATTCAGCCACATTTACACTGATCTTTGGAGCTGAAATATTAGCAGTTTGAGACTTCAGCTTAACACCACTGCTTACAGTGATAGGCGGAAGCTCCACAGGTGTCTCAGCGTTCAGCTTCACTTCGCTGTCGGGCTTATTCACCTTGATTTCAAGGGATGAGGCAACGAAGTTTTCTTTTGCTGTCAATGTTGTTTCTTCTGTTACGATAATATCTGTTTCGTTGAAGTTACCCGCCAGCTGGACTTCGGATCCGTTTTCAGGAGCGATCTCCAGACTGCCAATTGTGCTTGTGCCATCTGTCTCAAGTTTGATGCCATTTTCGTCCTTGACGACTACCTCGGCTGAATTCACGCCGCTGAATGTGATTGTACCTGTCTTACCTGAAAGGATTTCAATTTTAGCACCATTGACGTTGGTCAGTGTAACTTCACCGTTGTCACCTGGATCCAGGATCAGCGTTCCCTCGATTGTGAGATTCTTCAATTCAAGAGATCCTTTTACAGTTATGTTCCCTTTGACGACTGCATTGGTCCCTGCGTGATCTGCTCCGAATACAGCTGCCTCTTCGGATGGGTTGATTATGTAGTTTTTGTTGTATATCTGCATGCCATCGAAGATGTTTGCTTCGATTGTTTCGGTTGGAACTACTTCACCTGGAGGAGGGGTGATAATCGGTCCTCCATCAGAAGGTGGGTTAACCACCGGCGGTGCAGGGGTCTCTTTCAGGCTATCCTTAAGCTGCCTGTACAGGAACATGGAGAACTGTACCCTTGTTACCGATTCCTTCGGTGCGTACGTTTTTCCGTCTTTACCCATTGTCAAACCGTTTTGGAAAAGTATTTCGACATTTTTACGGTGGGTTGGAGAAACTGTCATAAGGTCCGTAAAAGGCACCTGAACCTGTGCTTTCCCGGATAAGTGGAAGGCTCTGACCATAATGGTAGCCATTTCTTCACGCGTAAGTGTCGCGTGCGGCCTGAAGTCATCACCGTAGCCTTTGATGATGCCTGCTTGTACCACGGCAGATACCGCATTGTAATACGGAGAGTTTTTGCTTACATCTGAAAATTGTTTCGTATTTGGTGCTGCCGGAAGCTCAAGTGCACTTGCCAGCATCATCGCTGTCTGCCCTCTTGTGATTGTCAGATACGGCCTGAAAGTACTATCACCATATCCATTGATTACTCCGGCATTTGCCAGTCCCATTACTTCCTCATATGCAAAGAACTTTGGAGAAATATCTGTAAAATATTTTCCCTCGGCCATCGCTGGAGCTGTTACCGTCGCTACCGCAGCAGTGGCTACTGAAGCAGCAATAAATTTTTTCTTTCTAGCATCTAATTTTTTCCCCACAGACTTTCCTCCTATATCCCTAATTAAACAACAGGTAAATTATAGCATTATATAGGGCCATAGGGTATGCATTTTGACAAGTTTTTAGTAAATTTGACATAAAAAGGCGGAACATGGGGACGGTTCTGATGTTCCACCGCCTGTGGCGGATGGAACACAAGAACCGTCCCTTCGTTCCAAAAAGGCACCTCCCTGGTTTTTGGAGGTGCCTTAACGTGTATAGACTGGTTTTTTAATGAGAACATTTATATCTAGCGAATTGTTCTGCCATATGTTTTACTTGAGCAAATTTGGAACGCGAGAACCGTCCCCATGTTCCACTCGGCAAGATTATGGAACGCGAGAACCGTCCCTGTGTTCCACTCGGCAAGATTATGGAACGCGAGAACCGTCCCCATGTTCCAGGTATTCGTCGATATTTTCTTTGGTGATTCTTTTGCCGAAATCTTTTGGGACGTCTGGCGGGTTGTTCATGCTCAGGCGGTGGGCGATGAGTGTTCCTACTTCTGGGTAGAAGTGGTGGCCGTCGAAGTAGTTTGATGTGTCTTTTGTGACGGTGTTGATGTCCATGAAGTTATAGACTTCACCGAAGACGCCTACGATTTCGCGGAGCCACTTTTCGTAGTGTGGATACGCTCCTGACTCTATCAGCGCCTGGAACAGCGGTTCAGAGATCGGCGTTGTGTAGACTATGAATCTGGTATCAGGGTTTTTATCTATTAAATTCTGCATGATGTTCTTATAGTTGGGATTGTATTGATAATCGCCGTAAAATGTTTCCTTGAACTTCTCGATTTTCTTTTGGAGCTCTTCCGCCGCTTCTTCCTCTGAGAGCCTGAATGTCTTGGCTACATTCTTTCGATCGTAAGTGCGGACGAACTTTGGCTCATTTTTAATAGAAGCCATAAAATTATAATAGGAGTATCTCGTTAAATCATAGGTTATGAGATTCTTCCATCTGAAAGACGGCTCGTCCAATTTGCCGGTATATGGAGCTATAGTCATAGGCGCTTTGCTTTCCGTAAGGCTTGATTTAAAGAAATCCAGGCCAAGGATGACCGTTTTTATTTCTGTATCGCTGTTCTCCTTCGCGAACTGGATATAGCTTTCATATTCCTGCACCGACATGTTGGCAACTGAATAGTTGTAGACATCCATGCCTTCAAATTCATATTGATTGATATAAGTGCTGCGGCTGCTGCCGATCAACAGCGTATCCGGGCTGAAGGGCTGGAACTTGATCCGGTTCGTTTTCTGCTGGCGTTCGTTGATCGTATCCTGGTAATCATTGAATTTATGCGCCCCGCCATACATCCACATCGGATCCATCCAATAATTGAATCCCCCGACCGCGGCAATCAGCGTGACCAGAGTTACCATCAGCTTTATCGCCCAAGCTTTATAAGTCATGTATTTTCACCTAAGTATGATTTCTTATTTCGAGTCTTGATAATTATACAATACTTCGCCTGGGGATGGAACGTGGGGACGGTTCCTGTGTTCCAGAATGGAACACGAGAACCGTCCCCATGTTCCAAAAAAGGACGGTCTTGCTTTGGGCAAGACCGTCCTTTTTTTAGCTTGCTGCTGCCACTTTGAATGGTGATTCGATCAGGTTTCCTTCGGAGTCATAGAATTTGATTGCAGATGTGTCTACGCCTGCTTTAACATCCCATGACTGAACGTTTTCTGCTCCATGGATTTCAGTGACATTTGCATTGTCGATGAATACTGCTTTTGTTTTTGCACCGCTCAGGTCGATGACAGTTCCAGCTGCTGCCGGGCTGATTACCACAAGTGTGTTTTCAAGTCCTGCACCATTTAAAGTTGCTGATTTTTTCAGCCAGATGCCTTCGCTGATAACTGAAGTGCTGTCAACGTTGACCAAGCTGTTTGTTGTGCCAACCACTAGTTTCTTCGTTTTGAAACCAGTAAGGTTATAGACCTTGCTATATACCTTTTCAACAGCTTTCAGGTCCGTCTGGATCATCAGTGGGTCATGGTCACTTGCACGGCCATGCTCTTCCATGAATCCAGAGTTGATGTGAACCATGTTAACTGTTGTTGCTGCTTCCATGTTCTTTGTCACAAGGATATGGTCAAGTACTTGAGCATTACCCTGGTAAGAGTAAGAATATCTTTGGTCAGCAGGTACCTTTTCAACCATGTTTGTTAATTCATTGCCTTTTAGAGTCTTTAAAGGATTAGAGAATTCAAAGTCATTGAAGTCACCTAATAGGATGATGTTCGCATTAGGATCCTTTGCTTTTACATCCTTCACAAATCCATTTACGATTTTCGCAATTTCCATACGCTGTACTTCACTCTTCAATACTGGTGGCTGATTCTTACCGAATAACGGCTGGTCTCCGCCTTTTGAGTTGAAGTGGTTCGCTACAACAATGACACTCTTGCCCTGGAATTTAAACTGAGCAGCAAGTGATTTACGGCTTGATTTGTAAGCTGTATTTGTAGGGTCAATACGGCCTGGGTTCAATGTCAGCTTGCCATTTTCAAAGCCTACAGACTGGTCTGCAGTTCCTTTAGGTGCTTCCATTAATTCCACACCACGGTCCACATTGTATAGGAATCCTACACGGATGTTACCGCCTGGCTGTCCGCCGTCCTGCTTGTCATTCGGAGCCATATCTACAAACTTATAAGTAGGACCGCCGAGAGATTTAATTGTCTCAATCAATAATGCTGCACTCTGTGAAGCATCAGTAGTACCACTGTCAGTCGGGCCATCATTGTCCTGCACTTCTGTCAGGCCAAGGATATCCGGTGACTTTAGGTTTGTAACGATTGCTTGTGCAAGTCTTTGAACCTTCGCTGGGTCTACCTTTGGCGAGAAGTTCTCAACATTGTAAGACGCAACTGTCAGTTTACCGTCAGCTGGTACGATTGAAGTGATTTCACGTGCATTTGTTCCCTCAACTAATGGAGGAAGTTCTGTTTTCTTCGTTAAAATTCTGTAGTTGCTATAGCCGTAGCTCATGACACCCTTGATGGAGCCATTGAAGCTGTCGCCCATTTTTGCAACGAATTTATCGTCGTTCATATCAATGGTAATTCTTTCAGGATTGAAGTCACCTTCAGTGATGCGCAAACCGCCTGCTGAAGTGTTTGCTTCCATTGAACCTGGGATTACGACTACTTCCCCGTAATTTTGTGGAGCAACGATTTTCGCATCATCCACTTGTACGTACATGCCTTCAAGGCTTTCGTAGAAGTCGATAGCATCTTCAGCTGGATTGAAATCTTTCAATTGATCATTATCGATTACATCTGTTGGAGCTGTACGATCCTTACCGATTACTACTGGAGCAGGAAGGGCTTCAGTACGGTCTTTTACAGCTGTAGTAGCATTGATTTCAGTTGATGGAAGGTCTACCTCAAAACGGTCATCGTAGCCTTCGATATAGTATTCTTTTACCTGGCCTGTTACTTTGACAACATCTCCAGCTGTAAATCCGTGGGCGCTCTTATAAACCAGAATACCTTCAGCTGTCTTGTCGTTTCCGTCACCATTTAAATCTTGCATGTAGAAGTTATTTTTGTCGACAACATACGTTACAATACCTTCTACATTGTTCACAGTCAGACCTTCATATTTAGAGAAGTGTCCAGCACCCTGGATATCGTGGATGCGGATTTCATCTTTTTGAATGATGTAGTCGTAAGTGTAAACCTTGCTGCTTGTAAGGCCTTCTTTTACAGCAAAAGCCTTGATGGTCATATCTGCATTTACAGTGATTGGCGTGCTGTACACTGGGCTGCTGGCTGTTGGTTCGCTGCCATCAGTCGTATAGTGGATAGTTGCGCCTTCTGTGTCTGTAGATAGAGTTACCTCTTGGCCTGTCTGGACAAAGCCTGCACCAGGAGTTGCCTCAACTGGACGAACGAAGCTAGGGTCAAGGACGATATCTGATTCTGTTCTAGGAATCAGCTGGTATACATCACGGTAAGCGCCTAGAACGCCTGTGATTGAATCGTAGTTAGTGCCTACTTCTAACCATTCCTGAGTTCCTGGACGAACCTGATAAGAGCCGCTTGCATCAACAGCGGTATAGTTTCCGCCAGAGAAGCTCTCAACCTTTGATTTGCCTACCTTTACAAGCATTGCTTCATACTGCTCAGAAAGTTCAGTTGCGGTTACTTCTTTTGCAGCCGGAACTTCTGTTTTGCCAAGAACTTTAACGTCTGCAGAAGAAACTTCCAATTCTAAAAGTGAATTGTAGTCAGCTACTTTACCAACTGCTTCTACTTCATCACCAGGCTGTACACTTACCGTTCCGTAAAGAACTATACCTGCATTTTCATCCTGAATGTAGATGTTTTTGCCTAGAACTGCAGTTACAACACCTGATGTAAGTGCGTAATCGCCAGGATTTAATGTTCTTACTTCAGAAATTGTTTTATGCTGTAAAACAGTATAAGCGAAAGTTGCAACATCGCTGTTTTCAAGATTATCTGCTACAGCAAATGCCTTGATTGTTGTATCCTCATTGATCGTGATTGGTGCTGAATATACCTCAGAAGACGTTGTAGGTTCAGAGCCGTCTACTGTGTAGTAGATTTTCGCGCCATCTGTTGTCGTTGATAATTCTACAGCTGTACCTGCTTTTACGGATGTTGTTTTTACAGAAGCAGTTACTGCTGAAACTTTTGTTGGGGCCTCAGATGAGCCATCCATTGTGTGTGTGCCAAGATTATCAAAATAATCAATTGGATTGCTGTCCCACTCTACTGCTGGATCAAAAACATCTGTATGGTTTGCGTCACCGGAAATAACAGAGCTTTTACGGATTAGGGTTTGATCGGCTGTTTTAACAGTGGTTCCCCAGTTTGTTCCTGGATCAAAGCCTACCTGTCCGAAAGAATCAATAATAGTTCCATTATGTTTTAAAACTAGTGCATCGTCACCGTTGAAGTTAGCGATGCTAGCTGTCAAATTAGACTTTGATTTTAAAGCTTCACTAGCACTTGCATTAGCAATTACAAATGTTTTGCCATTTTCAAGTGTTGCATCTGTTAAGGTACTGAAGTTTAGTGAACTATTGATTGTAGTTTGACCATTAACATAGAGCTCAACCACATAATCTTTCAAATTCACCGCTTGTCCAGTTCCGTTATAAAGCTCAATCGCTTTATTATTACTTGACCCTTCCACATACTCAGAAATGAAAAGATCAGAAGCAACAGTAGCCGCTTTTACTTCCTGAGAAATAAAAGGCAGGAACAGGTTAACGACTAGTGCCAGCGTCAACACGATATTTAATGACTTCCTTTTCGATCGGTTCATCATTAATGAATTCTCCTTTTAAGAGGTTTTTGTTTAAGGTTGAATATCGATTCCTGTCTTTTTCGACAGGTCGAAAGTCTGACATTAAAAAAGATGATAGAGATAGCCTCCAGCGTGTTGCTTGCCAGAGGCTATTTTTAATTAGTCTTCTAGGATTGTGTTGCCTTCAACTGTTACAGTTGTTAGGTCGACAGAGCCACCTTTAAGGTATAGGTCGCCTTTTACAGTTGCATACTCAAGTTTTGTTGCACCAGTAACATCTACTAGTACATCTCCTTCATATACTTTTGGAGTTGCTGCAGTACCGCTGAAATCAGCTGCGTCAACGACTACTGGAGGAGCAGGCATTGTTGCAACATCGATGATACGGCCTTCTACAGCTGGGCTGATTGTATCGTTCGGCTGTGCATCAAGGTATTCTTTAAATACTTCCCAGTCAACAAAGCCAGGCTCACTTACACGGCCTTCTGCATATGCCTTCGCAAACATTGAGAAGTTATCTCCACCTTTAGCTGTGAAGATGTTTGTTGCTACGAAATATTTCTTGTCAGCCTCTAGAGCTGTGTAATTTCCATCAGTGCCTTTTACTTCAACAGATACAACACGGTCACCAGCTGCTTTTCTGCTGTCATAAGTGTATTTCATTCCAGCAACTTGCAGGAATGCGCCGTTTGCCGCTGGCGCAATTGATACAGCATGTTCTAGAGCAGCTTCAAGTTCTGCACCTGTGATTTCCATGATGGCCAATGCATTTGCGAATGGCATTACTGTCTGTACTTGTCCTAAAGTGATATTTCCAGCAGGTACTGAAGTACGTACGCCACCGCCATTTTGCAATGCGATTACTGTATCAGGGGTGATCGTTTTCGCTTTTGCCAGCATACCATCAGCAATAGCATTTCCAAGGTTTGTTTCTGCCGTTCTAGCAGCTGGGTTTCCACCAACTAGATCAACAGTAGTTTTACCAACTACCAGGTTTTTCGTTTCTTCAACTTTAGCCTTATAAGGAGCTAGAAGAGTTTTTGCTTCAGCATCTTCAGCCATTGTAGCAACATCAATAAGTTTTCCTAAGTGTCCTACAACCTTGCCATCCTTATCGAACTCTACATCTAATGTTCCCAGGAATTTGTTGTATTCATTTGCTTGAACGATAACAGTTGCCTCAGCGCCAGTGTTGTCAATAACAGGAGCAGTCAATTTATCATGAGAGTGGCCACCGACGATTACGTCAATCCCATCTACTTCTTTTGCTAAAGTAACGTCGTTATCTCCGCCGCCGTCCATGTAACCAAGGTGGGATAGTGCAACGATTTTATTAACGCCTGCCGCTTTGAAAGCCTCAACAGCATTTTTTGCTGCTGCAATATAATCTTCGAATTTAACGCCTTCTCCTGGGCTTGAGATATACAGAGTTTCAGCAGTAGTCAAACCAAAGATCCCGACTTTTTCGCCATTCACAACTTTTACGATACCGTTATAGATTTCTCCATTCGTACCAGCAGTTGTAGAAACAACGTCTTTGAAATCGTCATTTAAGTTTGCGTCAGCTGAGAAATCTACGTTAGCGCTTACAAATGGGAATTTTGCTTTTTCAACAAAAGCATCAAGCGTTGCTGTACCTTTATCGAACTCGTGGTTACCGAAAGTCATGGCATCGTATTTCATTAAGTTCATGAATTCTAAATCTGCCAGACCATTGAACTCATTGAAGTAAAGTGTTCCTGAGAATACATCCCCTGCACTCAGTAATAAGGCATTCGGGTTTGTAGCTCTCACTTGTTTAACAGCTGTTACAGTTTTTGCAATGTTATCCAAGTTCGCGTGTGTATCATTTGTATGCATTAATGATAATTTAAAGTTTTGGTTAGGTTCGCCATTTCCAGGAGGTGTTACTGGCGGAGTAACCGGAGGTGGTGTCACAACTGGCGGTGCGCCTGCTGCTTTTGACGATTTATGTAAGAAGATAGCAAAATCGCCGCGTTTAACGTTAAGGTTTACTCCAAACTGTTCAGACGACATGCCTTTAGCAACATTATTAGCTACTAGAGCTTGTACTGCTGCTTCATAATTTTTTGTTACATCTTTAAAGGAAAGATCAGCTCCGCCTGTTAGCCCGAAGCCTTTTTGTAGCCAGATAGCTAGTTCGCCGCGAGTAATTGAGCTGTTTGAATCAAAAGTCGTTTTTGTTTTACCAGAAGTAATTCCTGCAGCTTTAAGAGCATTAACTGCTTTTACTCCGCGAGCAGGTACATCTGTAAAGCCAGAAGCAGGTGCGCTTTCGATATCCAATCCTAAAACCATAGCAGTAAGGATCGCTGCATCGACACGCTTGATTTCTTGATTTACACCAAAGTAAGAATCACTGATTCCCTTTGCACCTTTTGATAAAAGAAAATCAACAGAATCAGAATATCTTTCTGTAACATCTGTAAAACCTGCAGCAGAAATAGCCGGAGCAACAACTGCCGTAACCATTGTCGCTGTAGCAGCGGTTGCAATAAACTTACGGTAAGACTTATGCTTTGACACCATTAACCAATCCTCCCTTAATTTTGGTGGAGAACTTAAAAACCTTTAAACTGAGATTTTTAAATTCGTTCAAAATTACCAAATCAATAAATTGTTAGAATCATAGTAATTTTGACCCAACTCTTATTATATCAAAAACTGCAAAACTTTCACTATAGTTCTTCAATTTTTTACGTAATAGACAATTAATTTTACATTGTTACGACAAAACCTTTTATATATTTACATAGTAGTATAATTTAACCATTTATAAGCATTTAATGATGAAAAGTTATTAAGCTAGTAATTATCTTCAATACAAAATACATAAAAAAAGAGGATCAGCCATCGGCCAATCCTCTTTTTCTAATTAGATTATTGAGTTACAGCTACAGTACCAGTAGTTGCAAGCGCGTTACCTTTTGCATCTGTAACGTTGTTTCCAGAAAGTACTTCTAGAACAACTGGCTTGCTTAGGTCAGCAACAGCAGTTGTGAACTTAACAGTTGCTGTGTTGTTACCAGCATTGTAAGTTACAGCAGTTACTGCATTGTCAGTGCCATCAACTTTTACTTTGAAGTCAGCTGTACCATCTTCAAGGTTTGCTTCAGTCATTGCTTCTGAGAAAGATACTGTTACTGTGTCAGCAGCAGTTAATCTAGCAGAAGTGATTGTTGGTTTTACGTTTTCAACGAATGACTTCTGAACGCTGAATGCATCCATAGTGTTGCCATTTACGTCTTGTACGTTGCCAACCCAAACTGTACGAGTTCCGTCAACTGTGATAGAACCATCTCTAACTGTTAGTTCTACAGTCTTCTGGTCGCCTTTGAAGATTGCAGATGTGAAGATGCTTTCGCCTTCAACTTTGTAGTTAGCAAGGTTTAGAGCAGTAGCTGCAGAAACATTTTCACTGAATTTCACAGTTACTTTTCCTGGTGCTACATCAACTGAAGATACGCCTGGCTTATCAGCATCAGAAGCGCTTCCTAATGTGAAAGTAACAGCTTTAGCTGCTGAATCGTTACCAGCAAGATCTTCAACGAAAGCAGATGGAAGAGTTACAGAGTAAGAACCAGCGCTGTTTCCAGTCAATTCAACTTTTACAGCTTCGTTCTTGCCATCGTTGTTTACATCGTGAGCAGTTACTGTTCCAAGATCAGATACAGTGTGAGTTACTTGGTTTCCATCAACGTAAGTACCGCTAACAGTTTTACCTGCAACGTGAGATACTTCTTCATTGAAAGTAACAACAAGGTATTGCTTGCCGCTGATTGTCTTAACTTCGTGGCTAGCATATGCTGGTGCAGTAGTGTCAGCTTTGAATTCTACTAATTTAGAGAATGCAGCACCTTCGTTACCGCTGATATCTTTGTAACCAGCAGCAACAGCAACAGTCTTAACACCAGTTACAGCTGTAGTTAAAGCAACGTTGTACTTAGACTTATCAGTTGAATCTTGTGTAATTACTCCGCCGAATGCAGATACATCAGATCCATTGATAGTGATTGTAGGGTTAGCAGCTAGTGCTTCAGTGAATTTAACAGAGAAACGCTTAGTATCTTGTACATCAACGCTGCTGACTTCTGGCTTAACAGTGTCAGATTTTGTTTTTGTAACGTTAACCACAACAGGGTTTGGAGATACTAGGTTATCAGAGTAATCAGTAGCACCTACGATTGTAACAGCGATGTTCTTGTCTTTTGCAACATCAGCATGTGAAAGATCAACAGTGATGAACTTGTCGCCAGCGTTGAAGCTGTAAGTTGCATTAGAATCACCGATTACAACATTACCTGCTGATTTCATTGGCTCGTTGAACCAGATCTTTGCAGTGTAGTAGTTGTCATAAGTTACTGAAGAAACAGCTGGACGAGCAGTATCTTCGTAAGAATATACAGCAGAGTACTTTAATGTTTTAACTTTAGCGTCTTTAACAGTCTTAAGTGGTTCAACAACTAAGACAGCATCTTTAATTTCAGTAGTAGCAAATGTTAAAGTAACAGTCTTGCCATCAGCAGAAAGTTTCGCTTCAGTTGGGTTAGTGCCATTGATTGAGTAGTTAGCTTCAGTTTCAGCTTCTGTCTTGTCAACAGCCTGTGTGAATACTACTTGAACTTCTTTAGCGTTAAGAGGAGTTACGCTCTTAACTTCTGCAGTCTTAACAACTTCAGCAGCGCGCTTCAAGAAGATTGCAAGGTCGCCACGAGTGATGTTAAGTGCAGTTCCGAAAGTTGAAGGAGTTTTACCAGTAGTGATGTCATACTCGTAAAGTCCGTTGATATATGGTGCATATGCTCCCATGTCAGAGAATGGAGCAGAAGTTGTAGAAGTTAGGTCATATGCTCTTGAAAGCATGATTGCCATTTCGCCACGAGTTACGTATGCAGATGGCTCGTAAGAAGTTTCTGACTTACCAGAAACGATTCCTTTAGCTTTAAGTACAGATACAGCCCCGTCATAGCGAGTGCCTTTAGTGTCTGCGAAACCAGAAGCTGGTGCAGAAGCAGTGTCTAGCTTAAGAGCTTTTGCAAGCCAGATTGCTAGATCTCCACGCTTGATGTTTTCGTGAGTTCCGAATGTAGTAGCTGTAGCACCTTGAGTGATGTTGTTAGCTACAAGGTAGTCTACTGCTTCTTTGTACTTTGGAGCAACATCCGTGAAGTTAGATGCAGCGCCTGCAACTGGAGCGATTGCAGATGCAACTAGAGTTGCAGTAGCAGCAGTCGCCACAAATTTGCGGTAAGATTTTGGTTGGTATGCCATTTTGTGTTTCCTCCCTGTTTTGTAAATAAATTGTTCATGGTGCCTCCGGACTGGTAAGATCCGGATTTAAAACGTGTTGTAATAGTTTTATAGTCTATTTCCTCTGTCCTTCTATGTTCTTAGAGCCGTTTTTCACTTTATATGTATTACGGAAAATCCGAAACTCTATGATGCTGAAAAAGGGCAGAAAAAAATAGTTTTACTATACATGTACACTATTCTACCAAACTTGGTTGATATTTCAACCTTTTTTTACAAATTTCTCCCTATAAAACAATTTACTGCTAGATAAATAGTAGAATACCCCTGTTTTTGAGCTATTTACCAGCCACAACACAAGTTAAATTATACTACTATTATTTGAATATTGGAAGTTTTACCATGGAAGAATATTGCTAAATATACATAGTAATTGTTTCCAATAATTCTAGACGGATTGGGCAGGATAAAAGTTTCACATGTTTTGATAATTTTTTTCCAAACAAAAAACATGCAGGGTTACCTACATGTTTTTGGCCCACAAAGATATAACTATGACGCAAACTTTGTGTGTATGCTAAATTTTTTTGTAAGTTTCTTCAGTGCTTTTTGCCAGCTGATCGACCGAATAGAGTCTGGAGGCTTTTTGGTAAAGGTTCTTACCGAGCTCCTGCAGATTTGGATGATTGATTGCTTCTGTTATTGCTGTTGCGATGGCTTCCGCATCTTTAATTGGGACAACCCAGCCGAGAGAAGGATCTGAAATGAGGTCCTTCACACCGCCAACATCTGTGGAAATGACCGGAGTATGCGCACGGGCAGCCTCCAGGATTACTAATGGAAAGCTTTCACTATAGGAAGCGAGCAATTTTACATCAGAAATGCACAGATAGGAATGGACATCCTGCTGGAAGCCCAGGAAATGGACGTGCTGTGATAATCCTTTGGATTGCACCCCTTCCTCTAGCTCTTCCCTTTCCGGACCATCGCCGATTAAAAGCAATTTAACTTTAGGATTTGTTGTTATGACTTTTTTTAGCGCGTCGAAGACAACGGTGTGGCCTTTGATTGGATGCAGCCTTGCAACCATGGAAATGACGAAATCATCCTCATTAAGCTGCAGGTCTTTCCGTGAAAGCTTGCACTCCAGCTGTTCGTAGAATGAAATCCCGTTATATACGGTGGTGATTTTTTCAGCCTTAAGCCCAAATCCTACAAGCATCTGCTTGAACCGTTCAGAGACAGCAAAAAAATGATTAATCTTTTTAATGACCGTCATATTGATCGTCGTAAAGATTTTGCCCTTGATCCCGCCTTTGATGAAATCCTGGGACGGATCACTGTGGATGGTGCTGATCCATTTGAACGGGGTTGTCTGACGGACGATGTATGTAAACAGATTGGCTCGCGGTCCGTGAGTGTGGACAATGGAAATATTATTTTCTTTAATGGTCTGCTTTATTTTACTGATGACGGAAAAATCGTAGCGGGAGGATTGACCGAACATTATGACCGGTATCCCCAAATGTCTTGCTTCTTCAGAAAGCTTGCCTTCCTGGAAAACTCCCAGCAGGACTTCTGTTTCTTTCATATGTGTTAATAAAGAAAGCAGGTGGTTTTTTGAACCACCTGTTTCTCCGCCGCTAATTAGATGAAGGACTTTCATTTTTTCCCCACCCTTTATTATTGATGCCGTGCGCGATGACTGCGAGCATCATAAAGAAATAAGTTGTGAATGTTTTGTCTTCCCAGATGTTGTAGAGGACGCCGACCACATAGATGCCGATCAGGACAGCGAGCAATGGAACAGCCAGCCTGGTGTCTTTTCTTTTTTTCCAGAGGAAGAAAAGCATTCCTAACAGGAAGATGGCGAACAGGATGACGCCGACCGCACCTGTTTGGGCGATGATCTGGATGTACTGGTTATCTGAATAGATATTAAAGTTAATATCATATTCCTCATAAATTGGTGAGCCATTGCCCTTTGCGGCTGAATCGCCGAAGGTCGCGAAGCCTGTGCCGATAACCGGATGATCCCTGAAAATTTCCAATCCTTTGTTGACGATGAACAGGCGGCCAGTTGTTTTGCTTAGCTCAACCGTCGACATTTCGAATGTTGTTTCTAGACGTTTCTGTTCATCTGATGGCTGATTATCACCTTCTGTGCTGTCTGTTGTAACATTACGCGGGATGTCTTCTCCAACCCCAGCGTTTTTGAAATAATTTGTTGCCTGTGTCACTGGAATGTTAATCAAGATAATGGAAAGTACGGCGGCCACAAAAATATTGCCGGTACGTCTCCAGTTTCTTGAAACAGCAAGGTAAACGGCTAGCGCGATGATGAAGCCGATCCATGTTCCGCGGGAGTATGTCAGCGTAATGATCCCCAGCATCAAGATCATGCCGATGTTAAGGACAAGCTTCGTTTTAGCAGCGGTAATGAACTGTTTTAAATAAATCGTCAGCATGAGTGCTAATGAAAGATAGACCGCAAGCACGTTTGGATTGTCAATCAGCCCATAGATGCGGACACGGTTATTTGGCGACAATGAGCGCTGGACCCATTTTTCCGGCATCAGATATGAGCGCAGTGACATTTTTTCCACAAGGCCATGCAGGCTCAATACGATTGCCATAATGAAGGTTGTCCAAAGGAACTTCAGGATATCTTCCTTTGTGATATCCAGGCGTTTTACAACGTAGTAAACGATATACGTGATCACGAATGCGCGGATTTGGAAAACGATGACGCTAGGCGCGACGCCTGTAATGTAAGCAGAGATCGCTCCGACTGCAAGGAAGCCGAAAAATGCCCATTCGAAAATCTGGAACTTGAACAGGCTTTTGAAGTTGCCGCTGCGGATTGTATCGAATGCAATACGTGCGAATGCAGCAAGGATGATCAGATCGCCTGCCATTTTGAGTGATGGATTAATTTGTATTAAAAACGGCCGGGTTGGGAAATAGAGCAATAGCATTAATAGGCCATTTTTCGGAGATGCAAAAGCGTATAAAGCTAATAAGGCGGATGCCCCGAGACCGGTGATGGTGCTGGGGAACAATAATGCGACCGCGAGAACCGGCAGGGCGATGAAAATAAACGGGAAATCTCTCCAGGTTAACGAGTTCATTCGACAATTCCTTTCTTCACATGCTTAATCGACAAAGATGGTATAAGTGCAGAATTTACAAAATATTAGACGGATGTAAATGCCTGTTGGTGACAAGAATTTACAATTTTTTCTTTATCTCTGTTAAAGTAGTCTGATGATTTCCGTTCCAGGCGCTTCGCTTTCCTCGGGGCGTGCGGTGAGCCTCCTCGTCGCTTCGCTCCTGCGGGGAAAAATGATCCCTTCTTTTCGGAACATTTCTTCCGGGGTCTCACCTGCCCGCTAAATCCCGAAGGGGTCTGCGCGCCTTCCACTACAATCATCAAAGTTTAAAATTCAACAATTAGGCAATAAAAGAGCCTCTTCTTAATGGCATTTTAAAAGGCTTGAATTGTTAGTTCAAGCCTTATTTTGGTTCTTTTTCTACTATATTATTTAGAGCCAAGGATTCTTAATAAGAATTTTGGCAATGCGAGCTGGCGTTTGAAGCGCTTTGGCTCTTTTGACAGGCGGTAAAGCCATTCGATTCCGAGCTTGCGGAAGAATAGTGGTGCGCGCTGGACTTTTCCTGAGAAGACGTCGAAACTGCCGCCGACCCCTTGGAATACCTTGACGTTCAGTTTGCCCATGTTTTCTCGGATCCACAGCTCCTGCTTTGGGCTGCCCATTGCGACGAACAGCAATTCGGCGCCTGAGGCATTGATTTTATTGATGATTTTATCGTTGTCCTTTTCATACCCGTTTTCGTAGCCGGAAATGTTTAGACCAGGATATTTTTCTTCGAGCTTTTGCTTCGCCATGGTGACGACTTCCTCTTTTGCACCATAAAGGAAGACTTTGTGGTTTTCCTCAGCAGCAAAGCGGATGAGCCTGTCCATCATATCGACGCCAGTTACCCGTGAGGCGATTTTGCCACCCTTCATTTTCGAAGCGAGCAAAATCCCTACTCCGTCTGGGATTTGATAGGTCGATGAGTTGATGAGCTGGCGCAGCTCTTCATTTTTTTCAGCGGCCATGACCTTTTCAGGGTTAACCGCAATAATTGTGGATTGCAGGCCTGCATTCATTCGTGCGCGCAGGTCTGCAATGATTCCTTCATAATCCAAAGGCGATACGTCGACGCCTAAATAATTTTCTTTTTCCATAGCAAGTATCAAACCCTCTTAGAGCTGAATTGGTTTCAGTCCTGACAGATCGCCGATTTTGTAGACTGTGACAAAATCGCTATCAAGATTTGTGCAGTTTTTTGTATCAAAAACGACTGGTGACTTCATTTGGTTCGCGACCAGCTGGCTGTCCAGTGTTTTGAACTCATTGTGGTCAGCGAGAACGACAACAACGTGAGCGTCAGCCAGTGCATCTTCTAATGAAAGAAGCGGGAACTGGACCTGATCCTGCTGTACGTGCGGATCATGCGCCACTGTTTCGAAACGCGGGTTCTTCGCCAGCATTTCGTAGATTTCGATTGCCGGGCTTTCACGCACGTCATCGATGTTTCCTTTATATGTTAAGCCGAATACTGCTACTTTTGGCTTTTCAATCTGAACAGTTAATTCTTCAACCTTTTCAACGACGAATTCAGGCATTGAATTGTTGATGTCACGTGACAGCTTGATCAGGACCGATTCATTGCGTGCTTTTTCAACAATGAAGTAAGGGTCAACTGCCAGGCAGTGTCCGCCTACGCCTGGTCCAGGCTGGTGGATGTTGACACGCGGGTGCTTGTTGGCAAGCTCGATTACGCTGTGAGCATTAACGCCAAGCTTTGCACTGATTTTAGCCAATTCGTTCGCAAGGGCAATGTTCACATCACGGAATGTGTTTTCCATAAGTTTAGACATTTCAGCTGTAACAGCTTCCGTTTCAATGACATCGCCAGTCACGACTGCGCGATATACGTCTGCCGCTTTTTTCGCAGCAACAGGAGTTGTTCCGCCGACGATACGAGTGTTTTCGATCAGCTCGATCAGGATGCGGCCTGGAAGCACGCGCTCTGGGCAGTGTGCAAGATATACGTCATTCTGGACGTCAAAGCCTGCTTCAGACAGGATTGGCGCTACCACGTCATCCATTGTGCGCGGCGGGATTGTTGATTCTACGATGACTACATCGCCTTTTTTTACAAAAGGAACGATTGATTTCGTTGCGCTGATGACGTAGTCAACGTTTGCTGTATAGTCATGGTGGATCGGTGTCGGAACTGCGATGATGAATACATCTGCTTCTTCCGGTGTTAATGAAGCGCGGAGCTTTCCTTTTTCGACAACTTCTTTGACGAGCTCAGGAAGGCCGACTTCTTCTATTGTGATTTTACCTTCATTTAAAGAATTGACAACGCGCTCGCTGACATCGACGCCGACGATATCGTAGCCGGCTCTCGCAAAGATCGCAGCGGTTGGCAGTCCGATATAACCTAATCCAATGACACAAATCTTTTTCATTAATAAGGACCTCTCTTTTTAAGGCAGTTATGAATGCTTTTTATATGTGATTATCTGATCAATCTAGTTTCAATTTCTAACATAGTATATCAAATCTTGTCAAACCTTGCACCCTTGAACATTGAATGCTTTCCGTTATAATGTTAGAATATTGTTTAGCTTTGCGGTGCTTGGATTTTGTTTGGGCACCTTCTTTTTTTGCACAGCGTTTTTTCTTATTGAGATTATGTTTTACCAACGCACTACTTTCTATATTAAGGAGGAGCAACTTCTTTGAAAATTGTCATCTCAGGATTTTATGGCCTCGGGAATACTGGTGACGAAGCCATATTGGAATCTATTGTCGATAACTTGCGCGAGCATTTAGACCAGCCAGAAATTACCGTTTTCTCTTTATCACCGGAGCAAACGGCAAAGGAACATAATGTAAAAACAGTCTACCGCGGCTGGCGCCATGATTTTAAAGGAAAGGTCAAGGCTTTGAAGGAAGCGGACCTGCTGATCTCTGGCGGCGGCGGATTGCTGCAGGATACATATCCGACCCGCTTTATTTTCGGGCCCCTGCCGTACTATTTGTTGATTGTCTTTTTAGCGAAGCTTGTCGGAACGAAGGTCATGTTCTTTTCACAGGGGATCGGGCCGGTCAACTCCACATGGGGCAAGATACTAATGAAAGTTTTTGCCAATATGGCGGACTTTGTTACTGTCCGTGACCAGTTCTCGAAGGACTTGCTGCATAAGCTTGGTGTTACGCGTCCGGAAACGGTTGTGACATCTGATATCGTGTTTGCTTTCCACCCGAAAAAGGATACAGCTGCGATGGACAGCCTTCAGCTTGAGCGCAAGGACAATCTTGTCGCCGTTTCTGTCCGTCCTTGGTTTGAAAAAGTAAAGCAGTTTGAGCAGATCGCTGAGATCCTTGATCATTGGATCGAAGCGCGCGGGATCACGCCGGTGTTCGTGCCGATGGAAGGCCATCACGACGACAAGGCGAGCAAGGATGTCATGCAGCATATGAAGCACGCTGACAAATGCATTATCCTTGGAACGAACTTCACGCCGAACCAATACCTGAACTTTATCGGCGAATGCCAGATCACGATCGGCATGAGATTGCACGCATTAATTTTCTCCACGCTGACAGGCGTGCCGCATATTGGGTTAAGCTATGACAAAAAGGTCGAAAGCCTGCTGAAGCGCAGCGGCATGTGGCCGTACTCAGCCGTCCTTGAAGAAATGAACATTGAAGAGCTTACTCGGAATGGTTTGGAATTATTGGACAACCGTGAAAAGTACAGCCAGGTTGTAAAGGCAAACGCAGAAGAAATGCGCGTTGAAGCAGTACGTAATGTTGATTTGATGAAAGAAAAATTTGTTAAGTAAAGTGATGTGCGCAGAGGGACGGTTCTGCTGATTGATTTGCCATTGAGTGAGCAGGGGGAAGGTTCTATTGATTGATTTCCCCTCACAAAACAAGCACAAGAACCTTCCCTGTGCAATTTAAACTAACCCAGGAGGTGCAATTATGAAGATTCTTATTGCTACCGCTTATGATTATCCGCATGCTGGCGGTCTTTCGACTCATGTTGCGACATTGAAGGCTGGACTTGAGGAGCGTGGACATGAGGTTGATGTCCTTTCGTTCACTGATGTGGCGCCTGTTGTCCGCAAGGTGTACGCGCAGGGTCCTAGCTTTGTGATCAATAAAGTGAAAAAGGGCCGCGGCATCCTTTGGAGCCACTATGCCCGTAAGAGACTGCTGAAGGCTCTTATTTTAAAGAACAAACATAAAAATTATGATGTCATTAACGCTCAGGATCCTTTCACTACTCTTGCCGCGCTTGAAACTGGGATTCCTGTTGTTTCGACGGTTCATGGATACATGGCGTTCGAATCTGTCAGCAAAGGCTCGATTGATGAAGGCAGTGCTGAAGCTCAGGAAATGCAGGAGATTGAAATCCAGGCATACCAGAAAACGCGCAAAGTCGTCACTGTTGACCAGCGCTTGAAGGAGTATGTGAAGGAAGTGTCCGGTGTCGACGGAATCGCGATCCGCAACTTCATCGACATCCACAGCTTCAAGCCTGACAAGGACAAGAAAAATGCGCTACGTGATAAGTATGGCGTTTCTCGTGATGAAAATGTATTGTTCGTGCCGCGCCGTTTGACGAAGAAGAACGGTGTCATTTATCCGGCGCTTGCGATGCCTGCTGTGCTGAAGGAATTTCCAAACACAAGGTTAATCTATGCAGGAAGCGGCGAAGCGTTGTCTGAAATCAAGAAGATTGTTGCCGAAAATGGGCTTGAGAGCAAGGTTGATTTGCTTGGGGCTGTCGCTCATGACAAGGTTAAGGATTATTATGCGCTGGCTGATGTCGCGCTTGTGCCGAGTGTCCACTCTGCGGGTGTTGAAGAAGCGACTTCGATTTCTGCGCTTGAAGCGATGGGTTCCGGGTCTCCGCTAGTTGCATGTGCTGTCGGCGGCTTGAAGGAAATCATCGTGGATAAGGAAGATGGCTTGCTTGTTGAAGAGAAAAATGTTCAGGAGCTGGCTGAAGCGATTATCTTCTATTTAAAGAATCCTGAAAAAGGCGAAGAGTTTGCGGCAAAGGCACGCAAGAAGATTGAGGAAGAGTACTCCCACCTTGCAGCTGCTGCGAAGTATGAAGAGATTTATTTAAGCGCTTTGGGGCGTAAGTAGGATTTTTGGATAGTGGTCTCAGTGGGTTGGGTTCGCAGATCGATTTGCTTCAAGGTCAGTTGACCGCGGTGCAAATCGATTTGCTGTAGTCTCTCCAGTTTGGGACTGCTATGATAGAGATGGAATTTAGTAAGGCGGGGCATTTGTTTCGCCTTACTTTTGTTTAGGCTGTTTTTCGTGTGAAAATTCTTTTATAGAAAGTGACTGAAACGAATATGGCAGGATTGAAAAAAACGGCCATCTGGATTACCCTCCTGGCCCTGGTCCTTAAGCTGTCCGGCTTCCTGCGGGAAAGTATCATCGCCCGCGAGTTCGGTGCGAACCATTATACTGACGGATATTTACTGGCGTTCTCTTTTATCACGCTTGTCGTTGCGATGATTTCCGGCGGCTTCAATAATGTGTTCCTTCCGATGTATGTGCAAAAGAGGAAGGAAAGCCCGGAGGAAACGGAACGCAATGCGAATGGGATCTTAAACGGAACAGTGTTAGTGTTCCTCGGAGTTACTCTCGTCGGCTACTTCCTTGTGCCTTATTTTGTCCCTTTCATTTACGGGCATATGACGGAGACCACTTCAAAGGTCGCTGTCGAGATTACGCAGTTCTTTTTCCTGTTCATGAGCTTGATTGCTGTGAATGGAATTTTGGAGTCGTATTTGCAGGGACGGCGCGTGTTTGTTCCGTCGCAGATTTCCAAGCTGCTTGCGACCTTGATGGGGGCGGTTTTTGCTCTGCTGTTCTCTGATCAGTGGGGAATTTACAGTCTTGCTTACGGCTTTATTTTCGGAACGTTTTTAGGGACGGTCATTCAGTTCTTTTACCTGTTTAAAAATGGGTACAAATGGCAGCCGACTGTCAAGGTTGAAAAGGCGTTCTTTTCGGCGTTCATCGTTTTGCTGGCACCGGCTTTGCTGAACTCGGTAGTCGGGCAGATCAATATGTTCGTGAACAAGTCGTTTGCTTCCGGGACAGAGGTCAGCGGTGCGGTTACGTATTTGAACAACGCTTCCCTTTTGGTGAGCATACCGCAGGCTATTTACGCGACAACGGTTGCGGCGATTATTTTTACCTTATTGTCTGAACAGGTTGATAATCCGAAGAAGTTCCAGGGCACTGTATTCATGGGAATGCAGATTACCTTGGTGACACTGCTGCCGATCGCAGTGGGATTGCTGCTCGTCGGTAAAGAGGCGATCTCGTTTGTGTTCGAGCGGGGGCGGTTTACGGCAGAGGATACGCAGAATACCTATGTTGCACTTGTTTATTATATTCCTTTGATTGTCACGCAGGGCTTGCAGTACATCGTGTCCAAGTCGATGTACGCACGCGGGAAAACCGCAATCGTGCTGCGGATCAGCGTTACGACGATTGTCCTGAACCTTGTGTTCAACTGGCTGCTGGTAGGGCCATTTGGTTACCCGGGTCTGGCGCTGACAAGCTCGCTCGTTTCAATTTACTATTTAGGCGTTTCGACGTTTGTCGTTTATAAGGATTTTGACGCTGCGGAGAGAGTTCGTTTGGCGAAGCTGTTCGGGCGGGTTATTCTGCCGACTTTGTTGATGGCAGTTCCTGTGTATCTGGTGAAGCAGTTCACACCGATTTCCGAGCTGTACTCATTGATCCAGCTCGCAATTCTCGTGCCGTTGGGCGTAGTATTGTACGTAGCCGGAGTGTATTTCTTCTATCGAGAAGGATTCAGGCAGCTGATCGGGATCTTGAGGAAGAAGAAAGCAGCATAAAAGTGAAGGTTGCTTTAGAACTTTAAAGCGGTGGGGGTCTGACCCCCACTGCTTTAGTGCGTTAAAGTGGCGTTTTTAAGAACCGTTCCCCCCTTCGTAATTTCTTCTTTACGCTTTTCATACTCGTTTGCAGAAATCTTGCCTTCTTTCCTCAAATGATCGAGGTGCTGGATTTCCAGCTCCATGTACCCGTTTATCCCAGTGAGGACTTCTTCTTTGGTGACAAGGAAGTACTGTTCGGGGTTCTTTCCATATTTAAGAGTTCCGTTTTGGTCATATGCTTCTACTCGTACTTTTACACTGCCTTTACCTTAGCCTTCTGCTTTTACCTTGAACGGAATGGAATAGGTCGCTCCCTCTTGAATCCCTCTCCATTCTCCCAGCAGACTTCTGCCGGATTCTGCACTTTTTATGACGCCTGATTCCTCGAGGACTGCTTTTGCGAGGTATTCACGGTTTAAAAATTTAACCTCCAGCGAAAGTTCATAAACATCTTTTTGCAGATGATTGACCTTTAGCTTGGCTTCAATTGGCGGGGTCATTTTTTGCGGATGATCTGGTAACTGCTCCTTCTCATTACACCCAGCCAGGACAATCATGCAAATTAGTAGATATACCTTTTTCAAAAGCCGCTTGCCTCCCAGGAAAACGTAGCTCTTCTTCTTACGTATTCATCATTATCGTTTTTTAAAACATCCAGCAATATGTGCCGTTCTTCAGTGTAAGCTGCCGTTTGACCCAGCCCGTGAGCAATCTGCCATCTGGCATCAGGGTCATGGAAGGTCGCAGCATGCCCCGATAAAACAATCAGGTGTTCTGGAAATTGAATCAGCGTATCAAGGATATTTTCACATTCATTATCCCTGGCGAGTATGTATAAGAATTCTTCCTTCAGCTCGTCATCCCACTGTTCCGCTGGCTCACCTGCTATCAATGCTTCGACAGCATGATATATCTCCATCCAATCGTCGTACTCAGTCTCCCATTCGCCAAATGTCTTGCTCTTCGGGCCTGCCCAGCGTCTGAACTTTGCTGCTTCTCGTAAAAATCCATCTCTCAAATGGGATTCCTCCTTTAAAAAAAGATGCTGGCACGAATTTTGGCCAGCATCTTTCTTTGGACTCTATTTTGGAACACGAGAACCGTCCCTGTGTTCCAGGTTGGAACATGAGAACCGTCCCCATGTTCCACTATTTTACGATTGGCAGGTCCTGGATTAGGTCTGCTCTGATGTAGACTTCGTTTGTTGTTGCTGCGTCGGACATGATTTTTTTCCATTCGTAGTTGTCGGTATGTTTTACTGATCCGAGGATCGCTACTGGTGCTCCGGCGTTTTTGTTTTCGTATACTAGAGCGGATTCGGTGCCTGGATTGATTCGTGCGTTTACGCCGTCAATTGTTGTCTGGCCGATTGTGTAGGCATTGGCTCCACGGTCTTTTTTGCCGAGGTACATGTCCACTCGGTGCATGTGGCCGGCAATTTTTTGGCCCCAGAATGGGTCAGATGCGTATTTGACGTTGAAGCCGCGTGCTTTGTTACCTGTTGCTGCACCATTTGCATGGGCGCCTGCTGGATTGATGTAATTTTTATTCAAATATAGGTTCGCCAGCGCGTCGATTGCTTCATTTGGTGAAGCGAATTTCTGTGCGGCGTCTGTATTGCTGTCATATGCTTTGATTCCAAACAGGTTGTTGCGCTCTAACGCGTACTTACTCATGCCGAAGTCGCTTTCATGCATAGCCATGCCAAGGATCAGCAGTGCATTGATGTTATGTTTTACTTCCGCTTCCTTCAGGTATGCTCCAAGCCCTTTGATTTTGCTGACAGTTGCTGCGTCTTTGTATTTGGCATAGACTGTCGGGTTAGACGCATATAGCGCCTGCTTTTCTGCAAGGATGTAATCGATATAGCTGTTTAACTCTTCAGCCGTATAGGATGTTTCCGTACGAGCCGGCAGGTAGTTAAAGTATTGGTATGCTGTTCCGATGACATTGCCGGAAGTGTTCATGAACTGGCCGCCATCCCAGCTGTAATATTTATTTCCCTGGGAAAGGAAGCTTGGCGCGAATCCCATCGTATAGGAGACGTATGTCTTTTTAATAGGATCATAGATTGTGTGAACGAGCTCATTATTGCCATTGACAGAATAATAGTTTCTGCCTTCGATCAGCTGCAATGGAACTAATGATACCTCTTCATGTTTTACATAAGCTGTCTTACCAGCAAGAATTACTTTTACATAATTCTCTGTCGCATCGACATACTTCATCTCCTGGCCAGCCGGTAAGTATGTGAAGGAAGATTTTAGAGATGAGTCTTTATAAATATAAGTTAAAGATTGCCCTAATGCTGGTTTTGACCATACGAGTCCTGCCGGCATTTCCACGATTTGTTCATTAACGGTTACAACCTGGTTTGAAGCTGTTGCGGCAGTCTTCGCTGTGTCAAAAGATGAATAGGTCCTGCTGTAAGTCAGTTCACCAGTCGTTTGGATGGTTGCCACTCTGTAGCCTTCTGCTCCATCTTCACCTGGCTCTTCAGGTATTTCCGATTCTGCCATTTTATTCAGCATACGATAAATGAACGCAGCTGCTTCCTGGCGGGTTGCAGTCTTTTTCGGCATGAACTTGTATGTACCGTCGCCATTTGCAAGACCTTTTATTAAGCCGTCACGGGAGTTTTTTGCTACGGCCATCTTAAAATTTTTATTGATTTCAGCAGCATCTGAAAAATTCAGTTCAGCGTCTTCCCTTGTTAACTGCATATAGTTAAAAGCACGGTCGATCATCGCCGCTGCCTGTTCACGCGAGATTTGGTCATTCGGCCCAAAAGTTGTTGGATTGTATCCCATGATGATCCCTGCTTGAGCTGCGCTATTGATTCCTTTCGCAAGCCCTGATGATAGTGGGACATCGGAATATACATGCGGTCCTTCAGGAAGCTTAAGGGCACGGGAAATGAATGTCGCAAATTGGCCGCGTGATACATTCAGTCCTGGTTTATAGATTCCCTCTCCATAGCCCTGGATGACGTCAGCTGCAATCATCGCGCGCATTTCTGTTTCTAACGCGCTCCCTGTGATATCATCCTGTGCATAAGCCTTTGGCTGCTGAATCGACAATAAACTGCTCACACTCAACCCGAAAGTCAGAGCGAGTATGCCAAGTTTCTTCTTCATTCTTTTACCCCCAGATGTTTTTTGTCAAAAATTCTGACAATTACTCTCTCATTCTACCAATTTTTTTACAGATAGAACAGGCTGTTTTGACAGATTTTTTAAAATGGTCATAAACTACCTCTTTGACCACCTTCTCGTGTTATAGTATCGGTCCATTGGCACGGATGTTTAGTTTTTAAGGGCAAAAAGCGTATAGAAAAAGCTGGGAAAAACGCTTCCCAGCTTTCTATTATTTTGCATTGATAGAATTATAGATTGAAGCCGCAAACGTTGCGCGTGTCGCTTTTAACGAAGCGCCGTATTGGCTGCCATTAAAAATTGTCGTTGTATCGATTCGGTGCATCGTCATGATCGCATCATATGCCCAGTAGCCTGGCATGACGTCATTGTAGGGAGCATTTGCTGTTTGGACCTCTGTCTTGGCCAGCTTGAATGCACGCTGGACGATTACTGCCATCTCAGCTTTTGTCATATTGTTGTTCGGGCGGAAAGAACCGTCAGCGAATCCGTTGATGACGCCAGCTTCCCTGATTGCGGCAATATCAGCTGCGAATTGGTAATTAGATGAAACATCCGTGAAACCGTTCAGTGACTTAGGCTGCAGTTTCAATACACGGTTGATGATAGCAGATGCTTGTCCTCTTGTAACCGGCTGGTCTGGCTGGAATGTCGTGCTGTCGATTCCCTTGATCACATTCTGATTACTCAATGTCATTACTGCCTGGAACGCAGGATGCTCCTGGGGAACGTCCTGATATTGGCCTGGAAGGCTTGCAGCTGTTACGAGGACTCTTTTTGCTCCGTAAAACTTTGGCCCCCAATATGTACTGTCGAGGGAATCAATTTTGATCCCCTTGCTTGTTGTGGCACTTAAAAATTGGTTGTCGCCTATGTAGATCCCTGAATGGGTAATTCCTGCTTTATCATATGTTTTTTCAAAGAATACTAGATCTCCAGGCTGGAGATTATCCTTGGATACCGCTGTGCCAACATTATACTGGTCTGCTGAAACTCTCGGCATCGTGACGCCAATCTCGTTAAAGACATATCCGATATAACCTGAACAGTCGAACCCGCTTGGAGTTGTGCCGCCATAAAGATATGGTACTCCTATGTATTGTTTCGCAATCTGGACAACCTGTTCCTGCTGCGTTGCTGCCATGGCCGATTGGAATGGAATGAGCGATACTAGTAATGCCGCCAAAATTAGCCTCGTTACGAGCTTCTTCATTAGTACACCTCTGCCTTGTTGTTTTTATGTTACAAATTATCAGATTTTGGTTCTATATGACTATATTAGCAGAAATGGAATGTCATAACTTTTACGATTATATTACAATTTTCGAACAATGGCATTTCGGGTCTGTTTTTCGGGTAAAATACCTAATTATATCGGTCGGCTTTTGAAGATGTTTAGCTTTATGGTGAAGAAAATGCGTTAATGCCATAAGTTACCTGTCGACAAACTTCGACATATTTTGATATAACTATAATACGTTAAGATTTTGGTTGGTAATCCATTTACGGCAGGCCACCAAGCCATTGGCGGCGGACTGGTAATCCGTCGTCGTTCGACACCGATCTGGTAAATCGGTGTTTTTTTGTGTTTGAATAGGGGCTTTAACGCATTAACGCGCCGGGGGTCTGACCCCCGGCGCGTTAATGCGTTAAAGCTTTTTTTATTTCTCTATTTTATTTCTCTATTTTAAATTCGGGTTTGCTGCTTTGGACAGGAAGACGGAGTAATAGGATCTTAGCATTTTTTCGTGTGGTTTGAAGGTTCCGTCTGTGTATCCTGTTGTGATTTTTGCTGCAGAGAGATTGTAGATTTGCTGGTAGCCTGCCATTCCGGCTGGTACGTCGCTGAAGCTTCCCGTCGTTGCTGCCGGCAGACTGTAGGCTTTTGATAGCATAATTGCCATTTCGGCACGGGTCACAAGATCATTCGGCCTGAACGTGCCATCTGCCCGTCCGCTAATGATTTTCCGTTCGACTGCTGATTGGATATAACCTGAGGCAAAGCTGCTGCTTGGCACGTCTTTGAACTTTGTTGCTCTTTGTTTTCCATCAAGGCCAAGTGCCCTCCCCAGCATCGCGACCGCCTCTGCCCGCGTTACAAACTTCGCAGGCTGCAGCTGGTTGAAAGCATCCCCTTTTAAGACACCCTGTGAGTACAGATACATCATATTCCGGCTGTACCATGCAGAATTATTCAAATCAGGGATCGCCGGTTTGCTTAGCGAAACAATTGTCTCTACTATTTTATCCTTGTTCATTATGCCATTGAGCCAAGGGTAAACCGTATAATTAATGCCGCCTGTCGTTCCGTAGTCTTCGAAACTAGCATCTTGTATACGGTCAGCTATTAGTTTTCCTTCACGGTAAACAGAGTAAGCCTCATATTTTTCCAGAACTGGCTGCATGTTTAATTTAAATGAGCCATTGCCATTGGAAGTAAACGTGATTGGTGCCTGGGCACTTTCCACAGGCACGGTGTCTGTCTGGATCAGCCCATAGCCATATAGGCGATCCCGGCCTGCCACCCCGAGGTCTTTCGCATTTCTTTGCAGTAAAGAACGAATTTGATCATTCGTGTAGTTCGGGAATTTCTCTTTATAAAGAGCAGCCATCCCGGCTACAAACGGAGCTGCCATTGATGTTCCGCTCATTGTCCCGTAGCCAGCTGGTGCCACACGGGTTGGAAGTGTTGAATAGATCATTTCGCCAGGTGCAGCCAGCTCAATCTCCTGGCCGGTTGCTGAGGTTGTGGCCCTGCGGTTGTCGGATCTGACTGAAGCTACAGCAATAACGCTCGGGAACTTACCAGGATACATAACCGTTTCTTCAATGCCCGACAGAGTTCCTTCGTTTCCTGCAGCGGCAATGACGATAATTCCATTCGCATTCGCTTTATCAACCATCGCTTTGATCCCCATATCCGGGTATTCAGTCGTCAAACTCATATTGATGATATTAACGCCTTTACGGATTGCCCAATCGATTCCTGCCATGATTGTGGAGGTTGTACCGTCCCCATTGCCATCAAGCGCTTTTACCGCATAGATTTCAGCATCCGGAGCCACTCCGACAAT
Source organism: Mesobacillus sp. (assembly GCF_057785455.1). NCBI lineage: Bacteria > Bacillati > Bacillota > Bacilli > Caryophanales > Bacillaceae > Mesobacillus > Mesobacillus sp. The sequence goes on from NZ_JBYNSB010000061.1 coordinate 133,929, forward strand.
CCCGATAGTGTTGTTTTTAGCGGCGATGATTCCCGCAACATGGGTGCCGTGGCCATTTTCATCAAGATAACCGTGGTCACAGGCATCTGCACTGATCGAGTCATCAAGCGTACAAACCCCATCCTTCACTGATAAGTCCTGATGATTGGAATCCACACCTGTATCAATGATGGCGATTTTCACTCCCCTGCCTGATAGTGTCGAGGGCACTTTTGCAGGGATATTCAGGTTGGCATGAGCCCACGGAGTAGTCTGGGCGCTCGATTCGAATTTGTTTTCCTTGTGGAAGCTTTCGATCAATCCCAGTGCATTCATACCTTCGAGCTTTGCTTCGTCCATGCTTACTGTCGCGGCATTGATTGACGTATAAGATTGAATGATTTCTCCGCCATTTTCCTGGATCATTTTAGCGGCCGTTGGATTTTGAAAAAATACTATGTAACGTTCCGGCTCCGCCTGCAGCTCAACCGTGCCGGAAGCCAATGCCGGCACAGCTGCCGAGGTTACCAATAGTGAAGCTAACATTAAAGCAATCATCTTTTTCATGCTTATTCCCCGTTTCTTGACCAGGTGTCGTATGTTCTCCTATAGCAAAAATCGAACGGAGTCCGCTCGATTATGGTATGGAACACGAGAACCGTCCATATGTTCCGTTCCATTAAAAGTTTGGAACACGAGAACCGTCCCCATGTTCCAGCTATCAGAAAAGGAGTCTAATAGTAGACTCCTTTCTTATTTTAGTAGGTTTGTATTTTAAAATATAGTATTTTATTTTACTACGTCGTATAGGTATGCGACGTTGTAGCCTTTTGCTTTGTAGTAGTCAAGGATTCCGAGGTAGATTGCTTCGGCTGCTTTTTGTCTCCAGCCGGCGTTCGCTAGCTTCTGGTTATCGCCTTTGTGGTCGATGAATCCAAGTTCTACTAGAACAGCTGGCATTGTGTTCTCGCGGATTACGTGATAATCTCCGTGAGCTGTTCCTCTGTCATTCAGCTGCCATGCTGCGACCATACGTTTTTGGACTGCGGATGCTAATTGTTTACTTTCTGAAACATATGGGTTTTCTCCGGATAGTCCGTAGTAATATGTTTCAGTTCCGTTAGCCGATCCATTGAAAGCATTCGCATGGATGCTGAGGAATGTGTCTCCGCCTGCAGCCTTCGCTATGTTCACGCGCTGGGACAATGATAAGTATACATCAGTTTCTCTCGTCAATTTAAAAGCAAATGGAGTTTTAGCAAGCAAGACTTTTACCTTAAGGGCTGTATCCAACACAACTGCTTTTTCTTGAAGTCCGTATCCGCTTGCTCCAGGATCTGTTCCACCATGTCCCGGGTCGATGATAATCATCTCCGAGCTTAAAGGGCTTGGAGTGGATGCTGGCAGCGGCGGGTTCATAAAGGATGGATAAGCACCTGTTAAATAGTCGCCGTGCACCAGGCCTTCGACAGAGCCCGAACGGATGAATACCCAGTCGGCGACCCTGTAAGCTGCTTCTACTTTTGTTCCGTCAGGCAGCGCTTGTACCACATTGAAGCCTGTAGATGGACCTGTGCGGACGTTCAAAGTGTCCCCGCCAGCGTTGACTTGAAGGTCACCGCCAAAATCAACCTGTCCATTGATACGATATTTGTAATTAACTGCTCTTGCTAAAAAGATTGAGAAGTCCGCTCTTTTAATTTTTAAGTCATAACCAAAATTCGTAGAGGTAATTCCCTGGGCAATTCCTTTTTCCATAAGCTTTTTTGCTGCTGAGACAGTATCAGTGCCGCCGTATCCGAACGCCCTGTTGATCAGGAGTGCCATTTCACCGCGCGTCACTTTATTATCAGGCTTGAACGTACCATCCTGATAGCCCGAGATGATGCTCTTTTCTGCTGCTGACTGTATGTAGCCTGAAGCAAAACTGCCGCTGTCGACATCCTTAAACCAGGTTACACGCTTTGTTCCATTGAGATTCAACGCGCGCCCAAGCATTGTTGCAGCTTCAGCACGGGTCACCTCTCTGTTAGGGTAAAAATAACCCCCTGTTCCATTGACTATATTTCCACCGGCAAGGTAACTAACTTCTGGATAAGCCCGATGCGTGCTATCTAAATCATAAAAGGAAACAGCCGCTTCGGAGCTTTTTGCTGTGAATGGCAGAATCAACAAAGCTAGTAAAATACTTGTTACAATACGCTTCATTCTCGTCTGCTCCTTTCGTCTTTTTTCTACATTTTAACACATGGAAATGGTGCCTGAATCATCCAATTTAGCTATAAAAAGGCGAATAAGGTTACAAAAATTAGGAGATTCTAAGCTGATTACTGATTTATCAACGTTTTTCGACGATTTAATTGGAATAAATTACATGTTTCATATTATTTGATTTTGGGGAAATTAATATATTTGGGTGTGTTTGGCAAATTATTTACAAGATTTTCTTATAAAAATGCGTCATATTGTCTATAAAACTCTTGGTGACGGTGGCTAAATGACTAGAGTGCTTTAAGGATGATTTTAGGTCTTGGCAAAAAATTTGATATCACTCTGGACAATTAGAAAGACAGCTGCCACAGTTTAGTTTTGCATGATTATGGCGACCAGCTTTTTAAAATACGAGGATTCCTTACTAACAGGATTTGAAGAGCTTCAGCAACCCTGTGAAATGGAGTCCTCTTTTTGACAGTTTTTTAAGTGCAAATTGATTCCATGTCCGAATGGCGCCGGCTTTCGGACAGTTTTGACACTGGTGAGGCTTTTCCTGTCCGAATGAGGTTTGCTTTCGGACAGTTTTGACACCGGTGGGGCTTTTCCTGTCCGAATCAGGTTTGCTTTCGGACAGTTTTGGCACCGGTGAGGCTTTTCCTGTCCGAATGACGCTGGCTTTCAGACAGTTTTGGCAACGAATACCCTTTTCTTGTCCGAATCAGGTTTGCTTTCGGACAGTTTTTCAAGCTTTGTTGCCTTTTCTGTCCAAATGACGCCGGCTTTCGGACAGTTTTGGCAACGTATACCCTTTTCTTGTCCGAATCAGGTTTGCTTTCGGACAGTTTTGACACCGGTGGGGCTTTTCCTGTCCGAATGAGGTTCTCATTCAGACAGCTTTTCAAGCTTTGATGCCTTTTCTGTCCGAATGACGCTGGCTTTCGGACAGTTTTGCACCGATGGGGCTTTTCCTGTCCGAATGAGGTTCTCATTCAGACAGCTTTTCAAGCTTTGATGCCTTTTCTGTCCAAATGACGCTGGCTTTCAGACAGTTTTTCAAGCATAGTCCCTTCTCCTGTCTGAAACCTAGCTCTCAATATTTTTTTTCGCAAAAAAGTGACAGGCTTCCTCCCCGGGAATCAGGAAGCGCCTGTCACTTATCATTGAATCTCTTATTGGTAAGCCAGGCTGCTCAACAGCTGGTAGGCCTGGTAATAGGATGGCTGACTCGAGTATTTTACCATTCGGTCGACCATTCCCACGCCCTGGTAGACAATCAGGCTTTGTTCGGGCAGGCGGTAGCGATGGGCCATTTCAATATATTGTTTAAAGTTTTCCAACCCTGCATCCATTTGATGAGGTCCGTATTGATCTATTTCCAGGTTGATCCCGCTTCCGTAAATCTGAGCCTGAAGGAACGCTCTGTGCAGGCGTGCCTGGGTATCCGGAATCTTCAGCCTGAATGTATTCGGCTGCAGGTACGCACCATCAAATCCGTAGTTTTTCCAATGTTCGAAATTGGATGAAGTGGCATGCGGCGAATAGATGAATGTCCGGCTATTCAAATGGATCTTATCCGCAATATTGTTGATCAGCTTCTCGTCTTCGCGATGGCCCATTGTCTCGCTTATCCAGTAGTAACCCTTGAAGTTAAGATTCGAATAACCTGCGACATCCCACATCATTTCTGTCTGATCAATGTACCACGCAACTAATTTTTCGCGCTCGGCCATGGAGTTTGGATGCTCCTTGCCTTCAAGGTCGACCATTGTTCCTCCCATTTTCGGGTAGGGAATTGCGATATAGACATTCACTGTTTTATTAAGGCTTTTCGCCGACTCATTCAAATTGACGATGGCCCCGTTGTCCGCAAAGGTTTCCGTCAAGTACCACCACCAGTCGGAGTAGTTGGCATTATTCTTGGCATGGACCCCAAATTCCCCCCCTGGATAGCTGCGTCCCAAAAGTATGAATGAATCAAACAAAGTCCCATTGCTTCCATTAGGTGATATATATGGCCTGAAAAATTCTGGAGAGAACCCAATTGTCCGTTCTGCTCCATTGTAAATCAAGACACCGTTCCGGATTCCGGTCTCGCTCAAGGCTCCTGTTTTTTCCGGATATGTAACGAGCGAGTTGCTCACTGGATGGACCGTTGCTTTTGGATAATTCAGTGCAAGGCTGATGGCTTCTTCTGGGTCACGAACAGTATGGAGGACCACCCCATCTTGCTTGACCGTGTATTCTAACGGCTTATTGTATATCCTTGCAAGGAAAACCGAGAACTGCAGGCGGTCCACCGGCATGTCCGGCCTGAATGTGTTGTCGCTGTATCCTGTGGTGACTTTATTGGCAGCAATGGCATCAATATAGGAATAATATGGATCTGTTACAGGAACATCTTTGAAAGCCGACTGCCCTTTCCCCTGGTATTGAAATCCAGCGGCAAGTGCCTGGGCCATGTCCTTTCTCGTCAGTGGCTCATTCGGCTGGAATGCACCGTTTTCGTTCAGTGTAAACATTCCTTTTTCAAGCTCATTAACAACCTCATTATATCCCCTTGTAGAAAGGAACATATCTGTTGGCATGGTTGCAGCAGGATCGGCAGGAGCATCAAGCTGCATTGCCCGCCCCATCATGACGGCCGCATCAAGCCTGGTGATTGTTTCATTCGGCAAGAACATGCCGTTATTTCCCATGATGACATTCTTCTCTGTTAAAAAGCTGATATCATGATATGCCCAGTGGCTCCGTGTCAGGTCTGTAAAATTCGTTTCCGCTGCGTCCGCCTTGTCCGGCATCACGCTGAACAGGCCTGCAGCACTCAAAAGTAGAGCTGCTAGTTTTTTCATTGAAGGTACCTTTCTTTTATCGCTAATTTTATTGCTCAATAATGTAAGTATCGGCAAAGTTTGTAAAATTTTAACACCATTAGTGCTTTTTTAGCATATGTTTCCACATTTACAGACGGCTGCTTTCCTGGTTAGGTTTCAATAATTTGTAAAAAATATTATTTTAAAATACGCGGGACTGTATTTTTGCCTTGGATGACTAAAAAAAGGCAGTCCAAAATAATTTTGGACTGCCTTTTTTAGAAATATATATGGCAAGCTTCATGATCTCACATGAAAGTAATAATTTTATAGTTTTACACCAAAGTTTGCACTGTTATTTTATATTTCCCGATACCGTGGTGAATTAGCGTTTTTGCGTATCGATAATGTACTTTGCTTCCATTTTGCAAGAGTAGTCAAACTCTTTGCCGTGCTGCTCCTGCAGCTTTTCGATTTCTTCAATTTGTTCCTGAGTTGGTGCCTCATTGAAGATCTTTTCGATCGTTTCATTGATTTTTGCGGCGAGTTCTTCATGGAAAACCGGATCCGCCTTCGTTTCTTCACTAAGCTGGCTGTACCATGATGCAGAATTATGAATGTATTCCCGCCATTCCTTGATGAAATCCTCAAGGCTATACTTATTTTCATCCCAGCCAATTCTGCTCATATACTGCTCGAATGACTTCGATATGGATCTGGAAATGCTTATTTTTATGCCTGGAGCAAGATCTTTTAACATCCTATTTAAGGTACCCCCTAAACAATACTATGGTGCACTAAATTAACATTATTACAATATCATAACTTCCTACATAAATACAAATCGACTTTTTTCGCCAGTTTTTGGGGGTCGGGAGAAGAGAGATTTATAAGACTTTAACACATTAACGCACTGGGGGTCTGACCCCCAGTGCGTTAATGTGTTAAAGGATAAGGGCAAGCCGGCTGGATCAAAGGCTTTTGCCCAATAAAAAAAGCAAATGGCTTGACCTTTTAAGGTGTCCATTTGCTCGGATTATTTTAATAGAGTATTTCTCAAGTCGTTCTTTAAGTCTTCGACTATCTTTTCTACTGTCATTTCTTTTTCATTCATACCTTTTTCGTATGCCTTTTTAATGACATCAAAAAAGAGCTCCTGATTATATTCTGCCTGTTTCATCTGCTGTTCCAATGACATGGACCTCCTGAGTTCAATATGAATATAATATATAAAATTACAAGAATTGTAAATATTCTTCCAGCTAGTAAATTGTGAATAATTTTCTACTATTATAATAGAAAACCATTTCAGCTGGATTACAGTGATTTAACAATTAAATCTTTGTTAAGTGTTGGAAAACTTTCTTTCTTTAAAATATGAGTGATGAGGGGTATTAGCTACTAAATTAGGCTCGATTTCACCAGCTTTTCAAAAAATGTACAATCGCCTTATTTATGCAAGTTATTTTCTTTACCTCTTTGGGAGAATTATTAAACCTTGCATTGTGAGCGAATAGATCCTTTAACGCATTAATGGGCTGGGGGTCAGACCCCCAGCCCGTTAATGCGTTACTTGTGTGCAGCAGAACTGCGTTACTTTTTGTTATTAATACACAAACAGCATAAGAATTGAAGTCAGTGCTCCAACCCAAATGGCAAGGAGGAAGCAGTAGCCCATGATATGGCGGATGTGCAAGCCGACTACGCTTAGGATTGGCAATGCCCAGAATGGCTGGATCAGGTTCGTCCATGCGTCTCCCCAGCCTACTGCCATGGCGATGGTTGCCGGGTCTACTCCCAATGACATCCCGGCTGGAACTTGAAGCGGTCCCTGGAGCGCCCACTGCCCGCCGCCTGAAGGAGCCAGCATATTTACCACACCCGCTGACCAATACGTGAAGATATCAAAGGTTTCTTTACTGGCAACCGAAGCCATCCCGTCAATGATTGCCTGGCCAAGCCCTGAACTTCCAAGCACTGCGATTATGCCAGCATAGAACGGAAATTGCAGGATGATCGGTGATGTAGAACTCGCCGCTTCCTTGAATGCTTCGCCAAATTGCCCAAGAGACCTGTGAAAAAACAATCCTAACGACAGGAATAATATGTTGATGATATTTAAATCGAGATCCCGGCCGTTAATAAATTCATTAACTACATAAATAAGTCCCAAAGCTCCGGTCAGCATCCCTAACACCGGTGTCCTTTCCAGTTTTGCCGCTGGGGTGTTTTCTGTGTACTCGCCAGTCTCCTTTTTCTTCTGAGGCGCTTCCTTTGCCATGTATGGTTTTACGTTTGTTTTTGGCGCCATTAAGCAGATAATTATTGGCATCGTGAGGAATAACGCGGCAAAAATTATAATTGTGCCGGAGCTAAAGATGGTATCCGATGTTGGAATAACTCCCATCACATCAGCCAGAAAATGGTCAGGCGTGGCAACCGTAAGACCGATGGAGCTTGATAGGCCAGCTGTGTATAAAACGGTTGGTGAATAGGCAGCAGCAACCAATAGCGGAAAATGAGCGTTTTGATTGCGCCTGCCCACCTCGCGAACGAGAATGGCCCCGACAACAACCGCTAATCCCCAGTTGATGTAGTAGGCAATGGCTGTGACCGTAAACGTCAAAACATACGCTTTGTTTGGGGTGTTTGCCAGCGAGGCTAAGGATTCAAGCCCCCTTTTTACAAAAGGGACAGACGCCAGTACCATCCCTGTCATTAAGAGAATTACCATTTGCATCGTAAAAGCAAGGTAAACCCAGAAACCATCACCGAACGATTTTACCAGGTTAATAGGCTCTGCAGGATTGGTAAAAAAACCAACAATGAAGACAAACAACGTGAGAAGCACCGCAATGACGAAAGCATCCGGCAAGTACCGCTGAACTCCCCTTGATAAACGATCCGCAATCGAAGCTAACACAGTATCAACCCCTTTCCATAGTTAATACAGTATATTTTCCGAGTTGCAAAACATGTCCCAGGATTTGGATGGTCGAGGTGGAAATGCACTTTTTCCCTTTAACGCATTAACCCGCCGGGGGTCTGACCCCCGGCGGGTTAATGCGTTAGTGCGGCGAAGCGAGCACCATTGCCTTTTAGTAATTCAATACCCTTTTGGCTCCTACGTATTTGGTTTTCCAGTAGTTTGAGTCCATGGATTGGATTGAGACTCCTTTTGAAACTGTAACTGCAATGAACTTGCCCTTTTCGAGGTAGATCCCGACGAAGGATACGCCTTTTCCGTTTGTATTGAAGAAGACTAGGTCGCCTTCCTGCAGATTCTTTTTGCTGACTGCTTTGCCCACTTTGTACTGATCTGCTGAGGTTCGCGGCAGCTTCAGGTCTGCTGCTGAGTAATCATATACAAACTGCGTGAAACCAGAGGCATCGAAGCCTTCTTTTGTCGACTTTCCGCCCCATTTATATTTCACACCTTTATAGTTGCTCGCCACAGCTGTTACCTCCTGCCCCCAGGAAATACTCGCTTCTGCCTTGGGCAGCATGGTGCCTAAATAAGTCAATGTCGCTAATGCAAAAATCACCAGTCCGATAATTAAACGTTTTGTTACTGCGCCCATCTTTCATTCCCCCGATTAATTGATTTGCTTTACACATAGTTAGTCGAGAATTTTTACCAGCCGTTTCAAAATTTCACACGACAATAAATTTGCCTCCTTTTTACACGATTAGCCTTTTCCCGGGCGATTTTACTCGTTTTAATGGGCTGAGATTTTAGGTTGGTTCGTCGGTTCTCTAAAATTCGACAATGTTCTGCTTTTGCTCTCTAAAACGCTTGGTAATTTGTAGAAATATAGATTGTTTAACTTTTTAAAAAAGGCGGTATAAGAGGAGGACAAAGCTGATATCCCAAAATAATACATTAAAAGGAGTGTTTTAAATGAAGGTCAAAGCAGGAAGCTGGAGTATGTTAAGTCAGGAACAGAAACTAATGTTATTGGAAGTCATCAGCAATAAAGGACGAAAGCGGAGAGAAAATGATTAATAGGCTACGATATAAAAATAGTGCCTGATTCCAGCCGAGGTTTAGGTTTAACTTCCCTGGAATCAGGCACTTTTATTTTTCTTAAGCAAATTCTGTTTCAATATAGGATACAGTTTTACCTTTATCCATAATACGAACAGAACAAAAGGAAGATTGAAAAGCAGCCCCAAGAGCAGCACCGGACCATAATAAACCGCGCCGCCAACGATAACGAAGGTATAGAGAAGCGGGATCAGATAGACAGGCAAAAATAAGCCATTCATATAAACCAGCGACATATAAATTGATTTGCCATGATGAGTCTCTGCAGTTTTCGCAAGCTGCCAGCACCCCTTTATCTCCTTCACTGTCAACTTGACAACGTCAACGAAAATCCTCAATAATTGCACCCCTTCACTTTGATAATGCCGTCTTCTTCTTTAATTTTCAGATTAACACCTTCTCAAGCAATAATACCAAGGATTCGTATCAGAACGTACTGCACTTTAGCACATTAACGCGCCGGGGGTCTGACCCCCGGCGCGTTAATGTGCTAAAAAACATTCGCTATTTGTAAACTTTTAGAAATCTGGTACCGTCTAAATAGTAAAACAGCTTTGTGCATCGTTTGTGCGAGGAACGGGGTGAGATGATGGAACATCAGGAAACGATTGATCGGCTTATGAGGGAGCATGGGACTCACGTGCTCCACCTGGCGTATTCTTATGTCAGGAACCGCCAGACAGCGGAGGATTTGGCGCAGGAGATTTTTATCAAATGCTACGAGAAGCTGGATACTTTTAAAGGTGATTCTTCCCTGCAAACCTGGCTTTACCGGATTGCAGCGAACCATTGCAAGGACTATTTGAGGAGCTGGCACCACCGGAAGATCCATGTCAGCGGCTATATTTCCTCCCTTTTGACAGGGTCCAATGACAGTCCGGAAAAACAATTCATGGAACGAGCTGATAACCAGGAGCTTGCGGCTGCTATGTTTCAGCTGCCTATGAAATATCGCGAAATCATTTTCTTATTTTATTATCAGGAATGTCCGCTAAAAGAAATCAGTGAAATCTGCGATCTTAATATTAATACTGTAAAATCACGGCTTACTAAAGCTAAGAGATTATTAAAGGACTATTTAACCGAAAGAGGTGAAACTGATGAAGGAACTCAAGGATCTCAAGGAAAATCTGTCAAAGGGAGAATTGGCTGATTTTATTTTTACCGAACAAATGAGGATGAATGTGCTTGAGAAAACAGGCAGCAGAGCGGCGAACCGGAAGAAATCTGGTGTAAAGGTCTCCCAGGCTGTACCAAAGACTCTCAGCATGGCAGCGGTCCTGTTATTTTCAGTGGGAATCTATTATATCGTCAGCAACGATATGCAGGAGCCTGCTAACCCAGCTCCAAATCCAGGACGAAACCTTGATTCCGAAGTAATATTGCCTCATCCGGGTAAGGATACAAATTTCAATGAAAAACCTACGCTTGTAACCCCTGCCTATATTCCTGATGGCTATGTGTTTAAACATACATTAACAAACGAGAATCTGTATGAGCATGTCTATGTAAAAGAAACAAATGAGGACGAATATTTCACTTACGGAATGCAAAAGGAGAAGCCTGAAGTAAGCGGAATGCTGGAAACCGAACTCGAATTAGCTGAAGGGCTGGCCGGTCAGGTGTTCAGCATTGCCGGGAATCATCAAGCACTCATATGGAAGGATGAAGGGTTCTACCAAATCGTTGAGCAGGCAGGCGATATGGGCGAGATTGATTTTTATAAAATCGTTTCTTCTATATTAGAAGCTAAAGGGCATACAGTTCTGCTTGACCAGCATATTCGGGAGCTGGAGGAAGCAAAGAAAGCTGAGGAAGAAGCTAAAAAAGCAGAAGAAGAGGAAAAAGCCAGGATGGCATTTGATGAAGGAAAAGCAGTTGCTATATTGGAGCAATACAAGGCAACAACGGATGCTGCATTTGCCGACTCGGATAACGACCAATTCAAGTTCAAATCATATAAAACAAAGGAAGAGTTTTACGCCTTATTTACAGATTTCATGGCCAGGGAAAAAGTCGAATCAACATTTAGTTTCCGGGTGGAAGAGCGTGCTGACGGCCTATATAATCAGCCAACCGAGGGAGCTCATTATTTATGGCCAGAAATACCGTATGATTTTGAAAAAGTATCAGACACCGAGTACAAACTGATCCAGTACCAAGAAGGCGACCTTAACGGCAAGCAAAACGTCATCTTCCTGTTCAAATATGCAGAAGGCAAATGGATCATACAAGATATAGACGTAATCCAACTTTAAAAAAGGGATTTAACACACCAACGCACCAACGCGCCGGGGGTCTGACCCCCGGCGCTTTAAAGTGGTGAAGTGTGGGGTGATCCGACCTTTTTTATTGCGCTTGGAATGATGACAAGCTATGGGTACGGGAGTATAATTGGAGAAATAGGAGGTGAGAAAATTGGAAGAAATTCTGCAGCAGATTTTAAAGCGGTTTGATGGTATTGATCGTAATTTCGAGATTATCGACAAACGATTTGATGCGATTGACAAGAAGTTTGATGCAATCGATAAAAAATTTGATTCCATTGATAAAAGGTTTGATGCAATGGATAACCGACTGGATTCCATGGACAAAAGGTTTGACGCAATGGACACCCGACTAGATTCCATGGATGACCGTTTTAACAAAATGGATCAGAAATTCGATGCCATGGATCAGAGATTTGACACCATGGACAGCCGTTTATCCAGCCTCGAAGATGGACAGAAGAGCCTGCTTTCCGAGCAAGGTGAAATGCGGAAGGAAGTTGCTTTTTATTATGGCAGCCTAATGAAGAAGCTGGATGAAACTAAACTTGAATTATCCAGCGAATTAAAGCATGTTTCCACAATCCAAAAGCAGCATCAGGTTGTTTTAGAGATACTGAATGAGAGACAGCAGTAGGCATAAACCACTCCCGTATCCCCTAAAATGATCCTCTGAACCTATGTCCGCACTGGCAACCTCGATAATTTACTATTCTATTAGAACAAAACACTTTAACGCATCACCGCGCCGGGGGTCTGACCCCCGGCGCTTTAAAGCACAAAAGGAAGAAAAGGAGGGGCTAATAGCCTCTCCTTTTCTTCCCTCGATCACTATTTACCGTTTGAAAAACCCTACCATAATGGCTTTGAGGATGTCTTTTTTCGGTTCATTTTTAAATGTCTTCTTATTCAGGGTGTCTGGTTTTAGTTTGCTGAAGAATGGGTCGCCGGCTTTTTGGACTTTTTCTGGGTTTTTGACGACGAGTTCGCCTGGTTTGGCGCCTTTTTTGACTTCTACTTTGCCGTCCAGCTCCATGCCTTTGTTGATTTTGCGCTTTTCAACTTTACCTGCTTCATTCAGTATATAGACATAGTTTGCCTTTTTGGCCTTAACCACTGATTTTGCCGGTACGGTTGCCGCATTCAACACCTGGGCTGTGACAACGGAAACATCGACATGCGTTCCTTTTACCAGATTGGCGTCTTCCTCTGCAAGCTCGATTTCATACGCGAAACGGCTTGCTTTTTTTACGGAAGGATCTGTCTCTGGATAGGAGGCAATCTTGGTCAGAGTGCCCTTCACCTTTTTCTTGAGCATGTCGGATTTCACGTAAACCTCCATGCCTTCCTTGACCTCTTTCAGGTCCTTTTCGCTAAAAGTCCCCTCGACCTTTGGGCTGTCGGAAATAATCGTCAGGATTGGGTTCTCCAGATCATAGTTGATCTTCTTCACAGTCCCTGCTACCTCGCTGTTGATGCCGAGCTGGTCACTGTCGTTCTCCGAATTGATAGTGTTATCATACTGGTCGATCTCAGATTCAATCCGTGTTTTCTCGCTCTTCTTATCGTAAATTTCTTTTTCAATTGAAGCATTCACAAGATCACGCGAAGACGTCCCAGTTCCAGTTCCAGTCCCGGTACCAGTCGTCCCGTCCCCGGTTACTGGAACGCTGCTTTCCGTAGCGGATTCAGAAACCGACAGCAGGTATTCGAGCTGCTGGATCTGTTCATCGATCAAAGCCGCTTCCCTCACCAGCTGATTCTTTTCGTTCTCTAACTTCTGGCGGTCTGCATCGTCGCCGTCTGAGGCATATTCGTATAAAGGTGTGCCAGAGTCGACCTGGTCGCCTTCTTTTACAAGAAAATTCTTGAAGCCGCCCGGAGTGTCATTATAGTAAACATGATGCTCCTCGACAGGCGTGACAACACCGTCTGCCATGAGGGTTTTAGTGAGATTGTCTTTTCCAGTCGCTGTCCACTTATTGATATAGGAGGAACGCACCGCCTTGCTGTCTTCCTTGAATGCCAGATACAGATTACCTGTGAAAAACAGGATACCTGCAGCAGCGAGGATTGCTGTCTTTTTTTTCATATGGTGCACCTCCCTTATAAAATCTTCTCAAACTGGACGAACGCAAACAGCGCCGAGAATAGCCAGAATATGAGATTGATGCCGATGACCATCAGCAGGACCACGCGCGGATTCTTGCCAGTCAGCATTTTTACGTACTTGTATTCTATAAAAATAGCCCAAAGTTTAAATAGAGAAATAGCCGACATGAAATAGATGATAAAATCATTTCCGGTTATGTACTGGGCGATGATTCCAAGTGAAAATGGCGAGGATACCTTGATCAATCCAAGCGTGGTCGCAAGCGGGATCAGGATTGCTTTTTCCAGCAGCAGGATTGGCAGGACGAATTGCTGGAGTGTCACGAATTTTTTCAGGCCAATGTCGGACAGTGTCCAGAAGAATAGCGCCGGTATGAAAATCATTGCTGCGCCGTAAACAATCCCCCAGATGGTCTGGCCAATCATGAACAGCAGCTTATGTAATTCATAGTTTTCCCGCGAGATAGCGGTCAGGTTTTTCGAAAGATATTCCGAGCCGATGCCAAAATAGGCGCTGATGCCGAAAATCAGGCCGCTGAGCAGGATCAGCATCGTCGTATTCTTCCATACACCGGGTACATATTCTGAATCTCTTAGTTTATATGTATATACATCATAGTCAAAAAGGCCGCGAAGCACAGGAATTCGGTTCATCTTATGTCCCCCAGAATGTCTTTGTATCCTTCATTTTAGCTGAAAAAAGTCAAAAATTGAAATGATAACAGACAGATTTTGTATGATTTTTTAAAATAATGTCACAAAATGGAACCTGTTTCCTTTTTCTATTCAACAATCTCCACAGATTTCCCTGCCCTAATTTTAAAATCAAACAACTCCCTCCTCTAATCGCCCATTTTTGGGTATAATAGAAGAATATGTTTTTTCGGATTTTATAAAATTCTGGCAGCAGATCTTGCCTGCCTTGCGATTGCGTGAGCGCTATACATAAATTTTTCCCATAGGAACGGAGGGATCGCTGTGGCTGTCATACCTGAGAATCAGGCGCCCGTCTTAAAGGAAGCCGCCGTAAAATTAAATACGATGCTCAAGGCTGAGGTCGAAGAGGATGCGCGCCTAGTCCAAAAAGGGCTGATGCTGTATCGCCAGGGAACTGTCCACCATCTGAAGTATATGGTGAAGTCGATCTGGGCAACGGTCCAGGATGTCACGCCAGTTCGTGTGTACATCAATGTGAGCGATCCACAGGAAAGCAGCTGCACCTGTCCGGCCAATTCATTTTGCCGCCACCGCCTGGCCGCCTTTTTCCAGGCATACGGAGAGGTTGCAAGCGTCGGCGATTGGGTTGAAGCCTGGCGCAAGCCTGCAAAAGAACAACAGAGTGCTGAAAAATGGGGGCTGCAGCGCGCGAAGGATCTGGTTCGGAAGGATACGAGGACCGGCCATGATTACGAGCAGTGGGTCGCTTCTTTTAACGAAAGCTTCGAGGAAATCATGAAGGGCCAGGGCGAGCCGAAACCATATGTGGTGCCGGGGCTTTTCCGGACCTATGTGCGCCGGGTTGAGGTGTCTGCGCCGCTTGAAGCCGTTTGGAAAAATCTCTATATGATTGCTGCGGCTGTATATTCGTTTAACTTGTTATCAGAGCTTGCGCGGGAATTCGGCCATGATGAAGATGCGACGATGGACCGCTACTACCGGCCGCTGTTCGAGGATTTGTTCAATGATGCGGAGGAATATATTGAGCGCCTTGCTTTCAATACAATGCCGTTTTCATTCGATGCTTTTTTGGAAAAAATCAAGGATGAGTCCATTGGATTGACGTTCCCGGTTTCGGCTTCAGGGTATGAGCGGATTGATTTGTATCGGCTGCTGTGGGAAAAATTATTCAAGAATGCCGGATGGCGTGAGCAGGAGCGTGCGCGTCTTGAGAAATTCGGCGAAGGCAAACGGGATGTGATCGAGGAAATCGCCCTTGTCCATCAGCTGATTTTGGCGAAGCAGGATGGGGATGCGCTGAAGGTGTTCTCGGGGTTGTCCATTGAGTCGCTGCCTTATCTGTTTTACTGGCTGGACGGATTCCGGGTGCAGCGCGAGTGGAGCCGGATGGCGCCGTTCATCGATTACCTCGTAGGTTCGCTGCGGAATTATTTGAAGCATCTTGGCGAGTATTATACTTGTAAAAAATTCACGCGCTATGCGCTGAAGCTGATTGGCGCCTATACCCGCGAGATTGGCCGCGGCGAGCTGTACGACCGTGCGCTATCCCAGGCGATGCCATACAGCTTCTATGAGTACGAGGATTCCTTGTTCGAGAAACAGCAATACGAGCAGTGGAGTGAGCTGTACTCGTATTTTGGGTTCGAATATAATTCGATTTCAAATGAACGGATCAAGATTCTGCAGAAGGAAGCGCCTGAGGTTCTGATCCCGCTCTACCATCAGATGGTCGGCGATTTAATTGAAATGAAGAACCGCAGCAGCTACCGCCAGGCCGCCCGCCTGCTGAAAAAACTGCGGACCGTTTACAAAAAACTCAAAAGGCTGCCAGAATGGCAAGCCTTCTTCGATAAACTACTGACACGAACCAAAAGACTCCGCGCATTCCACGAAGAATGCACAAGAAACAAGCTGATCGAAGTACCAGAAGAAACAGAAGTGTAACAAAAATTAGTTTAACGCATCACCGCACTGGGGGTCAGACCCCCGGTGCGGTGATGCGGTGAAGCGCCGGGGGTCTGACCCCCAGCGGAGTAGCGCGGTGGTGTGGTGAAGTGCGATACTAGGGGGTGGTTGGATGCTTGAGATTAAGCAGATTCGGATTGGTGTGATGCCTGTGGCTGGCGGGCGTTATTTTTTGAGTGGTGAGGATTTTGATGGTTTTGGCCTGGCTTCGCCGCAATGGAAGAAGCTGTTGTTTTTCCGCCATAAGGAAAGCTATTATGGGACGATGCTTGACAGCGTTAAATGGGGTGCTGCTGAGGGTGTTACGCTCAGCGCCTGGCAGCTTGTCACCTTGTTCGGCGAGGAGAGCTTCAATCGGCTGGTTGAATGGGAATGGGACGAAGTCGGTGATATTTGCCTGTCGACTGCCCATGCTGTTTATGATGCGATTTTGGCGAAGGAGTGGCATCCGGATTTCTCTCAGCTGGAAGGTGAGGATTTTCGCTGGGCTCTGCCTGCGAGCGTACTGGATGAGTTCCATGAGCCTTTTTGGGATGAGGCCATCAAGCTGAATGATGAATCGATCACAGTGCGAAACTTTGTGGCTGATTTGTTCCATAACTCCCTGGAATCCTACTTCCACGAAAACGAAACGATGAAGTACCTGCTCGGCGACAAGCTGGATGTCCTTCGGAACAAGCAGCTTTCTGCCCAGCAGCTGGCTGCCTACTTTGATGAGGACCGCTGGCTGGAGTGGATTGGACTAAAGGAAAGCCCTGCTCCCTTTACAATTGGCATGCGGCTCGAAGAACCGCTTGATGATATGGGTGACTGGAAGCTGGGTCTATTTTTGCGCGGGAAAAATGAAGCGATGCTGATTGATGCCCGGGATTATGAGAGCTACCCGGCTGGCTGGGATGATTTTAGCGAAAAGGTCGAAAACGAAGAATCGCGCCTCGCGAACATCTTCCCATGGATTGCGGATGACGACGGTGACGGCACACGGCTTAAATCCAGCCTCACCGAGGATGAAGCGTGGATGTTCCTGACCGAAGCGAGCGAGACTTTGATCGCGCTTGGCATCGAAATCCTCCTCCCTTCCTGGTGGGAAGCGGTCAAGAACGCCAACCTGAAGGTAAAAGCTAAACTAAAGGGCCAGACTGGCTACCGCCGTTCGTTCGTCGGGCTGAATGCGATGCTCGATTATGACTGGCGCTTCTCGATGAATGGCGTGGATCTCAGCGAGGATGAATTCCAGCGCCTTGTGAACGAAAAGCGGCGCCTTGTGTATTTGAAGGGCCGCTGGATCAAGCTGGACCATGGATTCATCCGCCAGATCCAGGACCTGATGAAAAAAGCCGATAAGGAAGGCTTACATATTCGTGACCTGCTGCAGCAGGAGCTTTCAGATGAAGACGGCGAGGATGGAGACGGGCTCGACGACCCGCGCGCATTCGCAAAAATCCAGATCGAGCTGAACCGCCATTGGAAGCAAATGATCAAGCAGCTGTCTGAAACGAAGGAAATTCCTGATTCCCCTGTGCCGGCCGGATTGCAAGGCGAGCTGCGCCCATATCAGAAGCTCGGCATGAACTGGCTGCTGTTTTTGCGAAAATACGGCTTTGGCGCCCTGCTTGCCGATGACATGGGTCTCGGGAAAACTATCCAGCTGATTTCCTACCTATTGTCGGTAAAAGAACAGGAAAACGACGGGCACCCTGCCCTGATCGTCTGCCCAACCTCTGTCCTTGGCAACTGGCAAAAAGAAGTCGAGCGCTTTGCTCCTGAGATGAAGGTCCATCTTCACTACGGCCCGAACCGTCTGAAGGGCACGATTTTTACCGAGGAAGCTATGAGTTCGGATATCGTGCTGACTTCATACGGCCTGACGCACCTGGATTTCGAGGATCTCGAGAATGTCGAATGGAGCGCGGTGGCGATTGACGAGGCACAGAATATAAAAAATGCGGACACCAAGCAATCGCGTGCTGTCCGCAAGCTGAAGGGCAAGCATCATATCGCCCTGACCGGAACGCCGATGGAAAACCGCCTGTCCGAGCTGTGGTCAATTTTCGACTTCACCAACCGCGGCTATCTCGGCAGCGCCGGCCAGTTCCAGAAGCAGTTCATCCTGCCGATTGAAAAAGAAGATAAGAAGGAAAAAATCACCCAGCTTCAGTCACTGATCAAGCCGTTCCTGCTGCGGAGGACAAAGAAGGATGAAGACGTGGCCCTGAACCTTCCGGATAAGGTCGAGCAGAAGGAATATTGCCCGCTGACTGCAGAGCAGGCGTCCCTGTATGAACAGCTTGTAAAAGATACATTCGCACAAATCGAGCAGCTATCCGCGTTTGAGCGCAAAGGGTTGATTTTACAATTGCTGAGCCGCCTGAAGCAGCTTTGCAACCACCCGGCACTTTATTTAAAAGAGGAAAAACCGAAGCACCTCATCGACCGTTCAGCAAAAATGGAAAAGATGATCGAGCTTGTCGGCGCGGTGCTGGAGCAGGAAGAAAGCTGCATTATTTTCACTCAGTACATCGGAATGGGCGAAATGATCCAAAGCGCTTTGAAAAAGGAATTCGACATCGAGGTTCCGTTCCTGAACGGCAGCCTGCCTAAAACGAAGCGCGATGAACTGATCACGAAGTTCCAGAACCGAGAGTTCCCGGTATTCCTGCTTTCTCTGAAGGCCGGCGGCACCGGCTTGAACCTGACAGCGGCGAACCACGTTGTCCACTATGACCGCTGGTGGAACCCTGCGGTCGAGAACCAGGCAACAGACCGTGCGTACCGGATTGGCCAGAGCCGCTTCGTCCACGTCCATAAGCTGATCAGCACCGGCACGCTTGAGGAAAAAATCGATGCCATGCTTGAAAAGAAGCAGTCATTGAATGACCAGATCATCCAGAGCGACAGCTGGATTACCGAGCTGTCCACAGAAGAGCTGCATGAGCTGGTGTTTTTATCGTAACGGATTGGAACCAGTACCTGTTTTGGTACTGGTTTTTTTCAACTTGAAGTTCTAATCTTAAAGAAACCAGTGCGGGAGAGTGCAGCCTTTCCAGCAATCACAAAAAAACCAGCTGGTCACCTTCCCGCCAGCCGGTCAAAATTAGAGGGTATATTGGAGATTCGTCTTTGATTCTCTCTATGAATGCTTAACCAAGAAGAGTGTCCGAGGAACTAGTTTTCGAATCATGTTTTAATGTATTCCTTTTTGCTGTACGCATCGGGTTTTGGCGGTTCGGCTATGAATGAGTATACGCGGTGGACTTGTTGTTCTTTCGTGGCGATTTCAAGCTGCTGGACCTTCTTCATGAGTTCGTCGACTCTTTCATTGTTCTTCCCGACCATTTTGATGAGGCTGACGAGGAGCTTTTCAAGAGATTCGTTCTCGCTAGGCAAATGGAAGTTCCTCTCTTTCCACTGGCGGAGCCTGGCGCTGTTCGTTCTGTCTCGAAAACGGCTCGTGATGATGTTCCCGCTGCGGCTCTCTTTCCCGCGGATCATGCTGGTCCTTTTGAGGCTTCGTGCCCAGGAACCTGACACCTTCGGCAACGACTTCGGTGACATACACCTTTTTCCCATCCTGGTTTTCATAATTGCGGGTCTGGATCCTTCCGGTCACGCCAATGACAGAGCCCTTCCTGCAATATTGGGCAGTGTTTTCCGCCGTCTTGCCCCAAAGCGTGCAGTTGACGAAATCAGCTTCAATATCACCATGGGGGTTTTTGTAATGCCTTGTTACCGCAAGCGTGACATTGGTGACTGCCTTGCCTTCCTGGGTCCATTTAAGCTCCGGATCCCTGGTCAGGCGGCCGACTAATGTAACCTGGTTAATCATCCTTTTCAACTCCTTTCTCTGTTCTACCCACATCATATTCTCATGCAGGACAAGAGTAAAATCGCCAAAAATGAATTTTCCCCTGCAGAAAGATAGATCCAAAGGACTATTTCCTGCCCAAAAATGAATTTCCGCCATTTTTGCATCCTGAAAACTCATTTTTAGCAAAACGGATGAAATATTTTTCGACATTGCTATTCTTTTTCGGAAGCTTATCCTTTTTTTCGCTTTCGGTTCTGACTATGTTATAATTTGGACAAGTATTACAGGAGGTGGTTGACATGAAGACCTTTAAGTTGATCTCAATGCAGCTTGCTGATGATGATGCTTTAGTGGATATCGATATGGAGGATGGCCTGATCATCAATAAAGAGGATGATAAAGGCACGTGGCTTGTCGAGGTTTTTACCGACCACAAATACATTCCTTATTTTGAAGATGCGTGCGCGAATGACAAGGAAATTATCGTGCAAGTCGTCATCACGAAAAAAGAGAATGACCCGGCTGCTTTTTCCACAAAAGTCTGCTGCGTAAAGAAGCTTAAGAGCCATGCCAGCATCCTTCTGACCGGAAAATTGACAAAACCAAAGAGCGATTATCCTGAAAAACTGCTTGAATACCTGATGGATAAAGGCCTAACTGGCGAGGCACTGATGGCGGAATTCAAGGACAAAATGATTTCCCGGCCGAAAATTTTACAGCCTAAAAAAGTTTAATTGAACTCCTGCTGAATGCGGGAGTTTTTTTATTCCAATAAAAATAGGCAGGAGCACTCTCCCGCCTAACATTTTTACTGGTCTTCTTTATTTTTATCGTTCATATCTCTTGTGTCTTCAACAGCATCTTCGCCTGGCTCGTTGTTGTCCTTCATCATGTCGCCATCGTCATCTGTGTTGACATCTGGAGTGTCAGGTACGTTTTCATCATTATCATCGATAACGCCATCGTTATCAACATTTCCATTGTTATCGTTCATGTCATTGTCTGCCGGATTCTCAACATCCACATCATCATTTGGAGGAGGATTCTGATCATCATTGTTCGCGCAGCCTGCAAGGAACATAGCCGATAGCAAAGAGCCACCGATTAGCATTAATAGCTTTTTCTTCATGAGTAAAAGCCCCTTTCATTAGTAGGTTTTTTAAGACCTGTTGCACGGGTCTGCTGTTATATTGCCCACTAACGGAAAAAACTTGCATGTTTCCATTTTTTTATGCAAAAAAAATAACCCGGAACAAGTGTCCGGGCAAATCGTTATTTAATCGCAAATGTGAGCTCAGCTTCGCACGCTAGCTCGCCATCTACCGTGGCAATCGCTTTTCCTTTTCCAATCGGTCCGCGAAGCTTGACCATTTCAACCTCAAGGCGAAGCTGGTCGCCTGGCTTTACCTGGCGCTTGAAGCGGCAGTTGTCGATGCCGGCAAAAAGGCCAATCTTGCCGCGGTTTTCTTCAACCATCAGCATCGCTACAGCCCCTACCTGAGCAAGTGCTTCAACGATCAGCACACCAGGCATGACTGGATAGTCCGGAAAATGTCCGTTGAAGAACTCCTCATTGGCAGTAACATTTTTAATGCCAATGGCTTTTTTCCCTTCTTCGACTTCCACAATTTTATCAACGAGCAAGAATGGATACCTGTGAGGAATGATTTCTTTAATTTGAGTGATATCAAGCATTTTTAGTACCTCCTATTAATATTAGGTGCTTAACTCCCATTGTACTAAAAAACAATATAAAAAAGGAAGGGAATTTCCCTTCCTTCCTTAATTATTCTTTATTCACCAGATCAATAATATGAGTCCAGGTTGATTTTTCAAAAATATCCTTCGCTTCTCCGTTGCCCATGACGGCGTAACCGAACATTGCTCCAAGCATGATGCTTAAAGCTAACAGGATAAGGACAATTATAATCCGAAGCCAGATCGGAATAAGGCGAACCCGGATTCTTTTCTTATTTTCGCGTGCTTTTTTCGTTTTTTTCACTTGTTCACGCGTTGTTGCTTCCTGATTATTCTTGTTCAAAGCCATTCTGTTCTTCCCTTCTTAACGGATCCCGTTCACCAGCCCCAGCATCTGGTCCGCGATATTGATGGATTTGGAGTGGAATTGGAAGCTGCGCTGGACATTGATCAAATCCGTCATTTCTTTGCTCATGTCGACATTGGACTGCTCAAGCACGCCCTGCTGGATTGAAATCTGATTCCTTAAAGGACCATCCAGGCCGGTAAGGATGTCTGCTTCCGTCACGCCAAGTCCCGCTAAATCTTCCGGTAATCCAAGCAAATTGCCGCCCTTTTGCTCTAAAAACTGCGGCTTCTTTACTAATACTACACCAAGATTCACGTCTTGCGTCGATCCATCGTACATTTCAGCAGAAAAATTTCCGTTAGGACTGATGCTGAATTGCTTTACGTTTCCAGTAATGGTAATTGGCTGGTCATTTTCATCAAGGATTGCATGTCCATCGCTGTTCACCAGCATTGTTTGATTGTCACCAATAGGCGATAAGTATAAAGCGCCGTTCCTTGTGAAGCTGATCGCCGAGCCGCCATTTTCATTCTGGACCATGACACGGTATAATTGCCCCTCTTTTGTAAAAGCGGTATCCAATTGGCGGTCAGTTGTTTTAATATTTCCCTGGCTAAGAACCATTTGCACCTGGCCAAGCCTTGCGCCTGTTCCCTGCCGGATATTGAATGGCGTCATCCTGTTTTGCTCCAGCGCATTATTCGGCTGGTTCCGGAACTCCTGGACGAGCAGATCGGTGAAAGATGCTTCACGGCGCTTATATCCATTGGTATCAACGTTCGCCAGGTTGTGGCTGATAATATCCATCTGCTTCTGCAGCTGGGACAATGTATTCGTAGCAGTAAACATGGTTCTGTTCATATATGATCCCTCAACGCAATCCGTGGGCTGGATTGTTATTTATTTTAAAAATAATAAGTCCAAAAAACAGGTTTACAGTCTGCCGATTTCATTCGCGGCTTTTTCCATGCTGCGGTCATAGGCCTGGAGGATCTTCTGGTTGGCTTCGAATGCGCGGTAGGCTGTCATCATGTCGGTCATCGTCCTGCTGATATCGACATTTGATTGCTCAAGAAAACCTTGCTGCATCTTGAATTGGACACCTGGCGTACCTAATGCGTTTGGAAGCGGCGCACCATCTTCTGTCCGGAACATGCCGTCGCCTTCCTTGATCATCCGGAGTGGATCGTTGGCATAACCAATGCCGAGTATCGCGTTTTCGCCGTTTTCCCCGGTAAGCACCCCAGCTTCATTGATACTAAAGCGATCACTGGAAAGCTGGATTGGCTGGCCAGCCTGGTCAAGAACATATTGGCCGCTGCCGGCTGTAAGGAAGCCTTGTCCATCAACGGTGAAGTTCCCATTCCGTGTGTAACGGACAGAACCGTCTTCATGGCGGACATTGAAAAATACCGTACCATTATCAGGCATCGTAACATCCAGAAGCGCTACGTCCGTTGACCTGCCCGTATCGCGCAAATCGCCCTGTATGAACTTTGGTATCGCCTCCTGCATATAAACACCGGTATTTATCGTGCCAATCTCTTTGCTGAAAGGCAGGTTCAGCCCTTTTTCCGTCGGTATATTTGTCTGGTCAAAGCGCTGCAGGAGCATTTCCGGGAAAGCCTTCAATGCAGATTGATCCGCTTTATAGCCCGGTGTATTTGCATTAGACATATTATTGGTCAGCATTTCCGTCCTGCGCTGCTGGGCAAACATCCCGGATGCCGCTGTATAGAATCCTTTAAACATATATCCACCTCATTGGAGCTTTGTCTCCTAGTGTAAATCGAATCGTAATCTATAAATGCTTAATACTGTATAGCACAGTGTGTAAAAACTGACTGGAAATTCCCCTGGATAATTTCCAATTCGTCGATATATGAAGCAATTTCGTCGATAAAATTCATTTTCCGTCGATATCCGGGGCAGTTTCGTCGATATATTTCTTTTTTCGTCGATATAAATCCCGATTTCATCGATATCTATTTTACACCCTTATATCTGATGCGATTTTTCCATGAAATCGACCAAAATAACCTGACAAAACAGGAAATTTTTTCTCTAATTCCTATTATATGAAATATATCGGCGGGAAACATTAAAAATTTGCAGGAAAATGTAGGATTTTAGGTTTTATTTGCGAAAAATTGGGTATAAACCAAAAAAATCCGGAGTCCAACGGCTGCTTTCTCCGTCAAACTCCAGATTTTTAACCTACCTATTTATACAATTCTGCGGCGCCCAGCGATGCGGTCGATGTTATCGAGCATGATGCCGGTTCCAATTGCAACACAATCCATCGGGTTGTCAGCAATCAATACAGGGACCTTCAATTCTTCCATCATCAGCTGGTCAATGCCATGCAGCAATGCACCGCCGCCAGTTAAAATAACGCCGCGGTCGATGATGTCTGCGGAAAGCTCAGGCGGTGTGCGTTCCAGGACTGTTTTTGCCGCCTGGACGATGACTGCTACAGATTCTCTTAATGCCTGTTCCACTTCTTCGGAACGGACTGTGATCGTTCTTGGAAGACCGGAAACCATATCGCGTCCGCGGATTTCCATTTCTTCGTTACGGCCGCCAGGGAATACTGTTCCAATTGTCAGTTTAATATTTTCAGCTGTTCGTTCACCGATCAGCAGCTTATATTCGCGTTTAATATAATTTAAAATTTCAGCGTCAAACTTGTCGCCAGCCATTTTTATCGATGCAGAGGTTACGATATCGCCCATGGAAAGCACGGCAACATCCGTTGTACCGCCGCCGATATCCACAACCATATTGCCGCTGGGCTGGAAGATATCCATGCCTGCGCCGATTGCTGCTACCTTTGGCTCTTCTTCAAGGTATACTTTCTTGCCGCCGCTCTTTTCAGCTGCTTCCTTGATCGCTTTTTGCTCAACGCTTGTGATGTTCGTTGGACAGCAGATCAGGATGCGCGGCTTGGACAGGAAGCCTTTCACATTCAGTTTGTTGATGAAATGCTTAAGCATGGATTCGGTTACATCAAAGTCAGCAATGACGCCATCCTTCAACGGACGGATCGCTACGATATTGCCAGGTGTACGCCCAACCATACGGCGCGCTTCCTCACCGACAGCCAAAACTTTATTCGTGTTTTTATCAATCGCCACAACAGACGGTTCATTCAATACAATTCCTCGGCCTTTTACATGAATCAACACATTGGCAGTACCAAGGTCAATCCCAATATCCCTTGCAAACATTCTGATTTTTCCTCCTTGATCATGGCTGGCTGCGGCTGAGTAAGCCTCGTTTCTCTCTGACGCAAAGTCTCGTCTATGTAAAAATAGATCACGATGTTCGAGATTTCCAGACGCTGCCGCAATCTGCGAACCATATTCTACCCTAATTGTTTATTTTATCACAGAAGCCTGAAATAAGTAACTCATTGCTGAAAAAATCGACATGATTTGTTGATTTTTGTCATGATACCTGAAATTCTTGTTTCCTTACTGTAAAATTGGAAATAGGGAGTAAAATGGATCGGAGGAATTTTACATGAATTTTTTAATTGCCGCAGTCGTTCTCATCATAATCGCTGCGTTCATGATTATTAAAAACGCCCGCAATTCTGCTGAGCGGGGAGAGGGGCCGGATATTAGCGATCCGAAGTCGGCTCCTGATAATATCGGCGATCATGATGGGGATGGCGACGCAGGGGAATAGTGCGCGCAGCTTCCAGACAGAGTGGCCTTGTCCCATTCTGTCCATGATAAAAAGGCGGCAGCCTCCGCTTTTGAATTGAGCAGAATCATACACGCCTTTTGTGGCGATGCCCGGCTTTATGTATGTCAAGCTGGGCATTTTCTATGTTGGCTTCTGTTCTTCCACAGCTGAATTACGTTCCCTCCCTTCACTTCAGGCTATAATTCCGGATTGTTTCACTTAACAGGCTCTTCTTCCCTTTCCTCTTTCCTGTACTTTAACTTAGTAGCCTCTCCGCCTCTTAAATGGCGAATCGATTTATGATAATCAAGGATCTCTTTTACTTCATTGGCAAGGTCAGGGTTGATCTCAGGCAATCTTTCTGTCAGGTCTTTATGGACTGTACTTTTGGACACGCCAAACTCCTTCGCTATGACGCGAACTGTTTTCCTCGTCTCCACGATATACTTTCCAATCTTGATTGTTCTCTCTTTGATGTAATCGTGCACACCACTCGCCCTCCCTAAATTGGATGTGAGAAGTGTGAAATGAGACTCGCTTTCATCAGCAAATACTGTTTTCCGCAAAGATAACTGCTTGCGGCAGAAGGCATGGCCTTCTGGATATTACAATGATTAATCATGTCCCCAGCTAAATCCTCAGGTCTTCAAACGACTCCTCACCTCAAACACTCTCTTTGTCAGGTTTGTAACATTTTATTAGCTTGGTTGATGATATATGCACGAAAAACACAATAGGGACAAGGTATTATAAAGTTTTTTAAAAAATCTAACAATTTTAATGGTTTATTTGGCTTTCTTTTGCGGTTTGCTTTTTAAATTAGGCTGTTGATTTTAGTTCCAGGCGCTTCGTTTTCCGCGGGGCTGGCGTTTAGCCTCCTCTTTGCTCCTGCGGGGTCTCACCTGGCCAGCTGCAACCGCAGGAGTCAGCACGCCTGGAACGGAGAGCAACAGGGTTTGTATTGAAGACCTAAATACAACACACCCAATTAATATATAAATCAAAGTGTAATTGTCCTTGCTTTCCCCCTCCTTTAAAAGAAAATCTTTCCTCAACACCCAAATTGAGGACAAAAAAGCGAACCCATATGCGAATCTCTGTTAAGGAGTTTATTTTTCATTGGGGGAAGATTGCTGTGATTACGTACAGACAAACAAGAAAACAGCGTATTAGAGAACAGAAACGCAAGGTCGCACTTAAACGGCGCAGGCAGGCTGCGGGTGCCGCGCTCGCGGGGTCGCTGGCAACGGCATTGCTGTTTGGTATGGGACAAAAGAAAATCGAGGCTGATGGCGCGATGTACATCGTTAAAAAAGGCGATACATTGTACAGCCTTTCCAAGAAGTTCGATACTTCAGTAAAAGTCCTGCAGGACGGAAATTCGCTTCAAGGTGATAAGATCCAGGCAGGCCAGAAATTATATATTCCTGTTAGTGAACCTGAGAATGAAGCTGGTATTTATAAGGTAAAAAAGGGCGATACCCTTTATTCTCTTGCGAAAAAATACGGTGTCACCGTGAAGGATTTATTGAAGGAAAACCGTTTATTAAAAGAAACAATCTATGTGGGACAGGAATTAATCGTACCTACCCATTATCATCAGGCCGGCAAGGGCACTTATACTGTCAATCCCGGAGACACGGTGTGGAGCATTTCCAAGCGATTCGGCATCAGCCCAAAAGAATTGAAGGCAGCAAACAGCTTGCAGGATGATATGGTCCTGATCGGCCAAAAGCTGCTGATTCCTGGTGAAATCCAAACGATGGAGGCAACTGTTGCCGGTGCTGCAGACAATTTCACCGTTGAATTTACGCAGAATGGACAGGCAGTTCCTTTAAAGGTTGCGTATGGAACGGCAAGGAAGTATCAGGAGCTTGCTGGTGATAAATTGATTGTTTCCTATAAGAATGGTGCGGTTGTTAGTATAGATTAATTGAGAAAGAACCCATGGATTTTTTAACCCTGGGTTCTTTGCTTGTTTACCAGCTGTTGAATTCTACGGAAACATTATTTGATTGACATGTTTTAAACTTTCATTATATTTTCCAGTGCGGTACTGCTTCCAATCTTTTGCTTTCTTCTCCTCATAATAACGAATAGTCGATTTCCAAAGAAGCTCTCCCTCTTCTTCAGTCACGTCAAGTACGACCTCTTCATTACTAAGATTATATGCCGTAAAAGAAATTCCATCCCTTGCCCATGGTGATGGTGGCAAAGGCAGGAATACAGAATAGACCCTGTTAAAAGAAGGGGAGTTGAACGTGAATAATTCATAAACTTCGTGCTCATTTCCTTCTTCATCATAAAAAGGCATCTTCGTCTCAATCACTTCGACTTGTGGCATTTCGCTTGAACCATTAACACCGGATAGAACAAAGATAACTAATATGATATGCATTATTATTTTAATCGCCATTCATTTCATAACCTCTTGGGTGATAGTTTCTTACCCAAATATTATCCTTAATCAATAGTACTATCGACAGGAAATATTATACATCCCCATCAAAACTGCATCGTCCTCATCTGGCTGTCCGTCGCTTTGATCAGCTCGCCCCATGTCCGATGTCCCCGGCCCTTGAATTGCTGGAGCAGTTCTATGAACAAATAGGCGGTGGTGAGCGTATCGCCTATAGCGCTATGGCGGTCATAAATGCGGGTGCCGAATGCCATGGCGTATCGATGCAGATCGCGCATATCGTATGAGGGAGCGATAAAGCCAATCAAATCCAGAGTATCGATTGTAAACAGTTTTTTCAGTCCAAGTTTTTCCCGCTTTAGCTCGCTCTTCAGGACAAGGGCATCAAAGCTGACATAATGGCCGACAAGGCATACTGCTTCGTGTGATTCGACATAGGTGAAAAATTGAGATATCGCCTCCATAGCGGGTGGCGCTACGCTCACAAGCTCGTTTGTAATCGATGTTAATTCAATTATTTCCCGAGAAATTTGTCGCTCTGGATTTACATATGTCTGAAATTGATCCTTTTCGCTGACCTTCAGTCCCTGGACCGGGACTGCGCCAATTTCAATGAGCCGATCAGCTGTTGCCACCTGGAATCCCGTCGTTTCTGTGTCGAATACGATAAAGGTTAGCTCCTCGATTGGCGTCGACAAAGGGATATTTTCGTAAGTTAAGTTGCAGGAAATATGCTTGCGTTGAAAGAACATGCCCTCCTCCTCTCTAACCCGGCTCTTACACTGAAAATCTGGCAAATACCATTCCTTGCAGTTCTCTCATCGTCCGCAGGCTGAGGATCAGTTCATCCTTTTGCCTCGTCGACATCGATGAAAATGAGAGAATAGAACTCCCCTCTTCATTTTCCCACCGCTGCCTGATATACAAATTGAGTATATGGCTGAATGCATCTCTTAAATCGTGAAAAAATGCTTCTGTAAAAATACCTTTCTCTTTCAAGGCTGCTAGTTTTTCAAGTGGGGTTCCAGAGATTCCCCCATAATACAGAGATAGAATCTGCAGGCTGTGGTGAAAAGGAAAAAGAATCTCTTTCTTCATATCAATGCTTTTCCGTCCAAGCTTGAACAGCGCCCTGATCGGTTCATCGAGTGTCGGGATTTCCTGCTCACGCTCAGCCTGCACCATCCTGTATAAAAAGATCTTGGAGCGATCCAGCAATTCAGCTATTTTCGTCTCGAACTCCTGGTTCAGCTGTTCGCTTCCTGACGCAAAACGATAGGAATAAAAGTTCTGGGCTAGCAGCAGGTTTTCGTTGGTGGACTGCAGCATCCATTTCCTTACCCGGTCCTGCCACTGTAAAACCGTTCCTCTCCACGCAGACTCGCTCGACATCATCAAGCCTTTGCAGCGGGCATAGCCAGCTTTTTCAAGCATCGTGGTGATCTCCTTACCCAGCATTTCAAAATAGGCATGGTCCTCTGTCTCACCATAGACAAGGAAGTGGTCCTGATCAGTCAGCATGAATTGTTCCCCGCGGCCGCTGGATCCCATCAGGTAAAATGCGAACGGTGCAGGCGCCGCAAGGCCCTTCCTGCGCAGCACTTCAAGTGATAATTCCACAGCCCTGCCGATCAAGCGGTCATACAGTTTCGTTATGATTTCAAGCATGGCCAAGACCGGCACCCGATCTCTTATCAGAGTTTCAGTAATTTCATAAATGGCTGCTTTAATTTCAGGCAAGGCTGCTTCATCGACCTCTTCAATCTTTTTAATCGTCCTCATGACGCTATCATTCTTTTTCCGGTGAAGATCCGTAAAGGTAATGATACCGGAAACTTCACCCTCATCCACGACAGGCAGATGCTTGATTCCTTTTAAAAGAATCTCGGAAATAGCATCATAGTAATAAGCAAATCTCGAAATCGTGACAGGGTTTTCAGTCATCACCAGGCTGGAAGGCTCCTGAAAAGACATTCCCTTTGCAACGACTCGATCGACAATATCCCTCTCGGTGATGATTCCTTTTAGTTCTTTACCCTCTACCACCAATACCGAGCTTGTCTTGTTCTCCGCCATTGTTTGTGCAGCTTCCTGGATGCTTGTTTTAGGAGCAACTGCGACGATTTTTTCCGACATGAGATCCTGGACCCTGGTGAGAATGGTTTCTCCTTCCCCCATCCCCTTTGCCAGCTTTACCTGTTCTGCAAGCGATCCATATACATCCTTCAGCCTGATGGCTACCTGGGTCAACAGATAGTCGTGGACATTTTGGTCGTCCCATCTTTTAGCGAGGACTGAAAAAGGAATCAGCAGCGCCCTTACCTCTTGTACAGCCCTGACTTCAACTGTCGGCTGTGCTTTTTCTGCCTTTGCAATCCCAAGGAAATCGGCAAGGCTGGAAAAACCAACAATTTCGCCCTCGCGGATCACTTCGAGTACTTCATCCTGACCAGCAGCATTTTTCACAAACACTTCGGCAATTCCCTGTAAAATCAGCAAAAGCCCCTGGCGAGGAGTTTCTGCCTGGAGCATGATTTCTCGTTTTTTAAAGGTTAATGCTTCGCATTCCTCGACAAGGGAAAGGGCCGTGCTTTCCTCCACCCCCTGGAATAAGGGGTGGAGCTGCACAGCCTTCCAAATTTCCTTATAGAGCTTTTGTTCCATCGTCATTCATCCAAACTTCACCGTTCTTATACACCATTTGTTCAGGATAGCGAAGGTCGAGTACTTCCTCCTGAATTTTTTGTGATGGTGCAGGAGTGGCTAGCGAAACAACGACATTGGCAAGGATCGCAGCCGCAGCTCCGAATACGCCGGCACCTGTGTCAATTATGCCAAGGATCGTGTAGCCACCGTATTTTGCCGCGAAGATATAGGCAAGGGTGACGCCAAGTCCGACAAGCATACCGGCAATGACACCCTGTGAGTTAGAGCGCTTCCACCACACTCCGAGAATGAGAGCCGGGAAGAACGTACCGCTTGCAAGCGCGAATGCCCAGGCAACGATTTGCGTGATCGCTCCTGGAGGGTTAAGCGCAATGAGACCCGCAAGCAATGTAGCGACGACAATCGAGATACGCGCTACATTCAGACGTGTTTTTTCCGAAGCGTTCGGCTTCATGACGCGGTAATAAATATCGTGTGCAAACGCAGACGATATGGCGATCATCAAGCCGCCCGCTGTAGAAAGCGCTGCGGCCATAGCGCCTGCCGCTACAAGGCCGATGACAAATACGCCAAGATTCGCGATTTCTGGTGTCGCCATAACGACGATGTCATTGGAGATGATCAGTTCCTTCCATTGAAGGATTCCATCGCCGTTTCCATCAGCGAGCTGCAGTTTGCCAGTATCAACCCATGTTTTCGTCCACGCCGGCAGTTCAGTGATTTTGCTGCCAGCAACCTTCGTCATCAGGATGAAGCGAGAGAATGCCGCATAAGCAGGTGCGGACAGGTAAAGCAAACCGATGAACAGAAGTGCCCATGCTCCTGACCAGCGGGCTGCCTTCATCGTTGAAACCGTATAGAAACGGACGATAACGTGCGGAAGTCCCGCCGTACCGGCCATCAATGTAAACATAAGTGCAAGGAACTGCCATTTCGTACCGTTTGTGAATGGCGCGAAGTACTCTGAAATGCCGAGCTCACGGTCCAGCTCGCCCATCTTCCCGACCAATTCGCCATAAGAAAGCCATGGCAGCGGGCTGTTCGTAAGCTGCAGGGACATAAAGATAACCGGAATCAGGTAAGCAATGATTAAAATGATATACTGTGCTACCTGTGTCCATGTAATCCCCTTCATACCGCCGAATGCTGCATAGACGGCAATCAGGACAACACCAATCATCGTCCCAAGCTTCGCATCAATTTCAAACAGGCGCCCGATTACCACGCCTGATCCAGAAAGCTGGCCGATAGAGTACGTAAAGCTGATGATAATCGTGGAGATTGCGGCGATGACACGTGCTGTATGGCTGTTGAAGCGGTCGCCAATGAATTCAGGAACGGTATAGCGCCCGTACTTCCTGAGCTGCGGTGCAAGCAGGAACGTCAGCAGAAGATAGCCGCCCGTCCAGCCCATGATATAGGCAAGCCCGTCGTAACCAAGCAGCATGATGGTCCCAGCCATCCCGATGAAGGACGCCGCACTCATCCAGTCAGCGCCGATCGCCATTCCGTTAAAAATTGGCGGGACCCCGCGGCTTGCCACGTAAAAGTCAGATGTCTGTTTTGCTGTATTATAGACAGCGATACCGATATACAAAGCAAAGGTTGCTAAAATAATAGATAATGAGACCAAAAATTGTGTATCCAAAGTTCTCCCCCTTTTTCAGCTGCTTTCTATTTTTCCATAAAAGCAAAAATGGCTGCCCTCAGAAATTAGTGATCCAGGCTTTTACCTTCACTTAATTTCACATTTTTCTCTTCATCGATTCCATACTTTTTGTCAATGCCATCGCTGACCTTCGCGTTTACGAACAGCAGGATAATGAAGGTCAACACTGCTCCCTGTGCTCCCATAAAATAGTGGAACGGGAATCCGCCGATCGAAATCTCGCTAAGCGGCTCTGCGACCAGCACGACACCGAACGAAACAATGAACCAGATCGCAAAATAAATGATCATGTTACGGTTTTTCTCGCGGAAATACGCATCTGCGACTGCCTTATCAATTTTCTTCACACTTACACCCCTTTGTAATTGCTAATCCCCTTTGTATAATCCCATTGGTTAACGGACACGGAATCTAAAACCATTACGAGCTGAAGCCATTCCCTCTCCTTCTTAAAAAAATTTGGGTTATATGAACTCTGCCATGGCAGAGCTGATACCTGATTCGAATGATTGAAGTCTAAGATGTGAATTTGTTTCCTGGATGTGGTCGTAAATGATTAACTGAAGATTGTCTGAAAAAGTTTAGCTGAGGCTGAAAATAAACTTTAATGTTTCGAAAAACGGAGCTGGCACCATGATAATCTGGATGAGGAAATAGAGAAATATGCTAAGGAACGGCACTGTAAGAAAAATCATCTTATTTTTTCTGAACGCTATGTACAGGCTGATGCCTGTAATGGCCAGAAGGCCGATTAAAATAATCACAGATGGATTCCTCCAATTTCATAATTTTACTAAATCTTTAGAAAATTTAATTTTATTATCCATATTCTGTCCACCCTGGTCAAGTAACTCTATTCAAAAAATGTAATCGGTTACTATGTCGATATTTTAACGAACGTTGGAAAAACGTCAGCAGAATAAAGGTTTTTTGAACTTCTCTATTATTAAATTTGTCGAAAAAAAATTTTTGTTAAATTTGACTGTGGTTTTGTTGAGTGTTGGATTTTTGTAGGGAGTGGGACTCTACTTCATTTGGAAAAGCTAGATATAAAAATTTAGAAGAGACAATAACTCACATTGCTTGGAGATTTCATTGCACCTGAGATGTGGAATATTCAGCTGGACTGCATCGGGCAAGGCTCTCATTACAATTCAGATACAGAAATGCCACCTGAAGCGCATTGGGCCGGGCTCTCATTAAATTATAGATGCAGAAAATCATACTGAACTTCATCAAGCAAGGCCCTCTTTACAATTCAGATACAGAAATGCCACCTGAAGCGCATTGGGCCGAGCTCTCATTAAATTATAGATGCCGAAAATCATACTGAACTGCATCGAGCAAGGCTCTCATTGCAATTAATAGGTGGAATATTTTGTTGAACTACTTTGAGCACTGCTCTTATTACCTTTTTTAAAGGCGAAAAAAAGGAACGCCCGATGAAAGGCGATCCTGATAAATCCATTTATCACCAGCAGGCAATGCTGCCGTCTGTCCTTGCTTCCGTGCCGCCGGTCAGCACGCCTGATTCCGGATTGCGGACGATGACCTGTCCCCGGCCAAAACCGCCGCCATCATACGCTACCTTCATCTGATGCCCACGTGCTGCCAGCTGCTTGACGACATGGTTCGGGAAGTGATGTTCGACTTCAATCTGTTTACCTTCAATCCACTGCCAGCGCGGGGCGTCCAGTGCTGCCTGTGGGTTCAACCCGAAGTCAATCATATTCATTGCCACCTGGACATGGCCCTGCGGCTGCATATACCCGCCCATGACTCCAAATGGGCCCACTGCTTCTTTTCCTTTTGTAATGAAGCCAGGGATGATGGTGTGATACGTCTTTTTCCCAGGAGCAAGCGCATTTGCATGATTTGGATCGAGCGAGAAATCATGCCCGCGGTTTTGCAGGCCGATGCCGGTACCTGGAACCACGATTCCTGAACCGAAGCCCATATAGTTGCTCTGGATAAACGAAACCATATTGCCTTCCCCGTCGGCTGTCGCCAAATACACCGTTCCGCCTTTTGGCAGCTGGCCTGGTTCAGGCATCATTGCTTCTTCACCAATCTTTGCCCGGGCTTCCTCTGCAAATTTTTCAGAAAGCAGATCGGCAGCCTTAGCCTGCATAGTCGCTGGGTCAGAAACATATTCCTTGCCATCCGTGAATGCCTGCTTCATCGCTTCAAGCTGGAGATGGACGCCATTCACATCTTCACGGTGTGTAAACTCGTAGCCTTTTAAAATATTCAATGCCATCAAGGTGACAATTCCCTGGCCATTCGGCGGTATCTCCCAGATTTCATGGCCTCGGTACGAAACGGAAATTGGATCTACCCATTCCGGATGATAGCTTTCCAAATCAGACTTGCTAAGGAAGCCGCCTGCTTTTTCAGAGGCATCAGCAATCCTTTCCGCCAGCTTCCCTCTGTAAAAACTCTCCCCGTTACTCTCTGCGATTTCCTGGAGCGTGTTTGCATGGTCTTCTGACTTCCACATCTCGCCTGCCTCTGGCGCCCTTCCATCCGGGGCGAATACGCGGAACCATTCTTCATAGTCAGCTCCCTGGAAACGAGTCTTATAGGCTTTGTAGGCACCGTTCCAGTATTTTTCCAGAATCGGAGTGAGCGGGTAGCCATTTCGGGCATAGTCAATCGCCGGCTGCAGCACTTCCGTCAGAGGCAGTCGCCCAAATTTTTTCGAAAGCTCGGCCCACGCTGCTGGTGCGCCTGGAACTGTTACCGGAATCCAGCCGTGCGAAGGCATTTTTTCATGGCCAAGTTCCTTAACTTTCTCAATTGAAATGGATTGTGGTGCTGGACCGCTGGCATTCAAGCCATGAAGCTTGTCCTTCACCCACACTAGGGCAAAAGCGTCACCGCCGATTCCGTTAGAAGTCGGCTCGACTACCGTAAGGCACGCCGCAGTGGCAATCGCCGCATCAATCGCGTTGCCGCCCTTTTTTAAAATATCAAGCCCAGCCTGCGCAGCAAGCGGCTGAGAAGTTGCCACCATCCCATTGCGGGCTACAGTCGCCATGCGCTGGGAAGGATAAGGATATGTATGCAAAGACATGTTAGATTCCCCCATTTATTCGTCTTACGAAATATTATACTAAAATAGTTGAAAATTCTAAATAAAAAAATCTCTCCTTTTTAAAAAGAAGAGATTGTTAGCTTTCGGAAGGACTGAAGAATAGTATTTGCATTTTAATAC
This sequence comes from Mesobacillus sp., assembly GCF_057785455.1. NCBI lineage: Bacteria > Bacillati > Bacillota > Bacilli > Caryophanales > Bacillaceae > Mesobacillus > Mesobacillus sp. The sequence goes on from NZ_JBYNSB010000061.1 coordinate 169,522, forward strand.
CAGTTGGCACGGCTTTAATTCCAGTTGGAGCTGATTTATTACCAGCTGGCTCACTTTTAATACCAGTTGAACCGTATTTAATACCAGTTGTCAATGTCATACCTCCAGCTATCTCCTTTTTCTCTTTTTCCTGACCTTCCTTACAGGTTTCCGTTCTTTTTCAGCTGGCTTTTCATAGAACTCTCTTAAAACAAACATACCCAGCCAGGTCATTAACACACCAATAACATATAAGAAAAAAGTTAGAACAATAGCACCATCACTGGAGTTATATAAGGTAGTTATAATTGATCCCTGGCTATCCCTTAAAAAGAACACACTAATCAATAAGATCAGTGCCATACTCAACAGAATAGCCGGCAGATATTTTAATACTGCATGCAGACGGTGCAGGATGATATTTTTTAAAATTGAATGGAATAAAATTAGCAGATAGACGGTCAGGAGTACCCAGAACAGACTGGTATCCCATGCCAGCCTAAAAAGAGGAACTGTCGCGAAAAATCCCATTAATACTATCATGTCTGCCGCAACATATAAATTATACTTCCTGGCATCTTCCATTGTCCGATACCAATAAACAGCGAGCAATATCCCTAAAAATAGAATGCCAAGCTGTATTTTAAAAGTAGTAAAAGACCATACTGGGGCCGCACTGCCTATTAAACTGAAAAAGAAAACCATACTTACTTGTATTGCGTTAAATCCCCAGCTGAATTTTTTCTCTGTCATGTTTCCTCCTCAACTCATGAAAAGGGCCCGGCCTACACAGCTGGACCCCTTCTTTCTATTTCCTCAACTGATAAAATTGCTTCACCCTTTTAACGACGTCGCCGGATCCTGAATTCTCAATCATCATCGCAACAATCAAATCAGTTGATTGCGGATTATAGGCGACAAACCATCCAAGCTCCTTGCCTTTCTCGCCTTGCTTCTGCTTGATTTCGGCGGTACCGGTTTTCCCTGCGAGCGGGTAATCGGCCATATTGGCGCTGTGAGCCGTGCCTCTTGGATCCGAGACGACCTTCCTCAGCATCCCGTTAAGTGTAGTTATATTTTCCTGACCAATCACAGCTTCCTTCCAAATCTGGCTTTTTTCATCTTCCATGCCTAGAACCGGCTTGACCATATTGCCTTTGTTGACAAGCGGTGAATAGGCAGCTGAGAGGTGCAGTACGTTCATTTCAACCTGCCCTTGGCCATATGATGAGTCTGCAAGACTGATGTCACTTTCCATTTTGCCGATTTGCGATGGCTCCATCGGATACAAATATTCCGGCTGGTCTTCAAAGCCAAACTTCTTCAGGCCCTCCCTAAAGGTATCAGCTCCCATCTCCTCCAGGGCTGCTCTGGCAAAATAAATATTGTCGGAGTAGATGAGCGCTTTTTCCAGGTCGATCGTTCCTTTGACGTCTGAATACCTGGTGACCTTGTAATTGCCCCATGAAGCGTCCTTCTGCCACTGCTTCGTTGTTATTTCATAGGCAGTATTAGGCTTCAGTTTGCCGCTCTCGAGACCAATCGCAGCAGTAATTGGCTTTATCACTGATCCTGGCGCATAGGTTAGCTTGAATCTATTAAGTGTAGGCTGCAGCGGATTCTCCTCTAGCAGTTTCCGCTTGTTCTGCGAGATTCCCAGCGTCATCTCGTTTGGATCGAAGCCTGGCGAACTGACCAGAGCCAGGGTCTCACCCGTTGTTGGGTTAAGTGCCGCTGATGTGCCTGCCTTGCCTTTAAGCTGATCATATAATTGCTGCTGCATGACCACATCAATTGTCAGCTGGACATCTTTTCCGTGTATTACTGGCTTTTCTGCCAGCACCGTTTCAGTGCCATTTTCTTTGTTTATTGAGATTTTGATTCCATTCGTTCCTTTTAACTGTTCCTCAAGCACCTGCTCAAGGCCGCGGCGGCCAATATAATCGGTACTTGTATAGCCCTTGCCATCCAGTTTCTCGAGGTCATCTGCCGTTACAGGGCCGATATAGCCAAGCAGGTGCGACAGTGATTCGCCATAAGGGTATTCACGAGCCCCAACCTGCTGGCTTGTTACACCGGCTAGCACAAATAATTTTTCTTTTAGCGCTTCATCTGTCCTTGAGATTTTTTTCAGCGGGACGAAATGCTCGGGCTTGACCCAGCTGGCATTGAGCGCTTTGTTGATTTGCTCCTCTGACATGTCGAGCAGCTCCGTGAGCCTGGTGATGATTTGTGCCTTTTGCCCGCCCATTTCCCCAGGGACCACGCCAATCTGGAGGGCAGACCCGTTAATAGCCAGCCCATTGCCTTCCCGGTCAAGGATTGCCCCGCGTTCCGCCTTCACATTCTGGAAACTGATTTTATCCCCTGAGCCTAATTCCGGGAAAATATAGGTCGTATTCCAGTCCACATACCAGTTTGTTTCTTTCTCGCGTTCTTCCTTTACGAGCTCAGCTTCATAATCAAACGAAATCGGGCCTGCAACACTTTCCATGCTTGCCGAAAACGGAAGGGAGACCAGCTGCTCTTTCTTATCGTGTTCCTGCTCCTCTTTAGGCTGCTTATAGCTGACCTTCAGCTTGTTAATCTCTAAATCTTGATAAATTTTATTATAGCGATTGACAAAGTCCTCCTTCGAGATCCTTCCCTTCGCCTCCTCCGATAAAAACCCATACATCTCATCAAACTTCTGATCATTCCACAGCTTCACATACTGCGAAAAACGTTCCTCTGGAGTCGGTTCCTTGCTGCAGCCCGCAAAAACAGCCGCAACGATCACAAACACAAAAAACAAAAACACCCTCTTCATATGTACCCCTCCTTCCGTCTGATTTTACCATATCAATTCCAATTAACAAAAGAGAGAAACTACCCGGGCTTTCCCACTTTAAAGCGGCGGGGGTCTGACCCCCGCCGCTTTAACGCATTAACGTCCTGGGGGTCAGACCCCCAGGACGTTAATGTGCTAAAGCATATTTTATTATGAGTTTGTTGATTCTTCTGAATCAGTTGTTGTGTCTTTGTCTTGGCCAGCGTCTTTGTCTTCACCGGCGTCTTTTTTGTCAGAGCCGTCTTCTGCTGGTTTTTCTTCGTCTGGCGTTACGCTGTCAGATTCGTCGCCAGCTGGGGCGCCTTCTTCTTGGGCAGCTTCGTCTTCAGTTGCTTCCTCTGACTTGCCTGCATCTCCTTCAGCCGCTGCTTTTTCATTCGCAATTTCTGCTTCCTGCAATGCGCTCAGAGACTTGTTGAAGAACTCATGCGGATTGACAGGCACATTGTCCTTGCGGATTTCAAAGTGTACGTGGTTGCCAGCCTTTTCATTGATCAGGCTTGTACCAGATTTCGCAATGACTTGTCCTTGCTCAACTTGGTCGCCAACCTTAACTTGGTAGTCTTTCACTGACTGATATTGTGTTACAATACCTTTGTCATGCTCAATTACAATGACATTTCCAAGCAAGCTATCTTCCATGACTTTAGTGACAGTACCACTTAATGAAGCAACAACATCGAAAGCCTTGCCATCTTTGGAAGCAATGTCTAATCCAGTGTTCGGATGGTACGTATTGTCATAGAACACTAGAGCTGCTTCCTGGTCTTTTGCATCGCTGTCATTATCATAGAATCCCATTTGGATGACAGCATCGTCTTCATTCACAACTGGCATTACGAAGTTTTCCATCGCACGGTTTACTTCAACGGCTGGCTGATCATTGATTTTTTTGCCAGGCATATCAGTCGCTTTGTACTCGAGCTGATCCGCTCCGTTGTTACCGCTGTTTTGATACCATAGGACCCCAGTTAGAATGATTGCGGCACTTGCAATATAAACTGTTGGATACACCCACCGCTTCTTGAAAAAGCTGTTCTTGCTTTTGTCTTGAGAAGATCTTTCCTCTCTCATTTTCATCACCTCAGCAATCAGTCTGAACAGATGCGAAAAAATATATACATAGAGTTGAAAAATTTTTTACTGCTTATTTTTCGACAAAGGTGATAATTTTATGCAAAAAAGTTTTTTAATGTTTTTTACCAATACAAAGTGAGGTTTCATTGATGAAAAAGTTAGTCGTTTTGGTTTTACGCCTCCTGCCATTGTTCTATATGGCGGCAATCTGGATCATGTCCAGCAATCCATCAGACGCAATCGTCGAGCTGCCAAACCAGGGAGTCGACCGGTTTATAAAAGAATCACTCCATCTCGTTGAGTTTGGGATCTTGTATGTCTTGCTCGTTCTCGCTGCCCTGATCACCGGGCGCTTCACACCGGTTTTAAGCTTTGCGTTCATGGGCGTAGCGATCCTGTGGGGGCTGACAGACGAAATCCACCAGAGCTTCGTCCCGTATAGGTCCGCAACCGTGATTGATTTTATAAAAGACATAATTGGGGTTTTAGCGGCATCGCATTTCATTCACCATGCTTATTTCAGCGGGAAGTTTGGGAGGCTGGCCAGGGTTTTGCGGGGGATTGAGGATTGGGCACGGGGATAATTGCTTTAAAGGGGCTGGCCTTGTATTAAAGGCCGGCTTTTTATTTGGACTTTGCTCCAACTGGTATTAAATTCAGTTTAACTGGTATTAAAATGCTCCCAACTGGTATTAAATCCTTTCCAACTGGAATTATCTCGTTTTCAACTGGTATTATCCTTCATTACATTAATTGTTCTAAAAAAATTCACAAAAGCAGGATTACCTTAATAGGTATTTATCCGGTATTTGTAGAATTCATTCTAAAAACTATTAAGGAAGTGACTGTTTTGATTGAAAAAGAGAGAGTATATCCTATTCGTCTTCTCATGTATGAAGCATTAATGGAAAGAATACTGAAAAATCATCCTAAATTCGCCTCAATTGAGGAAGATTATAAAGCCTGGCGTGCTGGTTACAGGGGTGAATTGCAAACCGATTATCGATTGAGTTTCTTACCTGAACAAGGTTTCCTTATATTCCGGGATTTACGTCTTGCCGATGGAGATTGGTACTTCCAAATGGATACCCTCATTTTGACTCTTCGTTATATCCTCCTAATTGAAACCAAGAACTACTCTGGTACTGTCTTTTTTGATAAAGATTCCGAGCAAATAATTCAAACAAAGGATGAGAAAGAAAAATCTTATGATAATCCTCTTCTACAAGTTAGAATGCAAGCATGGCATTTAAAAAGATGGCTCCAGCATCATAAATTCAATGTTCCTCCTATTTATCACTTCGTTACCATCAGCAATCCTTCCACTATTGTTAAAACTAATGACCGTTCGCTAAACAAGTTAATCGTAAAAGGAGATGTATTATTAAATCGTGTCCTAAAGGTTGATGAATTTAATACCAATGCTTTTTTTCAAAAGAAGGAGGCAAAAAAGTTATCAAGGATACTTATAAAGAAACATACTCCTCACCATCCTGATTTACTTAATATTTATTCCCTCACGCAAGCTGATCTTCAATTAGGTGTACAATGTCCCTCCTGTCTATCCTATGGAATGCAACGCGAAAAATGGTTCTGGAGATGTCCTATATGCTCCCATACATCCAAAACAGCTCACCATAAGACAATTAAGGATTTCTTCCTGCTTATTAATCCAACTCTATCTAATGCTGCATTTAGAGATTTCTCCAAAATCAACTCTACGAGGGCTGCCACGAATATTTTGGCCTCAATGAATCTACCATCCATTGGGGCAAAAAAAGGCCGCACCTACCAAATGCCACCAAATAACGAAACATTCTTCAATCCCGCGAAAAAACCTTAAGGCTTCAAGCCGAACCCAATCGCGCTAAAAAGCCAGGGCGCTCTTTGCCCTGGCAGGTAATCAAAATATTTGGTTCTTAGCATCAAAGGCTATCGTCCAGTACACTACTTTCTGGCAGTCACCTTAGTCAGCATGCTATCCGCTGTACTGATTTCAACACCCTTATAATAGTGTGTGACAATGTCTTTATAATTTTTCCCCTCGGTGGCCATGCCGTTGGCGCCGTATTGGCTCATGCCGACGCCGTGACCGAAGCCTTCGGTGGTGATGACGACGTTATTGCCTTTGATGACCCAGGAGAAGTCGCTGGATCTTAAATCAAGCTTTTCGCGCACTTCCTTGCCTGTCAGGACCTTGCCGTTAATATCGATTTTTCCGACGCGGTTGCCGGCTGTCCGTGAAATGACCTTTCCGATCGAAGCGGAGTTCGGCAGCTTCACTCCGAGCTTGGATTCAACCTCCGCGATGCTCATGACCGTCTGGCTGTGGAACTTCGGTGATTTAAGATCCCATGGGCTTTCAACGCTTCTCAGGTATGGGAAGGCATTGGCCCAGTATTCCTCTGAGTTCTCTGTATAGCCATTGCTGGTTGAGAAGAAGGTCGCATCGATTGGTGCACCTTCATATGTCAGCACCTGGCCGTCCGTTGCTTTTACAGCCTCGGCAATCTTCTTGACTTTCCATTTATAATCGACGCCCCACTGCTTTTTGAGCTCTTCCTTGTTTTTAAAAACCTGGTGGATTTCGGTGTCATTCAGCTGTGCTCCAGCAGGTACACCAACCTTATTGGGGCTCAGCATTTGTTTTACATAATAGGTCCTTGCAGACAGCGCCTGCGCCTTCAATGCCTCAAGCTCGAACTCAGCAGGCATTTCAGCGGCTACAACGCCAATTAAGTATTCGTCCAGCGGAAGCTTCTCTGTCTTTGACAAAGCTGTCCTGTACACAGCCACCTCGATGGCAGAGTCTGCCGATGGCACTGCCGTGACATCCTTCGCTTCCTTCTGGAGGTCTTCTCCCAGCTTCCCGCCTGCCTTTTCTTCCATAAAAGGGAGGACGAGCACAGTAGGTATAAGGAGTGTGACAGCGAATAGGATTGCAGCTAGTACGATGATTGGTTTGAATTTTAACATAGAAAAAGCCTCCATTATGAAATTTACGGTGGAAAACCGTCTACATTTCATTCTTATGGAGGCGGACAAGCATTTATGACATCATTTTTGGCAAAATGCTATACAGCAAAAATTCTTGAAATTGGACAATTATTTTTCAAAAATGCACACAAAGGACCGATTTCTCTCTAACTCCCAAGCCCAACCAGTCCCTAAAAATCAAAAAACCGCAGAACTATACGCTAAGCACAATTCTCCGGTTCATTGAGTACGATTATTTATGCGTTCATGTCTGAGACTAATTTTTCAGTCACTGAAGTTTCTTCGATTTCGCTGACGCGTTCGATGTCTGCGCCAAGTGCGGCCAGTTTTAAGTGGAAGTCAACATATCCGCGGTCAAGGTGGTACAACTCCGTCACGCGTGTCATGCCATCTGCCACTAAACCAGTCAGGATCAGTGATGCTGCGGCACGCAGGTCAGTTGCAGCCACTTCTGCTCCCTGGAGATCGGATGGTCCGTTCATGATGACAGAACGTCCATCAATCTTGATGTTTGCATTCATGCGGCGGAACTCTTCCACGTGCATGAAGCGGTTTTCGAATACAGTTTCAGTGATCATGCTTGTGCCCTGAGCGCGCAATAGCAGTGCCATCATCTGGGATTGCATATCCGTAGGGAAACCAGGGTGAGGCATTGTTTTGATATCAACTGCTTTTAGCGAATCAGGTCCGATAACACGAAGACCTTCTGCTTCTTCGATAATGGTAACGCCCATTTCTTCCATCTTTGCAATTAATGAAGAAAGGTGTTCCGGTACTGCGCCTTTTACAAGGACGTTTCCGCCTGTAATGGCAGAAGCAACCATGAATGTTCCTGCTTCGATGCGGTCCGGGATGATGTTGTGGTCTGCGCCAAACAGCACCTCAACACCTTCGATACGGATTGTGCCCGTACCTGCGCCGCGGACCTTCGCACCCATTTTATTCAGGAAGTTTGCAAGGTCTACGATCTCTGGTTCTTTTGCGACGTTTTCCATGATTGTCGTGCCTTTTGCAAGAACAGCGGCCATCATGATATTTTCCGTAGCGCCTACGCTAGGGAAATCAAGATATATTTTAGCTCCGTGTAAGCCATTTACTGCTTCGGCTTCGATAAAACCGTTGCCTACCTTGACTGTTGCACCCATTGCTTCAAAGCCTTTAAGGTGCTGGTCGATAGGACGGGAACCGATTGCACATCCGCCTGGAAGCGCTACTCGCGCACGGCCATTCCTGGCAAGCAGTGATCCCATAACTAATACAGAAGCACGCATTTTACGAACATATTCAAATGGCGCTTCGATCTTTAACTCTCTGGATGCATCTACAGTAATTGTGTTATTTTCAAACTCCACTACGGCGTTTAAAGAACGTAATACTTCGTTGATGGTATATACATCGGAGAGAGTTGGCACATCACGAATTACGCTTTTTCCGTCACTTGCTAATAATGTTGCAGCGATAACAGGCAAGACGGCATTCTTAGCTCCTTCAACCTTTACAGAACCGCTTAGCCTTTGTCCGCCACGGACGATGATTTTTTCCAAGTGTATTCCCCTCCGCGTCCAATTTCTCTATATTAATATTCAATCGTTATGATGGGTGTGCCAACTACAATGGTAGTCTTACCGCCCAATCGTTCATTTTTCCGTAATCCAAGCTGCATATTCATGTCATGTTCACTGCTCAATGATTTGTCGAAAAGAGGTGAAAAGGCGGATGCAGAAATAAATGAATCCTCTTCCAGTCCTTCAACTTCTTTTGCATTAAATGCCTTTAACAGTTTACTTTTATAAACAGGTAAAGCCGATTTTATCTTATCATTGAATTCGCCTTCGATACAAGAGAAAGTTGTGGCATTTCCTCGAAATATGTCAAATAATCTGCCTGGTAAATTTTTGCTTAAAAAAGATTTTGTATTTTTATTCCATGACTGACCTCTGACCTCATACATGATATACGTATGTATCTGGCCGTTTGTGTCCGTTGAAATAATTTTAATTTTCTCTTGAAGCCCGGAAGACTTTGATACGGCAATGATTTCTCCATGGTTAGAATCCTCGCCGCGCGTCCATGTCCAATTTGGAAGCTTAGACTTCAAATCCTCCGCCAGACTATCTGCATCTTTTTTTACCAAGGTTTCCCTTGCATAAATAGACCAACCAGTGATCAAAATATTTTCGTCCTGCAAAACTGAGGCCAGAGTGTAAATCTCATGATCTGTGTCAGCTACAGTCGTTTTATTCCCAGCCTGAAGTACAATAAAACCAATAATGCCAAAAATTGATAAAATAAACGAAATTTTCTTCATGTCGATTTCACTCTCCCCTTATTACCATTGTTACCAGGTGAGAGTATCGCATACTTGGGAATTGTCGTCACTTTTTGACAGCATTTTTTAATCAACTTGGCCGGGTGTACACCGTTTGTGAAAAAACAAACATATATGTACAAAATAAATAACAACAAAAAGAATTTTACTCAATATTTGTCATTTTGAAAACATGTATGAAGACCTAATTTTTTACCATTTGAAAAATCATTGGCAGCTGCTGCGACCATTGGAGATAGTCAAGGAAGAAATTGCTGACAGTGGAGCCAAGTGCGATCGAGGCTAAAATGTATAGCACCCTTGCCTGAAGCACGTGGTTAGGCCTTAACAGCTTCTCAAACTGGATGGCTTGAAGCGCCCACCAGGCAACTGCGATAAAGGCAAGATGGGAAATAATGCTGGTCAGTGCGTAAGGACCAATTGCCGTAATCATAAGTGTCGTTCCCCCTTTTACCTTACCATTTTAACATAAGGCAGCCGCCTACCTGTAATTAGACGGAGCGGATGCGGAAAAGTTTCAGAAACCAACTTCTTTACAAGCAAAAAAGCTGACCCACAACGAATGCAGGTCAGCTTTTATCAATTATGTTACCCCTTTGCCGGTGGAGACCGGCATCCATGACGGAACAGATTTTCCCCAAAATCTATTTCGTTTTAAAACACGACTGTTAATCTCCCCTTCATCAACAGATATTCTACCTCATAAAATCAACAAATTGGTTGAAATTGCCGTGCAGGAAGTCCAGGGCCAGGTTTGGCATGACACCGAACAGGATGGTTGCTGCACCTGTGATGATGATCACGGCTGTCAGGCCTGCAGGAATTCCAATTTTCGCATCGTCTGCCGCCGGGCGGAAGAACATTTGCGTCATGATTCCAAAATAGTAGAAATATGAGACAACAGTGGTTGCGATCATGATTGAGACAAGCACATAGTGCGCCTGGTCAACCATCAAGGCACCCAGGAAGATATTAAGCTTGCCGATGAAACCAGCTGTTCCCGGGATTCCTGCGAGTGACAGGATGAAGATTCCCATTCCTACTGCCAGCAGCGGTGCACGGCGGTAGAGGCCTGCAAAATGGCTGATATCTTCAGAACCGATTTTTGCTGTGATCAGCTGGATGATGGCAAATGCCCCCATGTTCATCAATACATAGGCAAGCAGGTAGAACCAGATCGAATCAAAGGTTACAAACGACATTGCCGTTAAGGCGACAAGGATATAACCTGCATGCGCGATACTTGAGTATGCGAACATGCGCTTAATGTTGCGCTGCCTTAACGCTACCACGTTACCGATGATCATTGTCGCGCCAGCAAGGAAAGCGATATAATCCTGTACCGCAAACAGCAGCGGAACTTGCTGTCCTTCCTCTCCTGTTACCGGCACATACATGAATACGGATAAAATGATGCGCATTATGATCACGAATCCAGCCGTTTTTGAAACCACGCTCAAAAACGCGGTGACAGGAGTCGGAGCACCCTGATAAACATCCGGCGCCCACATATGGAATGGCGCGGAAGCAAGCTTGAAGGACAGGCCGACGAAAATCATGAAAAATGCAAGTCCAAGAAGGTAAATGTGCTGAGAATCAGACATCCCTCCGAATACTGTTGCAATTCCTTTTAAATTTGTCGTACCAGCAAGTCCGAAAACATAGCTCATACCGAACAGCGTTATCGCTGATGAAATTCCGCCGTTGATGACGTATTTCATTGCTGATTCATTCGACTGAAGATTGCGCTTGCGCATTCCAGCCAGAATATAAGAAGGAATCGACAGCAGCTCAAGTCCGACGAACAATGTAATCAAGTCTCCGCTTGAAGCCATCATCATCGCACCAAGCAATGCAGCAAGGAACAGGTAGAAGAATTCCCCTTTATATTCCTCGAGCCCGTCATTATGATGATAATCGATAGCCAGAAGCATAACTAAAGCCGAACCAACAAGCAGGATCAGTTTAAAAGCAATCGCAAATGAATCCAGCCTGAAGGTGTCAAACAGGATTGAAGTCGTTTCTGTGCCAATGAGCATCACCAATGATACAAGTGCTGCCAGAACACCAATGAAACCAATCCAGCCAAGTACTTTGCGGTCTACATGCTTTGGCATGAATAAATCAAGGACAGACAGTGCTGTCGCTATGCCAAGGATGATGAACTCCGGAGCCATCGTTCCCCAATCAAATGATAGAAGTGTATCTAAATCCATCGTTCATCACCCCCCTATTCCCATCAAGATAGTCTCTAATGTTGCCTGAAGCGGTTCACCAAGAACGTTAGGATATACTCCAATCAGGACGATCAAGCCGACAAGCACCAGGATCGGCGCCCATTCAAACGAACGGACATCGGAAATGCCAACGAATTCGCGTTCTGCCTTGCCATAGGTAATGCCAAGCACTGCACGCAGCAGGTAAACTGCTGTCATGATGATGCCAAGAGTACCAACCGCTGCGATGATCGGCATTTCTTTGAACAAGCCGAAGAATGCCATGAATTCGCTGATGAATCCGGACATGCCAGGCAAGCCAAGAGATGCCATCGCACCTGCAAGCAGGAAGCCTGAAGCAACCGGCATGCCTTTTGCAAGCCCGCCAAGATTTGAAAGTGTAGTGGTATGTGTGCGTTCGTACAGCACACCGACCAGGAAGAACAATAATGCTGAAATCAAGCCGTGGGAAACGACCTGGAAAATAGCTCCTTGAATCCCCGCTTCATTACTTGCGCCGAGTCCGATTAACACGATACCCATATGGGAAATAGAAGAGTAAGCCAGGACCATTTTGAAATCTGTCTGGATAAAAGCAAGGAATGCTCCATAAAGCAGATTGATGACGCCAAGTATTGCTAGAAGAACGGTTAAATCCGCAAATTGCTCAGGGAAGATTCCCATACCAAAGCGGATCAAACCGAAGGCACCGATTTTCAACAGGATCCCTGAGTGGATCATAACGATTGATGGCGGCGCCTCCACGTGGACGCGCAGCATCCAGCTGTGGAGCGGGAAGATTGGCAGCTTGACGCCAAACGCAACAAGCAGGGCAATCAATAATCCCATCTTCAGTGACTCTGAAACCGGCGCTACCAGTGGCGCGCCTTCAGTATTCAGGATGACTTTCAGCATTTCAATATTAGAAGTGCCGGTTCTTGAGAACAGCACCATGATGACAATCAACAGGATGGCTGAGCCAAGTCCGTTATAAATCAAAAAGCTGTAGGCAGCCTTTTCTCTTTCGTAATAGCCCCATTTTCCAATCAGGAAGAACATCGGAATCAGGGTGATTTCGAAGAAAAGGAAGAACAGAATCAGGTTCTGGGACGTGAAAACTCCAAGCATGCCGATTTCAAGCAGCAGGAACAGCATATAGTAGCCTTTCCACTCTTTTTTGATATGGAAGGATGCTAATGCTGCCAGCGTGGCAATCACAGAAGTAAGCACAACCATGATCAGGCCGAATCCATCGATGCCCAGTTCATAATTGACACTGAACATGCCGGATTGCTCAGCACTTGGTCCGCCAAACTGGATCCAGCGAAGCTTTTCGGAAAAATTGGCAAGGTCCGCTCCGCCGCGGTAGGAGAAGTACGCAATCAGCGACAAAACCAGGGACGGAAGCGTAGCCAGCACACCAAGCATCTTGATGCCTGATTCATTTGCTTTTGGCATGAAAGCCAGCAGCAGGATACCTAGTAAAGGGGAGAATACCAGCAAGGTAAGAAAATAGTTGAAATCCATTACAAATACCCCCCTGTCAAAGCAAAGATGACCATCAGAACTGCAAGTCCGACAAAGGCAATGGCACCGTATGTCTGTACCTGGCCGCTTTGGATCCTGGCACCAGTTTTTCCAAGCCCCTGGACAACAGCTGTCGTCAGTTTCACAAGGCCTTCCACAAGGAAGAGCTCGATGAAGCGAAGGAAAAGACTGATTGCTTTAGCGCCAAACACGAATGTCTGGCTGTATATTTCATCGATATAATACTTATTTTTCACAATGCCGTAAGCAATTGGCGCTCTGCTGCTAAGCCAATCCCGGGATATGGACTTCTTGCCGTACATCATCCATGCAAGCAGGATGCCGAGCAAGGAAACGACAGTCGCAACCACCATGATCCAGGCTGGGCCTTCGATATGTCCGTGTCCAAGCGCTTCATTGCCTTCAACAAGCCAATCGCCAAGGAATGTACCGAACCAAGGTGTGTTCACATAACCTGCCACAACAGCAAGTACAGCAAGGACAACCATTGGCAGAGTCATGACAGATGGCGATTCATGGACATTCTTCATTTCACTGCGTGCTTCACCAGTGAACACCATGAAGAACAGGCGGAACATATAGAACGCCGTGAAGAATGCCGCAATGACAGCCAGCCAGAACAGCACAGTATGGCCATGTGCCCAGGCAGCAATCAGGATTTCATCTTTACTGAAGAATCCTGAGAATAGCGGTACACCGCTGATGGCCAATGTCCCGATCAGGAACAATGGTCCAGTGAACGTAAGCTTCTTCCAAAGCCCGCCCATTTTTTCAATATCCTGAGTATGTACAGCATGGATGACGCTTCCTGCTGCAAGGAACAACAATGCTTTGAAGAAAGCATGAGTCATCAAGTGGAAAACTCCGGCAACATAACCGGCCGAACCTAGCGCCAGCATCATATAGCCAAGCTGGCTGACAGTTGAAAACGCCAGGACGCGTTTGATGTCTGTCTGTACAAGGCCGATCGTTGCCGCAAAAATCGCTGTGAATGCACCGATGATCGCTACAGTCATCATTGCCGTCTCGCTTGCATTGAAAAGCGGGAACAGTGATGCGACTAAATATACACCGGCCGCAACCATTGTCGCTGCGTGGATCAATGCAGAAACAGGCGTTGGGCCTTCCATCGCGTCAGGAAGCCATGTGTGGAGCGGGAATTGACCCGATTTACCGACTGCCCCGATGAAAATCAGGATCGCAGTCAGGGTAATCATCGTCCCTGATATAGCTCCTTCTTCAACTGCCGCAAAGATCTCATCATATTCAAAGCTGCCAGTTTGCCAGAATAATAGAATCATCCCGATCAACAGCCCGACATCCCCGATACGGGTCATGATGAAGGCTTTCTTTGCAGCCGCTTTGGCACTTTCTTTGTAAAAATAAAACCCGATCAGCAGGAATGAACCTACACCAACCAGCTCCCAGAAAATATATGTCTGAAGAAGGTTAGGCGAGATGACAAGACCTAGCATCGCAAATGTAAATAATCCTAGATAGGCATAGAAAACCGGGAAACGCTCATCGCCATGCATATATCCTTTTGAATAGGTATGTACAAGGAAGCTGACAAGTGACACGATTACCAGCATCAATGCATTTAATTGATTTACTTCAAAGCCCGCAGTCAGTTGTAAATCCCCTATTGTCAGCCAGACGGATTCAGCTTTGTAGGTATGCTCTGACATGCGCTCAATCAGCACAAGGATCGAATATACCAGTGAGGCAAGCGTCGCCAGGATCCCAACGAACGCACTCGCTTCTTTAAGCCTTTTTCCGAATAGCAGCAGCAACAGAAAGGATACAAGCGGGAACAGCGGAATGAGCCAAGCATTCTCCATTAATATCACAATCCCCTTTTTTGAACGGGCGCTGTCTTTCTTTTTACGTCCGTCAGATTGAGGCCCGCAGTATGCGGGGCAGTCCAGCTACAAGAATAGCAGTATACAATTGACAGCGAATTGGACGCCGTCAGTTTCATTTAATTAGTTTTTCAGCTGATTCATTTCATCCACATTGACAGTCCTGCGGTTGCGGTATAGAGCAATCAAGATCGCCAGTCCGACAGCTGCCTCCGCCGCGGCAATCGCGATGGCGAACAGCGCAAAGACCTGTCCTGTGATGGATGGGTTCAATCCGTATTTGCTGAAGGTTACTAGATTGATATTGGCCGCATTCAGCATCAATTCAATCGAAATCAGCACAATGACGGTGTTGCGCTTTGTCAGCGCGCCGTAAAGGCCGATGCAGAACAGGATAAGTGCAAGTGCAAGAAAGGCTGAAACTGGAACTGAACTCATTCCTTATCCCCCTCCTTCTCATCATCCTTGCGTGCCAGCACGATTGCGCCTACGAGCGCGACAAGCAGGATTACAGACATTAGTTCAAACGGAATGATGTACTTGGAATAAAGCGCCATCCCAATTTGTTCCGTATTGTTCTCATGCAGCGTATTTGGCACTGCTTCAAAGCTCAGGTCATAGATCCCATAATAAACAGCTCCGCCGAAGCCCAGAACGCCAAGAAGCAGCAAAAGCTTTCTCCATGGACTTGTTTTCTGCTCCTCATCGTCACTGTGGTGGCGGGTAAGCATGATTCCGAACAGCATGATGATCGTGATCGCGCCGGAATAAATCATGACCTGGATAACCGCAATGAATTCGGCTGATAACAAAATATAGATACCTGCAATACTGACGAATGTAAAAACGAGCGCCACGACCATATGGATGACCCTGGTAAGGTTCAGTAAAAGCACGCCGCCGATTACCGCCACTAAAGCAAGTGACATAAACGCAAAAAATTCGCCTGTTAACGTCATGCTTTATTCACCTTCCGTATATTCTCATCATTTTCGTCGAGCCATTCCAGGTTCTTAAATAAATCATCCCGACTGTATTCAGCAAGCTCGAAGTTGTTCGTCATGATGATCGCTTCTGTCGGGCAGACTTCTGTGCACAGGTCACAGAGGATGCAAAGCTCGAAGTTGATATCATACGTATCAATGATTTTGCCTTTTTTCGTCGGATCAGGATGCTTTTTCCCTGTCAGGTTGATGCATTCTGTCGGGCAAATATTGGCACATTGATTGCAGACGATGCATTTTTCAGGATAAAACTTCTGGATACCGCGGGCCCGGTCCGGAAGCGGTATCGGTTCGTTCGGATAATCATAAGTGAGTTTCTCGCGAGACAATTGTTTAAGGGTATAAGCTAATCCTTTAGTCCATCCTAGCACGTTATTCACCCCTTTTAATCCGGGAAGCAGCGGCGCCTAGATTGATGCCTGCTTCCATTCAAAATTTAAATATTGAAAAGTTCCTTAATTAAAGCTGTCAAGAAAATGTTTGCCAGCGCAACCGGCAGCAGCACCTTCCAAGCGAACTCCATTAGCTGGTCTGCACGGATACGCGGGAACGTCGCACGGAACCAGATCAGGATGTAGACTACCAGGCTGAACTTGAGCGAGAACCACACAGCACCCGGAATGAAGTCCAGGAATGGCAGCGGCAGCCAGCCTCCAAGGAATAGCACAGTAATCAATGCAGACATTGCGAACATATACACATATTCTGCGAGCATGAACATCGCCCAGCGGAAACCTGAGTATTCAGTATGGAAACCGGCAACAAGTTCATTTTCCGCTTCTGCAAGGTCAAATGGCACCCTGTTCAGTTCTGCAGTTGCAGCGATGAAGAATACGATAAAGGCGATTGGCTGCCAGATGATGAACCAGCCACCGCTGCTTTGGGCTTCAACGATTTCATTCAGATTCAGGCTTCCTGTCAGCAGGACGATTCCCAGCACACTCATGACAAGCGGGATTTCATAGGAAATCATCTGTGCCGCAGCACGCATACCGCCAAGCAGGGAGTACTTATTGTTGGATGCCCAGCCTGCCATCAGCATCCCGACAATTGTCAGTCCTGAAACGGCAATATAATAGAGGAAACCAACATTCAAATCCGCAAATTGAAGTTCATCTGTCAGCGGGATTGTCGCCATGACCATGAAAGATGGCGCGAACGCAATTACCGGTGCGATGATGAACAGCGGCTTATCCGCCAATTTAGGGATCAAATCTTCTTTTACCAAAAGCTTCAGTACGTCGGCCACGGACTGCAGGAGACCCCATTTACCGCCGACATGGGCGGGACCATAACGGCCCTGCATAAAACCAAGCACTTTTCTCTCAGCGAGGATTGCCATTGTTACGAATCCAAGGATGACGAGCAACAGCACGACTGCCAGGAGAAAGAAAATTCCAAAATTGATCAGGCCGGGGCTTGAATTGAGAAATTCCTCAACCATTATCCGTCTACCTCCCCAAGAACGATATCAACCGCTCCTAAAATTGCAATCAGATTCGAGATACTTTCACCTTCTAGAAGTTTAGGAAGGATTTGCAAATTGTAGAAGGACGGCCTTCTGAACTTGAGACGGTATGGCTCTTTCTTGCCATCGCTGGAAATATAGCAGCCGATCTCGCCTCTTGAGCCTTCGATCCGGACAAACGCTTCCCCTTTTGGAGCTTTGATGATCTTTGGAACCTTGGCCATGATTTCGCCCTCTTTCGGGAATTGCTCGATGGCCTGTTCGATGATTTTCAGAGATTCTTCGATTTCGCCGAGCCTGCAGTAATAGCGGGCAAGTGCGTCACCTTCTTCGCGAGTGACGACGTCGAAGTCGAAGCGGTCATAGATTGAGTATGGCTCATCCTTGCGCAAATCCCATTTGACGCCGGTTGAGCGCAGGTTTGGACCGCTCAATGAATAATTGATGGCATCTTCTTTTGTATATGTACCGATGCCTTTTGTACGGTTAAGGAAAATTTCATTTCCGGAAACAAGCTGATGGTAGCCTTTCAGCTGTCCTCTTAAGTAAGGGACAAACTCGGAGACCTTTTCAAGCCAGCCTTCAGGAGCATCCCATTTGACGCCGCCGACACGCATGTAATTGAATGTCAGGCGCGCCCCTGATAGCTCATTCAGCAGGTTCAGGATCATTTCCCGGTCACGGAATGCATAAAGCAATGGGCTTGTCGCACCGAAGTCAAGGATGAATGTTCCCCACCAGAGCAGGTGGCTGGCAACGCGGTTCAATTCCATCGCCAGAATCCTCAGGTATTCAGCGCGTTCCGGGATTTTGATGCCCATCATCGTTTCTACTGCATGGACGATGACATAATTGTTTGTCATAGCCGATACATAGTCCATTCGGTCCGTGTACGGAATGATCTGGGTATATTGCAGATTTTCCGCGAGCTTTTCAGTGCCGCGGTGCAGGTAGCCGATTACTGGCTTTGCTTCTACAATGATTTCCCCGTCGATTTTTAGAACGAGGCGGAATACACCGTGTGTACTAGGGTGCTGCGGGCCCACGTTCAAGAGCATTTCTTCTGTGCGTATCACGGGCTACACCTCCACATCATACGGTTCATAGTCTTTACGTAATGGGTGGCCGACCCAGTCTTCACCAAGCATGATGCGATGGAGGTCAGGATGGCCTTCAAATTTAATACCAAGCAAGTCGTACGCTTCACATTCAGGCCAGTTGGCACCCGCCCATAATGGCGTAACAGATTCAACTGCCGGCTCATTGCGGTCAAGTTTGACCTTCAATGCAACAGACTGTCTGTTTTTGTATGAGTACAAATGCACATACACTTCCATATGCGTCTCAAAATCAGTGCCATGAAGCTCAGATAAATAATCAAAGCCAAGCAGTTCATTGTATTTGAGGAATGCAGCCAGGCGCTGGTACGACTCCTTCTTCGCAACTAGCGTCGGTACATCCTTTGACAGCGGGTTAATATAGTAATCTTCTAAAACATCTGCTCCGAGATTGTCTGAGATTACCTTCACATATTTATCAAGATAAGGCTGGTTCGGTGAAGGCTTTTTCTCTTCCACAGGTTCTGCTTCGGCAGCTGCTCCCCCTGCGGCTTTCGCCTTCGCTGCTGCAGCTGCTTTTGCCTTGGCTGCGGCAATCGCTTTCGCTTTTTCATCGTCTCCGGCTCCACCTGATGCGGCTGCCTTCGCTTTTGCTGCTGCGGCTGCCTTTGCCTTCGCTACTGCGGCGGCTTTCTTCTTGGCTAGGTCATCGTCATCTCCTGCTGGAGCCTCTGCTCCTTCGCCAGCTTCTGCTTTAGCCTTCAGCTTGGCTGCTGCGGCGGCTTTTGCTTTCGCCACTGCGGCTGCTTTCTTTTTCGCAAGATCATCGTCATCCCCTGCTGGAGCCTCTGCAGTCTCCTCAGCCTGGCCTGATGCCTTCATTTTTGCAAGTGCAGCTGCCTTTGCTTTCGCTGCTGCCGCGGCCTTCTTTTTAGCAAGATCAGCATCTTCATCAGCAGGAGCGTCTGCATTCTCCTCCACCTGGCCTGTTGCTTTCATCTTTGCCAGTGCAGCTGCCTTTGCTTTCGCTGCTGCAGCGGCCTTCTTTTTCGCAAGGTCCGCATCCTGGCCTTCTGCCTGAGGTGTTGGCGCTGGCGCCTCTTCTTCAGCTGTTGCCTCAGTCTGGCCCATTGCTTTCATTTTTGCCAAAGCAGCTGCTTTTGCCTTGGCTGCAGCTGCGGCTTTCTTTTTCGCTAGGTCCGCATCTTCACCCGAAGCTTGCGATGTTTGTGCTGGTTCTGATGCAGGAGCCTCTCCCGATTGCTTGGCTGCAAGGCGCTGCTTTGCCAGCTCCTTCGCCTTCTCGGCCGCTTCTCTCTTTAATTGCTCTAAATCCTTTTCCCCGCTCATCGGTTAGATCACCTTCTTCCCGGTCTTCGCCTCGTAACGGATTTTCTCTTTCAATTTATTAATCCCGTAAATCAGGGCTGCTGGGTTCGGCGGGCATCCCGGTATGTAAACATCGACAGGAACGATCTGGTCGACCCCTTTTACTACTGAATATGATTTTACGTAAGGACCGCCTGCTGTCGCACATGATCCCATGGCAATGACCCATTTTGGCTCAGCCAGCTGGTCATACAGCCTGCGCACAGTCGGCGCCATTTTCTTCGTAACAGTACCCGATACGATCATGACATCTGATTGACGCGGCGAGTTACGATAGAATGTACCGAAACGGTCAAGGTCATAGTGCGCGGAGCTTGATGCCATCATTTCGATCGCACAGCATGCAAGACCAAATGTCATTGGCCACATGGAGTTGCTTCGTGCCCAGCCTTTAACCTGTTCAAGTGTTGTCACGAATACATTTCTTTGGAGTTCTGCCATTTCTGCAGGTGAAAGTTCATCCAACTTTAAATCCATTTTAGCACCTTCTTTTTCCACGCGTAGATGAGTCCGATAAGAAGCAATACAACGAAGATCAGCATTTCAATCAATGCGAAAATCCCCAGCTTCTCATAGGCGACAGCCCATGGATACAAAAACGCTGTTTCTACATCAAAAATAACGAACATAAGGGCAAACACATAATAACGGACGTTAAACTGAACCCTAGCATCGCTGAAAGGTTCCATCCCGCTCTCGTAGGTGGTATATTTGCGCTCATCCTGCTTGTACTTCGGACGCAATAGCTTCGCCGCGAACAAGGCCACAATAGGCAGCAATACCCCGAGACATAGGAACACAAAGACTATCAAATAGTTATTTTGATATAGATTCAACTGTTCCATGCCCATCCCTCCAATGTTGTAAAATTTTCATACTTATCAAACTTGTAACCGATAACAATTATACCATTGTTACAATAGTGTGTCGACAAGGCTTTGAACAATCTGGCAACCTTCTTCCAAGCATATTCAATAGATCATTAGAGTGGAAAAATGACTTGAAATGGCCGGCCAGAATGAGTCGTCCAATTACATACATAGTCGCAATGCCAGGAATATATTCATCTTGTTTATTCAGGTGTTCTTTTTGATGCCTTCAAGCTCCGTTCTCCAGTAAGGGTGCAGCCAATGGAATGAGTTGAAGGTGAGTGATGTAACTGCATGGAACACCTGAAAACGGCAATCGGTTACATCCTATATTAAAACGCAAATTGAATTATATTGTCAGTGACGTTTATCAACATTTCTGAAATCTGTGGTAGAAGACGATCATTAAATTGGTTTGGCGTGGGGATTTTAATGTTTGGCCGCGGAAAGTTGGATGAACTGGGTCAAGCTGAAGGAGAATTTTCTAAAAAAATCTTAGTTTGTGTTTTTGCATCGCGGTTTATAGTATCAATTCTTAATTTTCGTGTGCGGTTAACAGTTTTTTCAGAGGGAAATTTGCTTTTTATTCGAAGATCAACGTTTTTCTGGCAGAATTCTAATTATATAGGCGAAGTTCACTACCACCGTTATCCTCCATGATAAAAGGCTCTGTTAATGTTGAATGTTGATTTTTGAACCCTGTTGATTTTAGTGGAAGGCGCGCAGACTCCTTCGGGATTTAGCGGGCAGTGAGACCTAGGTAGAAATGGCCTGAGAAGAAGGGCCATTTTACCCCGCAGAAGCGAAGCGGCGAGGAGGCTCAGCGCACGACCCATGAAAAATTTGCCCTTGAAAAAGCCGCCAATTGGGCTTTTTCATAATTTTTCAGAGGAAAGCGAAGAGCCTGGAACGTAAATCAACAGCCTTGGTTAACAGTGCCAACAAAAAACACCCCCCAGCATAACCGGAGGGTGTTGATTCATATAAATTAGATTTTGCGTTCTGCAACTGAAATACGGTTGATTGCACGCTGAAGGGCAAGTTCTGCACGTCTGAAGTCAACGTTCTCCTGCTGTTTTTCACGCAGGCGCTGTTCGGCGCGTTCTTTTGCTCTTAGGGCACGTTCAAGATCGATTTCAGATGATTGTTCTGCGGATTGAGCAAGGATGGTTACTTGATCTGGACGGACTTCAAGGAAGCCGCCGCTTACCGCAACGAACTCAGTATTGCTGCCATTTTTCAAACGGACAGCGCCAATTTGTAGCGGTGCAACCGTTGGAATGTGGCCTGGCAAGATTCCAAGCTCGCCTGAGCGGGCTTTTGTGCTTACCATTTCAACATTCGACTCATACACCGGCCCATCGGGAGTAACAACACTGACTTTAATCGTCTTCATTTTTTACCCTCCTGGTCCGTTATTAGACCTCTACACCCATACGTTTTGCATTCTCGATAACTTCTTCGATTCGGCCAACAAGGCGGAATGCATCTTCTGGAAGGTGGTCATATTTACCGTCAAGGATTTCAGCGAATCCTTTAACTGTTTCTTTAACTGGCACGTAAGAACCCTTCTGACCAGTAAACTGCTCAGCTACGTGGAAGTTTTGAGATAGGTAGAACTGGATACGGCGAGCACGGTGTACTGTTAGCTTATCTTCGTCAGAAAGCTCATCCATACCAAGGATCGCGATGATATCCTGAAGTTCTCTGTAACGCTGTAATGTTTGCTGTACACGACGAGCAACTGAATAGTGCTCTTCGCCAACGATTTCAGGTGTCAATGCACGTGAAGTCGAAGCAAGTGGATCCACCGCAGGGTAGATACCCATTTCAGAAAGCTTACGCTCAAGGTTAGTTGTTGCATCCAAGTGAGCGAAAGTTGTAGCCGGAGCCGGGTCAGTATAGTCATCCGCTGGTACGTAAATTGCCTGGATGGATGTAACAGAACCTACGTTAGTAGATGTGATACGTTCCTGCAATTTACCCATTTCAGTTGCAAGAGTCGGCTGGTAACCTACGGCAGATGGCATACGGCCAAGCAGCGCGGAAACCTCAGAACCTGCTTGCGTGAAACGGAAGATGTTATCCATGAAGAAAAGAACGTCCTGTCCTTGCTCATCACGGAAATATTCAGCCATTGTCAAACCAGTCAGGGCTACACGCATACGTGCTCCTGGCGGCTCGTTCATCTGTCCGAATACCATCGCAGTTTGCTTGATAACGCCTGAATCCGTCATTTCATGATAAAGGTCATTACCTTCACGTGTACGCTCACCAACACCTGCGAATACGGAGATACCGCTGTGCTCTTGAGCGATGTTGTTGATCAATTCCTGGATTAATACCGTTTTACCTACACCGGCACCACCGAATAGACCAATTTTTCCACCCTTGATATATGGAGCAAGAAGGTCAACAACCTTAATACCTGTTTCAAGGATTTCAACTTCAGTTGAAAGCTGTTCGAATGTTGGAGCTTCCCTGTGGATTGAATCGCGGCGTGCATCGGCAGGGACTGGAGCGTCAAGGTCGATTGACTCACCCAATACGTTGAATACACGTCCTAGTGTTACATCCCCAACTGGAACGGAGATGGCAGCACCTGTATCTACTACTTCCACTCCACGCTTAAGACCGTCTGTGGAAGACATCGCGATTGTACGAACTGTGTCATCGCCCAAGTGAATGGCTACTTCAAGAGTTAGTTCGACGTTAACATCCGCGTCATTACTTACAATTTTCAAAGCGTTATAGATCTCTGGAAGATTGCCGCTTTCAAACTTTACGTCAACAACCGGACCCATAACCTGGAGAACGCGTCCTTTGTTCATCTTGTTCCCTCCTAACGTACTTGTTCAAATATATACATCATGATGGGATGTGGTCATCATGCCACATCCCCTAAAGTCAATTGGAAAATATCTATTCGAGCGCTGCAGCTCCACCGACGATTTCGGTGATTTCCTGGGTAATAGCAGCCTGACGTGCACGGTTGTAGCTCAAGCTGAGGGAATTGATCAGCTCTTTCGCGTTATCCGTAGCATTTCTCATGGCTGTCATACGAGCAGCGTGTTCACTGGCTTTGCTGTCAAGCAGTGCTCCGTAAATCAAGCTTTCTGCATATTGCGGCAAGAGAACTTCCAGGATTTCTTCAGCGTTTGGTTCGAATTCGTAAGAAGTCAGCTTTGTTGAAGCAGCTGCAATGTCTGTTAACGGCAGAAGCTTCTTCTCTGTTACTTCCTGTGAAATCGCGCTGACGTAATGGCTGTAGTAAATATATAATTCATCAAATGTCTCGTCTGAGAACATGCCAACTGTGCTGCTGGCGATATCCTGGATCTCAGAGAAAGAAGGCTGGTCCGCGATGCCTACGATATCAAGGACGACATTCATGCCACGGCTTTGGAAAAAGTCACGGCCGACACGCCCGATCGCGATGATCGCAAACTCATCATTTGATTTATGGCGACTTTGGATCGTCTGGTAAAGCTGGCGAAGAACGTTACTGTTGTATGCACCCGCTAGACCGCGATCTGAAGTAATCACTAGATATCCCGTCTTCTTCACAGGACGAGTTGTCAGCATCGGATGGTTTGCATCCTTGCTGCCCACTGCGATGGAAGCCGTCACTTCCTGGATTTTTTCCATGTAAGGAACGAATGCTTTCGCGTTCATTACTCCACGGTTCCATTTAGCTGCGGATACCATTTCCATTGCCTTGGTAATCTGGCTCGTCTTTTTTGTAGAAGTAATACGGTTTTTTATATCACGTAAAGATGCCATTTCGGTTCTCACCACCCTTTATCGAAGATTGTTAGTCCAAGGTCAAGCAGGAGCCAGCTTGCTCTTTTGCAAGGCAGGCCGGCATCACTGATTATTCAGATACTGCGAACGTCTTTTTGAAGTCGTTGATCGCAGCAGCCATATCGTCGTCGGAAGGAAGTTCCTTCGTTGTGCGGATATGGTCTAACACTTCTTTGCGGTTGTGGTCTAACCAAGTCAGGTATTCAGCTTCGAAGCGGCGGATATCCTGCAATGGAATATCGTCAAGGAAGCCGCGAGTCAATGCATATAGGATCGCTACTTGCTTTTCAACAGATAGCGGCTTGTTCAGGTCCTGCTTAAGAACTTCTACCGTACGGGCACCGCGGTTCAGCTTTGCTTGAGTTGCTTTGTCAAGGTCGGAACCGAACTGTGCGAATGCTTCCAATTCACGGTATGAAGCAAGGTCAAGACGCAGTGTACCAGATACCTTCTTCATCGCTTTGATTTGAGCGGATCCACCTACACGGGATACAGAAAGACCTGCGTTGATCGCTGGACGTACGCCAGAGAAGAATAGGTCGGACTGCAAGAAGATCTGTCCGTCTGTGATTGAGATTACGTTCGTTGGAATGTAAGCAGATACGTCGCCTGCCTGTGTTTCAATGAACGGAAGTGCTGTGATTGAACCTGCGCCTTTAGCGTCGCTCAACTTAGCAGCACGCTCTAGTAAGCGTGAGTGCAAGTAGAATACATCCCCTGGGTAAGCTTCACGACCTGGAGGACGGCGAAGCAGCAAGGAAAGCTCACGGTATGCAGCCGCTTGTTTAGAAAGGTCATCATATACTACAAGCACGTGCTTGCCAGCATACATGAATTCTTCTGCCATTGTAACACCAGCGTAAGGAGCAAGGTATAGCAATGGAGCAGGCTGTGATGCAGATGCTGTAACAACGATTGAGTAATCTAGTGCGCCGTGTTTACGAAGAGTTTCAACTGCGTTACGTACAGTTGATTCCTTCTGGCCGATCGCAACATAGATACATACCATATCCTGGCCTTTTTGGTTCAGGATTGTATCGATGGCAACAGATGTTTTACCAGTCTGACGGTCACCGATGATCAATTCACGCTGTCCGCGCCCGATTGGAACAAGAGCGTCAATCGCCTTGATACCAGTCTGCAATGGCTCATGAACAGATTTACGGTCCATAACGCCTGGTGCATTGTACTCGATCGGACGAGTTTTAGTTGTGTTGATTGGACCCATGCCATCTACTGGCTGTCCAAGAGGGTTTACTACGCGGCCGATTAGCTGCTCCCCAACAGGAACCTCCATGATGCGGCCCGTACGGCGTACCTCGTCACCTTCGCGGATGTCCGTGAAAGGTCCAAGGATGATGATACCGACGTTATTTTCTTCAAGGTTTTGCGCCATACCCATAACGCCGTTTGAAAATTCAACAAGTTCTCCAGCCATGACATTGTCGAGGCCATGAGCACGTGCGATACCGTCACCAACACTGATAACTGTACCCACATCACTCACTTGAATTTCCGACTGATAGTTTTCAATTTGCGATTTTATCAGCGCACTGATTTCTTCAGCTTTGATGCTCATGAGTTTCACCCCTATCTACGAATCTTAGCCTAGCAATTTACGTTCTAAGCGGTCTAGCTTGCCGCGCAAGCTGCCGTCAAAAATGCGGTTTCCAATGCGAAGCTTTACGCCTCCAAGCAAATTGGAATCTACAATATTTTCGATTTGAAGAGTTTGTTTGCCAACCTGCGGCGCGAATGCAGCTGAAATGGCTTCAGCCTGCTCAGCTGATAACGGCTGAACACTGTATACTTTCGCTTCAGCGATGCCTTTTGCATCGTTTGCAAGGTTGATGAACTCATCTGCAACCTCTGCGATCTGGTCTTCGCGGTGGCGGTCAACCAGGATCATCAGTGTGTTGCGGACATATGTGCTTGCTGATCCGAAAGCCTGGTTTAAAACCTCTTTCTTCTTTTCATTAGAAAGTTTAGGAGACTTTAAAAAGACAGTCAGTTCAGGATTGTTCTTAACAACTTCTTTCACAGTGCGAAGCTCCTGCTCAACCTCAGCAAGAACCTGCTTTTCAGAAGCGATTTGAAAAAGAGCCAGGGCATAGCGTTTTGCTACTGTCGAGTTGCTCATCGGGCATTACCCGCCTCTTGAATGTATTCATTGATGAGCTTTTCCTGGTCAGCTGCAGAAATTTCCTTCTCGATTACCTTTGAAGCAATCAAGACAGACAATGAAGCGACCTGCTCGCGAATTGCAGCGACAGCCTGCTCCTTCTGCTGTTCGATTTCAAGCTTTGCAGCTTCCTTAATTCTTTCAGATTCAGTGCGTGCAAGCGCGATGATCTCGTCACGCTGTACATCGCCTTGTTTCTTTGCATTTTCAATCAAGCCCTGTGCTTCTGTGCGTGCCTGCTTAAGCATTTCACGCTGCTCTTCCAGTAGTTTATGTGCTTCGGCACGGCTCTTTTCCGCCGCTCCGATTTCGCCAGCAATGTGCTCTTCACGCTGCTTCATGATGCCCATCAATGGACCCCATGCGAACTTTTTAAGCAATGCTAACAAAACAAGGAACATAACCAGCTGGAATAAGATGTCTCCTGTGTTCAAGCCGCCGTGTTCAGCAGCTGCTCCCAATACTAAGAAATTCATTGTTAACACCCTCGATTCACTCCCTTCAAGAGTTGTGTGCCGTGATAAAAAGGTCCAACATCGAGACGCTTTGCGCCCGGGCTCCCCGTTCATAAGAACTGAGGCTTGCCCCTTTTTTATATAAAACGAATGTTTTAATACTTAGTTATTGGCTCTTTTCAGTTACTGAAAAGAGCTTACATAATAGAATGGCGAAGGTTCGCGCGGAATGATCTTCGCCATTACTATTTCAATATGAATAACGCTTATTAACCACCAATAACCATGAACGCGATAACTACAGCGATGATAGGAATCGCTTCGACTAACGCAACCCCGATGAACATTGTAGTTTGAAGCATACCTTTAGCTTCTGGCTGACGAGCCATACCTTCTACTGTACGTGATACGATAAGACCGTTACCAATACCTGCACCAAGTGCTGCCAAACCGATTGCGATTGCTGCTGCTAAAAGACCCATTATTTTGTTTCCTCCTTTAATGTATGAAAAAATAATTTTTTAAAAAGTTTTGTCCAATAAATGAACAGGTATATATTAATGGTCATGGCTCACTTTATGGGAGAGATAAACCATCGTTAACATTGTGAAGATAAACGCCTGGATTCCGCCGACGAAAATCGAGAATCCTTGCCAGGCGAGCATTGGAACGATAGCGGCCAAGTGTCCGCCTACGCCAGTTGCAAGACCGGCAGCTAGCAGGGAAAGAAGAATTTCACCCGCGTAAATGTTTCCGTAAAGACGGAGACCAAGAGTAAGCGTATTTGCGAACTCTTCAATGATTTTGATCGGGAACATAAACCAGAATGGTTTGAAGAATTCCTTCCCGTATTCAGCAGTACCCTTCAGCTTGACACCATAGTAGTGGGATAGCCCTACAACCATGACTGCAAGAGTCAGAGTGATGACTGGGTCAGCCGTTGGCGATTTCCACCAAAGCACACCGTCATATACGATTGAGAATGGAAGTCCTAGCATGTTGGAAACAAAGACGTACATCATCAATGTAATTCCAAGCACGTGGAATCTTCCCCCGTCCTTCCAGTCCATCGCACTGTTGATAATTCCTTTTACGAAATCCATCACCCATTCAAAAAAGTTCTGGATCCCTGTCGGTTTCATCGCTAGATTGCGAGTTGAAAGTACTGCAACGATGAAAACGATAGCACTTGCTACTGTGATCATCAGCATGTTTGCCAAGTTAAAAGTAAGCCCAAATAAATGTAATAATGGAGCTTCATGATGCATCCGTTAATTCACCTCTCTTCCCCGCTAGTTACGTTTATGAAAAGACTGGACAAAAAAATCTATCATAATGACAATATAGGATGTCATTAATCCCAATACGGAAAAAATAAGACTTATACGCTCCGGATATTCCATCGCGATGATGACTACAAGTGCTCCGGTTGCGAGCCTCGAGATGAACCCAAGTGAACGCACCTTCTTCCCCTGCAAAACCGAGTCCCCAAAGCGGTCCATTTTCCTTGCAAGCTGCCACAAATTAAAAAGGCTCAGGCTTGTACCGAATATCAATCCAGCAAATTCAGATTGATAGCTTGTAAAGCCATACCCGAGTACATACAGTGATAGCAAGGTAAATATGTATTTTCGATGACGTTGGAACATATCCTTGATTTCCATTTATGGCTAGTCTCCTGAGAAGAAGTGTTGGACGAGGCGAAGCATGGCATACACACCTGCCGCCAATCCGATCAGCAATCCGAATATTAAGAAAAGCGGGTCTGTACCAAGGGTACGGTCGAGCCATCTGCCGGAAAAAATGCCAATTAAAATGGAGCCTACCAATTGAGATAGTATAGCGGACATGAGTGCCATCGCTTTATATGGGTGGCGGTTGTTTCGGCGCATAAAAACGCATCCTCACTTTTGAGAATGGACGATCAGGGGGATGAAAAATATTTTCTGAAAAAACAATATCTTTCATTTAAAAAAGCTTGCAAATCAACATTGAAAACCTTATCATTTTATGCCCTAAGTAAGCATACAATAGGCAAATGTCAATGTCAATCCATTGGGGTGAAAAAATTCACAAAGTTTTCACTGAACTTCAAATACCAATAACCCTATATTAGAATTATTTTTTTTGACTGGAAAAATTCCCGTTCATTTTCTAATTTCCCATAGACAAAATGGATATCCAATCCAAATAAAGCCGGCAGGAATCATTCCCCGCCGGCCATGTTTGCTGCCTGCTGCTTATCAATCACGATAAAAGTTTCAATCGTGCTTTCACGCCCTGCTTTTTTTGCGAAAACTTTTGCCAAATACACGCCGTCCTCCGGCAATTTTTCGAGAGGGATTTCCTTGCCTGCCATCCCTTTCTTCAGCTTCCGGCCCCAATCAAGGTAACCGATGAAACGATACTGATCAGGATCAAAGAGCGCGATGCCGAACTCTTCAGCGCCACCCGGGAGATAGACCTCATACCGGTAGGCATTCCCGCTATCAGCAGGAGCAAAATCAAAGCCCATGACCCGTGGATAATCCGGCTCCTCCAACACATACAAATACGGTATCGTGATTTTATTTTTCCCATCATCCAGCAGCAGGCTGCCATCGTGGATCTTATTTTTCAAATGCTGTGGAGAAACCTTCATCGCCAGCTGCAGTTTTTTCGATTCGTTGGCACCGAGGGTAAAACTTAATGGGAGCTCCCACTCAATTCCAGATTCCTTCCTGGGAATGTCAAATGAATACCTTTTAGCATGGCTGCTTATATTTTTGACTTCTACCATGGCCGTATGGCGGTGCTTATCGTCCGACAGCTGGAATTTCCCGAATTGCAGCGAACCAGGCATGACGAGACTTTCCGTCTTGATTGCTGATTCAGTCTGGATCCTGCCAGCACCCTGTTCATATGTCCGATAAGTTTTGCCTGTCCTGTCTGAAATTCGCTTGGCCGTGTTCATGATTGCTGCTTTGATCTCGTATGGCCCCCAATCTGGATGGGCCTGCTTGATCAGCGCTGCCGCTCCCGCCACATGAGGCGCTGCCATGCTTGTTCCCTGAAGCAGCAAATATCCACCGGGGATTGTGCTGTTGATCGCAACTCCCGGGGCCACAATGTCAGGCTTGATTTCCCAGGTGACTGTCACCGGCCCGCGCGAGCTAAAATCGGCCAGGATATCTTTTTCTTCTATTAAATTAATCCTTAGCAGCAGATTCCCTTTTTCCAGCTGCTTTTTCAAAGCGAGGCCATCCTTCTTGCTGATGGCCGCAACCGGGATAGTCAGGCTCTCCTCCAGGTTTCCAAAGAAGGTGCCTTTCGTATTGTTATAAATGATCATGCCAATGGCGCCGGCCTCCATGGCATTCTTCGCCTTTTCGGTAAAAGTAAGCTTGCCTCGTTCCAGCAAAACAAGCTTGTCCTTCACATTCTTCAATTCTTCCTTCGTGCCGAGACCGGCGAATACAAGACCTTCGCTATGTGCGCTGCTCCATTTGCCTGAACCCTGCAAAAGCTCCAGCCTTATTTTCCCTGCCTGGCCGGCACCGCTCACATACGGCACCATCAACGGCGGTGTTGATGCACCGACGGAAATTGCTTTGGAAGCCGTGCCTGGTGAACCGACCGTCCAGCGGTTCGGCCCTGAGTTGCCTGAGGATGTTACTGCGACAATGCCGTTGTCGACCGCCTTATTCAGGGCGAGACTGATGGGAAGATCAGGTCCATTCACATCATTTCCCAGGGAAAGATTCAGAATGTCCACCTTATCCTTGATTGCTTCATCTATCGCCGCGATCACCTGCTCCGTCGTGCCGCTGCCCCCTGGGCCCAGTGCCCGATAAGCGACAATTTTGGCTTCAGGTGCCATCCCTCTCATTCTTCCATTGGCGGCGATGATGCCTGCCACATGGGTTCCATGCAAAGTGCTTCGCGGTCCCATGCCCTTTGTCTCCATCGGGTCCTCATCACCATCAACCAAATCATGGCCGCCAGCGAAATTCCTGCGAAGGTCAGGATGCTCATAATCAATCCCTGTATCAATTACACCTATGGTGATGCCTTTTCCAGTCAGCCGTTCACCTTTATCATCGAGGATCCCGCGGACTGCCTCAGAACCAATCAGTTCAAAATTATCGGTGAAACTGGAGCTGGGCTTGTAACGCGTTGGCTGGTGCGGGTCCTCCTTTTTTATTTGAAAAGAGTCCTGTTTTCTATGCAAGTACGGAGTTGTTTCAACCTGATAGGTGTTAACTTCTGAGACCAGTTTCACCTCATTTCTCTTTTGAAGCTTTTCCAGCTCGGCAATCGGTCCTTCAACGGAGTATCCCTGCACAGCATAGCGGAAGACCCGCCGGAGTTTGGTGTTTTTTAAGTCTTTTAGCTGCCGGATAATTTCCTGTTCAGTTAATGGATTTTCGGTCACCACGATTGCGATTTTTTCTGCGTGGGAATCTTCCTCTGGAATGGGTGGATACTGGAGTTTCTGCGGCTGGAAGGCAGTAAGTATCAGCAGGATTGGAAAAAGAATCATGAATGGACGCTTGAACAAGGCAGACTCCCCCTTTTTCCGTTAGCGTTTCAATTTTGGAAGGGTAGTATGCAGGTTTTTCTTAATTTAGGATGTGTGCTTATCGGAGAGTGGATTTTACCAAAATTAGGATAAAGGCACGATTATTATGGTTTTTTGGATTAATTATCTCTGGTTTTCGGGCAATTATTATGGTTGACCGGGAGATTAATGGTGGTTTCCGGGCAATTATCAAGGTTGAGTGGGAGATTAATAAGTTGACGGAAAGGATATTGCAGGATTTCGGGCAATTTTCCCGTTGAAGGAGATTAAATCAATTTCCCAGCAGGATTTTCGTCTCTATTTATAAGCAAGGCTGTTTTCGCAAAGATTGTTGCTTTCACCAATGTTGAATTGAGATCCTGTTGATTGTAGTGGAAGGCGCGCAGACTCCTTCGGGATAAAAGCGGGACAGGTGAGACCCCGCAGGAGCAAAGCGACGAGGAGGCTCACCGCACGCCCCGAGGAAAGCGAAGCGACTGGAACGGAAATCAACAGTTTGTTATTGCGAAGCCTTCTTTAATAAACCATTTGGAAGGAGATTTCAAGAGCATATAGAATAGCAACAAAGTATTAGAAAAGAGCCAAAAGCAAAAACACCTCTTTTATCGAAAAAAGAGGTGTCAAGAATCGTTTATTTATATTCTTCAGGACGATTTTCAGTTTGCTTGAAGTAGTAACGGATCGCTTCGCAAATACGTTGAGATGCAAGGCCGTCTCCATAAGGATTTGAAGCCTTTGCCATTTTTTCATATGCTTCGCGGTCTGTCAGAAGTTCTGTAGCCATATCATAGATTGGCTGCTCTTCATTGCCGGCAAGCTTCAATGTTCCTGCTTCGATTCCTTCTGGACGCTCAGTCGTATCACGAAGAACAAGTACCGGAACACCAAGGGATGGTGCTTCTTCCTGTACTCCGCCTGAATCAGTCAGGATCAGGTGCGCGCGAGACGCGAAGTTATGGAAATCGATGACATCGAGCGGCTCGATCAGATGGATGCGCGGGTCATTGCCAAGCACTTCGTCAGCAAGCTCGCGGACAACCGGATTCAAGTGGACAGGGTAGACAACCTGGACATCCTTCTGCTCATCGACGATGCGCTTGATGGCGCGGAACATGTTGCGCATCGGCTCACCAAGGTTTTCGCGGCGGTGCGCCGTCATCAGGATCAGGCGGTCATTGCCAAGCTTATCAAGTACTTCATGCTGATACGTATCCTTTACCGTTGTTTTCAGCGCATCAATTGCTGTATTTCCGGTGATGAAGATGTTTTCCTTATCCTTGTTCTCCTGAAGAAGGTTTTGCGCTGATTGAGACGTTGGCGAGAAATGTAGATCTGCCATTACGCCTGTCAGCTGGCGGTTCATTTCTTCCGGGAACGGAGAGTACTTGTTCCAAGTTCTCAAACCAGCTTCAACGTGGCCGACCACAATTTGATTGTAGTAGGCAGCAAGGCTGGCAACGAATGTAGTTGTCGTATCGCCATGGACAAGGACGATGTCCGGCTTGACTTCCTTCATGACTTTATCAAGGCCTTCCAAACCTCTTGTTGTCACATCAATCAATGTCTGGCGGTCCTTCATGATGTTAAGGTCATGGTCAGGCTTAATGTTGAAAATATCCAAAACCTGATCAAGCATTTGGCGGTGCTGGGCTGTTACTGTAACGATGGATTCAAAATGCTCTGGGTGCTTCTGCAATTCAAGGACAAGCGGCGCCATCTTGATAGCTTCCGGGCGTGTCCCAAATATCGTCATGACTTTAATCGGCTGATTCAAATCAAACACTCCTTATTTCGTTCCGAATAAACGGTCGCCTGCGTCGCCCAGTCCTGGAACAATATATCCGTGGTCATTTAGCTTTTCATCAAGTGCAGCAATATAAATATCAACATCAGGATGTGCGTTTTTAACTGCTTCTACCCCTTCAGGAGCTGCGATTAAACACATGAATTTGATATGCTTTGCGCCGCGCTTTTTAAGAGAGTTGATCGCTTCAACGGCAGATCCGCCAGTAGCAAGCATTGGATCAACAACGATGAAATCGCGCTCCTCCACATCGCTTGGAAGCTTCACATAGTATTCAACCGGCATAAGCGTTTCAGGGTCGCGATACAGGCCGATATGACCAACCTTTGCAGCCGGGATAAGCTTAAGGATTCCGTCAACCATACCGATTCCTGCACGCAGGATTGGGATGATACCCAGCTTTTTGCCTGAAAGCACCTTTGATTTTGTCTTGCTGACTGGAGTTTCGATTTCGATCTCCTCAAGCGGCATGTCGCGTGTGATTTCGAACGCCATAAGCGTTGCGACTTCATCTACAAGCTCGCGGAATTCCTTCGTGCCTGTGCTTGTATCGCGGATATAAGTAAGTTTATGCTGGATCAATGGATGGTCAAATACGTAAACCTTTGCCATGTGTATCTCTCCTTTTCAGGGTAAATGAGTTGTGAACACCTGTCTGATTATGTAAGATCTGTTGAATCACACTTCGTCTAATTTTACAGAAAAACATTGCTACAATCAACCATTGCATCTGAATGTTTTCATTTCGTAATCATAGTCATTTTTCCGCAAAATAATCGTCCTGATTCATAAGGAGGAAAGCTTTTCAAAAGAAGTGCGGCCCTTTACCGCATTAACGCGCCGGGGGTCAGACCCCCGGCGCGTTAATGTGCTAAAGCCTTATGAAGGCTTCTCTATTCTATTATCTTTCTGGATATAGTTCGAATTTGCTAGTAAGGTCTTCGACGCGTTGTTTGGCTTCTTCGAGTTTTGCTTCGTCTTCGTGGTTTTTCAATGCGAAGGCGATCAGTGAAGCAATCTCATCCATTTCTTCATGCCCGAAGCCGCGGCTTGTGACTGCTGCCGTTCCGATGCGGACGCCGCTTGTAACAAATGGGCTTTCTGGATCGAACGGGATTGTGTTCTTATTAACTGTGATGCCGATGTCATCCAGCACCTTCTCAGCAACTTTGCCAGTAAGGCCAAGTGAACGAAGGTCGACTAGCAGAAGGTGGTTGTCCGTTCCTCCTGATACTAGATCGATGCCTTCTTTCTTTAAGCCTTCAGCAAGACGGGCTGCGTTTGAGATGATGTTTTGTGCATATTGCTTGAAATCATCCTGCAAAGCTTCTCCGAAAGCGACAGCCTTGGCAGCGATGACGTGCATCAACGGACCGCCCTGGATGCCCGGGAAGATTGATTTATCGATTTTCTTGGCGAATTCTTCTCTGCATAGAATCATGCCGCCGCGCGGTCCGCGTAGCGTCTTATGTGTTGTAGTTGTAACAAAATCAGCATAAGGGACTGGATTTTGATGGAGGCCAGCAGCAACGAGACCTGCGATATGCGCCATATCGACCATCAAATAAGCGCCTACTTCATCGGCGATCTCACGGAAACGCTTGAAGTCAATCGCTCTTGGATAGGCACTTGCACCCGCTACGATCAGCTTCGGCTTATGCTCGCGCGCTTTTTGAAGTACATCATCATAATTGATTAAATGCGTGTTCTCATCCACACCGTACTCAACAAAATTGTACTGGATGCCGCTGAAGTTAACAGGACTTCCGTGTGTCAAATGGCCGCCATGCGACAGATTCATCCCAAGCACTGTATCGCCATGCTCAAGAATCGTGAAATAAACAGCCATATTCGCCTGTGCGCCAGAGTGCGGCTGGACGTTAACATGCTCAGCGCCAAAGATTTCCTTCGCGCGGTCGCGGGCAATATTCTCGGCAACATCGACATGCTCACAACCGCCATAATAGCGGCGGCCCGGATAACCTTCAGCGTATTTATTCGTCAGCACAGAACCCTGCGCTTCCATTACTGCCTCACTGACAAAGTTTTCAGAAGCAATCAATTCAATTTTCGTGCGCTGCCTCTTCAGTTCATCCTGAATGGCTGCAAAAACCTGGCTATCCTGCTGTGACAAGTGCTTCACTATAGTTCCCCCTTCATTCACCTGTATGTAATTGGTTCCATCGTTATTAGAAAATTCATTCTTATTTTAGCTGATATTATATTGAAAGAAAAGGCTGACCCTCTTTTAGCCTAAAAAAAACAAAACCATCAGCAGGACTCATTTTCCTTTGTCAGCTCATATACCGCTCGTGCCCCGCCAATCAGCTTCGGCCTTGTTTTGGCCATGGTTACATGGGCATGGCCAACGCTTTTTTGTGGTACACGCACAGGGACAGCGACATGCTTCATATGCATGCCAATTAACGTATCGCCTATATCGATGCCCGCTTCGGCCCTGATGAATTCGACCACCACGGCATCTTCCATATGCTGATACGCATAGGCTGCCATCGCCCCGCCTGCATTCCTGACCGGAATCACGGTTACTTCATCAAGCTGCTTTTGTTCCGCGGTTTCCCGTTCAACGACGATTGCCCTGTTCAGATGCTCACAGCATTGGAACGCGAGCCGTACGCCAGTTTCTTTTTGGAACTCCCGAAGCTGCCTGAACACCATTTCCGCAACCTCTTCGGTACCAGCCGTCCCGATTCTCTGGCCAATAATTTCACTCGTGCTGCAGCCAATCACCAGTACCTGTCCCTTTTTCAGGTCCGCCTGTGAGTTAAAATCATTCAGTATTGACTTCAATTCTGCTTCCCACTGTTCAATTGCCATACGCCCTCACCCCTTCTCGAGATTTTGCTTAAATAGGCTGGGCAGGAATTTGCAGCGTTGCTCAGCCTGATAGTTTATTGCTTGTTCTCGTGATTCACGTGATTTTAGCCCACCCACAAGTCTATTACTTGTTCTTTTAATTCGTGATTTAGCTAACACGGTTTATTACTTGTTCTCTGATTTGTGATTTTACCCAACGTGTTTATTACTTATTTTTGTAATTCGTGATTTTGCCTAACACGTATATTACTTGTTCTCGTAATTCGTGATTTTGCCAACGCGGTTTTCATGGCGGCCGCCTTCGAATTCCGTTGTCAGCCATGTGGCTGCGATTTCCCGGGCAAGTCCCGGCCCGATGACGCGCTCACCCATCGCGAGGATGTTGCTGTCGTTATGCTGGCGCGTTGCCTTGGCGCTGAATACATCATGTACAAGGGCGCAGCGGATTCCTTTTACCTTATTCGCAGCAATGCTCATGCCGATGCCTGTACCGCAAATTAAAATCCCCTTGTCAAACTCTCCGTTTGCCACCTTTTCCGCAACTGGGAGCGCATAGTCAGGATAGTCGACGGATGTATTGCATTCACATCCGAAATCTTCATATTGGATATTCATTTCGTCCATCAGGCTTTTGATTTCTTCACGGATGTTCACTCCGCCATGGTCTGAAGCAATTGCAACTTTCATTGTAAAATCCTCCTATAGATTCCCGGATTGCGGGGTGATAAATTCTACCGTTATTTTCTCATACTCCTCACATTTTATAAAGAAATCGGGTCAGTTAGCTCAGCTTGCCTGGCTGCTGGTGATAAAAACGTTTGCGATTGGATTTTATAGCGGAATTATGATTTTTATAGCGTAAAATTAATTTACAGCGAAAAAATCTTTTTTATAGCGAAAATAAATTAATATAGCGAACTGGAAATTCAGAATAATTTTTCCCAGGCCAAAATAAAACCACAGCCGCAGCTGTGGTTAAATTCTATAATGAAAACTTTGTAATTGTGCCCTTCAGCTTTTGGGCCTGGTTTTTCAGCTCGATTGCCAGTGATTCGACATTCTCAATCACTTCTGCCTGCTGCTCGGCTGCTGATGCTACGCTCAGGGCACCTGCTGATGTTTCTTCCGCGATGGCCGCCATTTCCTGTGATTGTTCAGAAGTTTCGTGGATTGTTTCCATCTGGTTTTCTACCAATCCTGTGATCGCGTGGATGACCTCAGCCATTTCATTGATTGTAGAGGTCATTTCATCGATGACCTGATTGGTTTTTTCACCTTTTTTGACTTCGCTGTTTGCTGTTTCTACCTGTCTGCTGATCTGGCCGACAACGTTCTGGACTTCTGCCTGGATATTCTGGATCAGTTGCGAAATGCCTTGAACCGCATCGGCGCTCTGATCCGCTAGCTTCCTTACCTCTTCAGCAACAACGGCAAAGCCTTTTCCATGCTCACCGGCTCTTGCTGCTTCGATCGAAGCGTTCAGCGCTAGAAGGTTCGTCTGGGCTGCAATGTCCCCGACTAGCTGGATGATTTGCTCAACTTTTGCTGCGTTCTCCTCAAGCCTTTTTACCGTACCCAGTGATTCGCGGTTATCGTTCGCAAGCCTTTCAATTCCTGAAATCAATGAATGGATTGCGTTCTTCGATTCCTGCAGATCTTTTACCATCTCAACGGAAATTGTCTCGGAAGTGCGCGCTTTTTCCTGGACCTCTTCTGCGATGCGGATGACTTCGTCTACTGACTCTGCAGTCGACTGCGTCGATAAAGCCGAAGAATCGGCCCCTGCAGCGATTTCCTTGATGGTAGTGGAAATGATCGATGCCTGTTCTGCTGCCGCGGATGATTGGCCTGAAATCGAAATGACCTTTTCATTCGTTTCCTTGAAGTTCGTGTCAATCTGGCTGACCATTTCACGCAGATTTGCCAGCATATTATTGAAGGCCAGTCCCAGAGAACGGATTTCATCATCCGATTTTGACAATTCCGCGTCCTCTCCGATCTCACCCTCTGCAGCTTTCATAGCTGACTGCTCAAGCTTCTGGAGCGGCTTGATGATCAAACCGGCCGCAATATATGCAAGAAAGCCTGACCAGAAAATCCCCATTCCGAGAACAACCCCATTGTAAACAAGCGGACTGATATCAAGGAAGTTTTGTACATATGGTTCTAGAAAATAAATGAAAAATGCACTTGTCGAATAAGTAATGATCGCGAGCACAGTTGTCAGCAAGACCATTTTCTTTTTCAATCCGAATTTATAGCTCTTTTTTGCCGCCACAGATAATCCCCCTGATAAGTAATCAAAATGCCTACAAGGTTATTATCGGAGCTTATCGATAATTTTTTCTATACTTTCCTTAATTTCTGAAAAAGCTTCACGATAAATTTGCTCATTTCCGCCATAAGGGTCTGCCACATCAAGGGTTGTGCCGTCTTCCGCAAATTCCTTCAGGGTAAAAGTTTTTTCTGCAGCCTGTGGATATTGACTCAAAATCACCGATTTATGTCCTTGAGTCATCGTCAGGACCAGTGTTGCCCATTCCATCATTTCCCTGGTCAGCGTCGAGGAGCGATGATCATGGTTGATCCCTTGCTCATCCAGTACTGTTTTCGCATTGACCGATGCTTCAGCGTCATTGACCGCATAAACACCAGCTGACTTGACCTCCACCCCCGGCAGCTGTTTGCTCCTTAAAATCGCCTCTGCCATCGGGCTTCGGCAAGTATTTCCCGTACAGACAAATAATACTCTTGCCATGTCAGGACCTCCTCTAGTTTTTCTACCATTATAAAATAAGTTTCACCGAGAAGCACGGGGACGGTTCTTGCGCTTCCATGGCGGAAGCACAAGAACCGTCCAAATAAAAATACACCTGCAAAAATACAGGTGCATTGATTTTATAGCGGCAAAAGCAATTTGATCCCGAAGGCAAGGAGTATGCTGCCTCCAAGTACTTCGCTGTATGTACCAATCCAGCCTTGCATCTTGCGGCCGACGAGGAGGCCCGCCCACGTGAGGATCATCGCTGCCACTCCAAAGCAAACGAGGACCAGAGCTGTTCTCGCTCCGTAAATGCCAAGCGTGAGTCCGACTGAGAAGCTGTCCAGGCTGACACTTAAGGCAAAAATAAATAAGCCTTTCCCAACTGGTGTGATCAAACTTGTCTCATCTTCTTTGAAGCTTGACCATATCATCTGCAGTCCAAGCAGCACGAGAAGCCCGCCTCCGATATAACCGGCAATCGCCCCAAACTGATCAGATAAAAACCTGCCTGCCACCATACCAAGCAGAGGCATCCACACATGGAAAATTCCAATCGTGACACCAATTTTAAAGATATGTCTCTTTGTCAGCCGGAACATTCCCATTCCAAGGCCGACCGAAAAAGCATCCATCCCTAATGCAAAAGCCATCAATATTAGTGTAAGTAATTCACCAGCGATTGCTGCCATGTCTTCTCCCCCTCGGACTTGCTAATTCAGCATATGCACGTCCAAATGGATTTAGAAGCATGGAAATTTTGTGGCTATGGTTCTTGATTAACTCGTGTCTAAGGTGCCCCTAAAACACGCACCACATCTAACACCAACAAATCGATTATTAAAGCTTGAAAGCCTTTATTAGAGCCATTAGAGCCATCTCGAGAGAATTTTTAGGGCTGGTTGGTCTTAATAACCTTTATTAGAGCCATCCACGAAGTTATTTTCGGACTGGATGGTCTTTATAGCCTCCATTAGAGCCATCCACGACGATTTTTTACGGCTGAATGGTCTTAACAGCCTTTATTAGAACCATCCACGTCAATATTTTACGGCTGGATGGTCTTTATAGCCTCCATTAGAGCCATCCTCGTCAATATTTTACGGCTGGATGGTCTTTATAGCCTCCATTAGAGCCATCCACGACGATTTTTTCGGACTGGATGGTCTTAATAGCCTTTATTAGAACCATCCACGACGATTTTTTACCGCTGAATGGTCTTAATAGCCTCCATTAGAGCCATCCACGAAGTTATTTTAGGGCTGGATGGTCTTAATAACCTTTATTAGAGCCATCCTCGACGATTATTTAGGGCTGGATGGTCTTTATAGCCTCCATTAGAGCCATCCACGAAGTTATTTTCGGGCTGGATGGTCTTTATAGCCTTTATTAGAACCATCCACGACGATATTTATAGGCTGGATGGCCTTTATAGCCTCCATTAGAGCCATCCATGATGAAGTTTTCGGGCTAAATGGTCTTTATAGCCTCCATTAGAGCCATCCATGAAGAAATTTTAGGGATGAATGGCCTTAACAGCACCCTTTAAAACTATCCGCGATTTGAGGGAAGTAATTAAAAAAGCGCACCGAAACCTCGATGCGCCTCCGTACTATTACTTTTTTATAATTTCCAATCCAGATGCCTTGGATAGCCGGTTCATGATGGCCTGGCCGATGCCATGTTCCGGGAAGACTTCGCCAAAGATAATGTCGAGCTCTTCATTATTGAAGGAACGTAATGTATCATATAGAGCCTCGGCGACTGTTTCAAGATTGCTTCTTTCTCCGCAGGCGATGACGACATTGGCATCATAAAAATCCCTGTTTTCCACTGTAGTCATGACGCCGACCTTCAAGCCCTCGTTCCGTTTTTCCTGGACGAGCTGCTGGATTTGCCCGCGCGTCCCGTCCACTAGATAAAACGGTGCGTTAGGAGCGTAGTGGCGGTATTTCATCCCTGGCGATTTGGGCGC
This sequence comes from Mesobacillus sp., assembly GCF_057785455.1. Taxonomy (NCBI): domain Bacteria; kingdom Bacillati; phylum Bacillota; class Bacilli; order Caryophanales; family Bacillaceae; genus Mesobacillus; species Mesobacillus sp. The sequence goes on from NZ_JBYNSB010000061.1 coordinate 210,528, forward strand.
CTGGTCTCCATCCTTCAAAGCTGGATCCGTGCTTACTTCACCGACCACCGACTCCAGCTGTTCCCGTGTCACACCACCCGGCCGTAGAATAACGGGTACATCAGCGGTGCAATCGACCACTGTGGACTCCAGGCCAACTCCGGTCGGGCCTCCGTCAACAATTCCGGCAATTCTGCCCGTCAAATCATCGGCAACATGTCCGGCAGCCGTTGGGCTGGGCTTTCCTGATAAATTTGCGCTTGGCGCCGCCAGCGGCAGACCTGATGCTTCAATCAGCGCCCGCGCTACTGGGTGGTCAGGCATTCTCACCGCAACAGACGACAAACCCGCAGTAGCCTTATCTGAGAGCACCCCTGCCCTTTTTTCTAAAATGATCGTTAATGGCCCTGGCCAAAAGGCATCCATTAAACGCTTCGCTTTTTCAGGAATTTCTTTTACAAATGCATGGGCTTGTTCCTGACTTGAGATATGGACGATCAACGGGTTATCCCCAGGCCTGCCTTTTGCTTCAAAGATTTTTGACACGGCCTCATCACTTTTAGCGTTTCCGCCAAGTCCATATACGGTTTCTGTCGGAAATGCGACCACTTCATTTTGTTTGAGTTTTTCAGCTGCTTCTATAATCTGTGGATATGTTTTTAAATTATCCACATCCTTATCCACTGTCCACATTTTTGTTTCCATGTACATCCACCTTTGATTCTGGGCCTTGTATCCCTTAATCTAGTCCGTTTATCCTTTATGGATAACAAGATTTCTATGAAAGTATAAAAGAATAAGAAGGCGAACACAAGTTTTTATCCACAAATTGTGTATAAAATCAGTGGATCCGTGGATAACTTTGTGGATATATCCACAATTTACAGAATTATTTTCATAATAGCAGAGTTATCCACAGTCAAAACATGTTTTATATGATTTTTTTCAAGCAATGTTTCCGGAAGCTCTGATTGAGTGACCATCTCAAAACCCATGCTGCTGAAAAAGGAAACCGCACTCATTTTGTTGGTTACAAGATAGAGGGCCTGCAGCTCCTGGCATTTTGCAGTCAAGAACGCTCTTTTAAAAAGAAGCAGCAAATCTGGCTGGGCAATTTCCGGGGAAACAACGAATGATCGCAGCAGGCCTGCCTTTTCAACAGGCTCCACACCCAAACATGCCTTCAATTCCCCATCAGTGTTTTCCATAAGCGAAAAGTTTTCTATTGATTCATGCAAACCTTCCGCGCTAACTCCTGCTTTTGTTAAAAAAGCCTCCAATTTAGTTACATCTTCAATATTCGCACTTCTAATTTTCCACGTCATATCTTTCACCCCAAAATTTAGATTCTACTTAATGAATATGAGAGAGTTGAAAAAGTAGAACTCGATAATAGGGGGAAAGTGAAACAAGGCAGCATCCATCTAGAATGGATGCTGCCTTGTCTGCTTTTTGGTCTATTAAACCGGTTGATTAATCATTGTTGTTGTTCTCTGAACGAGCGTTGCCGCCTTTTTCACCAATTTCTTTGTAGAATTCTTCACCATGATTTTCAGCAGTGGCTTCGCCGCCCTTGCGTCCAATCTCCTGATAGAATTCCTTGTCATGATTCTCAGATGTTGCTTCTCCGCCTTTGCGGCCGATTTCCTGGTAGAACTCGCTATCATGGCTTTCAGCAGTAGCTTCTCCGCCTTTGCGGCCAATTTCCTGATAGAAGTCTTTGTCGTGATTTTCAGCTGTTGCTTCTCCGCCTTTACGGCCGATTTCCTGATAGAAATCTTTGTCATGATTACGGCTTGTTGCTTCGCCGCCCATGCGTCCGCGTTCTTCACGTGACATTTTACCATTATCATTGTTATTGTTATTGTTGTTAGCCATAGTACTCATCCTCCTTGAAATCTGTTTTTGTTTTGTTCTTACACTCCCTTGAATATCCGCTTCTCCCGCCTCTAAAACCTTTGAAAAAGGAATGTAATATCCCTGTCCACTAGATGTAATATTTTTGGAAATATTCACAGGAATTTTACCTCTTTTACCATCTTTTTCTTAGAGAAGCTAGATATAGTTTCCTAGCTTCTCATAGTGAAAATTTCACAAGTGAGTGATTTAGGTCACTCTTTCTGATCATCTGGGTGGTTATAATAAAGATAAATAAATTTATTTGTTCAGATGTTAACAGGAGGAACGGCATGGAAATTAAAACGATTTATGAGCAAATTGGCGGCGATGCTTCCATCCGCAAAATTGTCGATACTTTTTATCCGAAGGTTTATGAAAATGAAGAGCTAAGTCCTTTGTTCGAGGGGGATATCGAAGAAATAAAAATGAAGCAGTGGATGTTCCTGACACAATTGACAGGCGGAGGTCCGCTATACAGCGAAAAGTTCGGACCGCCAAATATGCGCGCAAGGCATATGCCTTTCGAAATCACGCCTGTCCGGGCACAGGCATGGCTTAAGCTGATGCACGAAACATTGACCGAAACCGGTTTAATAGAGACAGAAGGCGGAAAGGCATTGTTTGAACGCTTAAGCCAAATCGCGCCAATCATGGTTAACAGCCACTAATAGAGGAGGAGTTCATGATGGAAAAAATCTCACTAAAGGATTACCAGGAATTCAACGAGGAGCGCTTTACGAAGAGGATTCTTTTAAAAAAAGGCGAAAGCACTATTTTTCTATTAAACTTCATGCCCGGACAGGAGCTGCCGAAGCACACCCATCCCGGCACCGAGGTCTATATTCTAACTCTTCAAGGGGAAGGAACCTTCACAATTGATGGCACAGAAGTAACCGCTGCTGCAAACGAAACTGTCCATCTTGCCGGAACTGAAGAACTATCCTACAAAAACACAGGAACCGCCCCTGCCAGCCTTTATGTGATGCTGACTAAAATACCTGATGAGCGATTTGTGCAAAATATATAGGCTAAATGGCCAAAAGAGACCCCGCATATTCTCAAGCGGGGTCACTTTTTATCCAAATATCCTGTTCCAAATCTCGACCAAAAAGAATGTTACCTCTACTTCTTCTTCCTCAGAGCCATCTTCGAATACAGGCTTCTCAGTGCCAATTTCCTTTGCAGGCTTCTTCTTTGACTTTGTGTCTTCCTTATCAGCGTCTGCTGCTTTTTCTTCACTGTCTACTTTTACATCACCTTTACTGTCACCCTCGTCAAAGCCTTCGCTTGTCGCTTCTCCGTTTGAAAAATCAAGGAAACACAGCGGCGGATAAAGCACGCACCACCAGTTTGCTCCTTGCCCCTCACCCAAAGTGATCAGGATTGCTTCGTACTGGCCTGCTGGGTAGAGGAATTGTCCATAAAGCTTTGTCGGGAACTGGACTTTATCGAACTCTGTTTTGACAGATTGTGATGAACCTTCAGTTTTTACTACATTTTCGGCGATTGCCTGGATTTCAGGAAGCTTGGATTTGATTACGTTCCGCGCATCGTCTATCGAAGCTATATCCTTGACCCACAGGGTAATCTCTTTATTTACTGCATCGCGGACCTTTCGCTTGATTGCCTGGTCCTTTTCTGTATCGCTGTCAGCGAGGATCCTCAGCCTGATGGCCTCATTCGGAATCACCATCGCCTCCTGGGCCGTCACTTCATTTTTGGGTGTATATAAACTTATAATTGTACCTGCGCATAATAGGAGAATATATATGATTGCTGCTGTTTTTTTTGTCATCATCTTCCGCACCATCCCTTCACTAGTCACAGTGTGGACAGATTGATAGATTCTTAAACTAGTAATTTTGAAAAAAATAGCTCTGTTAAACAAGGCTGTTGATTTCCGTTCCAGGCGCTTCGCTTTCCTCTGAAAAATTATGAAAAAGCCCAACTGCCGGCTTTTTCAAGGGTAAATTTTTCTTGGGGCGTACGGTGAGCCTCCTCGTCGCTTCGCTCCTGCGGGGAAAAATGGTCCCTTCTTTTCGGGCCATTTCTTCCGGGGTCTCACCTGTCCCGCTTCATCCCGAAGGAGTCTGCGCGCCTTCCACTACAATCAACAGGGTTTAAAAATCAACATCAGCTTTAACAGAGCCAAAAAAATAGACCTCGCCTTCTGAAGCGAGATCCAAATTTCTATAACATTTCCGCAAACACCATCCGGTCCTTGCCATTGATATCAAAAACGATTTCCACCTTTGCGTGCGGGAAGGTTTTTTTCAGCAGGCCGGAGACTGCTTCTCCCTGGCCGGCACCGATTTCAAAGCCGACCAGCGCTTTTTCCTTGAGGACTAGCGGCAGCTCATCCATGAATCTGCGGTAGAGATCCAGCCCATCTTCACCGGCAAACAGGGCCATATGCGGCTCATGCTCAGTGACAATGTCCGACATCCATTCCTGGTCGGATACTGGTATATATGGCGGATTGGAGATGACTGCGTCAACCTTTTTCCCCTGTAAGATGAGCGGCTGCAGCAAGTCGCCGTGGATGAATTCAATTTCCGCTTCAAGCTGTGCGGCATTTTTCTGCGCAACCTTTAATGCGTCTTCTGAAAGGTCGATGGCGGTTACATTCAGCTCGGGCTTTTCAAGCTTGAGCGTAACGGAAATCGCGCCGCTGCCTGTCCCGACATCAACTAGCTCAAGCGTATCCTCATCTGGAAAAAGCTCACCGAGACGCTTCAATGTCCCATACACCAGCTCTTCCGTTTCCGGACGGGGAATCAGCACATGCTCATTCACTTCAAAGCGGCGGCCATAAAACTCCTCTGAGCCAATGATGTATTGAATCGGTTCCCCATCAGCATGCCTTTTTACAGCCTCCTGGAAAAGAACCCACACACCAGCGTCCAAATCATCACGCATCATCGCAAGCATCGAAGTCCGGCTAAGGCCTGAGAAGTGGCGCAGCAAAAGCTCGCCTGCATACTCTTCCCGATTGCTTTCTTTTAAAAAAGAAGAAGCCCAATTGAGGGCTTCGTATATTTTTACACTGTGATTACTCATTGTTGGCACTCTCAAGCCTTTGAGACTGGTCTTCCATGATCAGCGCATCGATGATTTCATCCATCTTGCCTTGCAAAATCTGGTCAAGTTTCTGGATAGTCAAACCGATACGGTGGTCAGTCACGCGGTTTTGCGGGAAGTTGTACGTACGGATACGCTCAGAGCGGTCCCCTGTACCGACAGCTGATTTACGAACCTGGTCGTACTCAGCCTGTGCTTCCTGCTGGAACTTGTCATAAACGCGGGCACGAAGTACCTTCATCGCCTTGTCTTTGTTTTTATGCTGCGATTTTTCATCCTGGCAGGAAACCACAATACCTGTTGGAATATGCGTTAGACGAACAGCCGACATCGTCGTGTTAACGGACTGTCCGCCTGCACCGCTGGACGCGAATGCGTCGAAACGGATATCTTTATCATGAAGCTCAATTTCGACTTCCTCTGCTTCCGGAAGGCATGCTACCGTTGCTGTTGACGTATGGATACGTCCGCCTGATTCTGTTTCTGGAACACGCTGTACACGGTGCGCCCCATTTTCGAATTTCATTTTGGAATATGCGCCATTCCCATTGATCATGAAGATGATCTCCTTGAAACCGCCGACGCCAGTCGTGCTCGCATCGATAACCTCGGTCTTCCAGCCCTGGGATTCCGCATAGCGGCTGTACATGCGGTAAAGGTCGCCTGCAAAAAGAGCAGCCTCATCTCCGCCTGCTGCGCCGCGGATTTCCATGATAACGTTCTTGTCATCATTAGGGTCTTTCGGGATAAGAAGAAGCTTGATACGAGCCTCAAGCTCTTCAATCTGAGGCTCAAGCTCAGAGATTTCTTCCTTTACCATTTCACGCATTTCTGCATCCAGCTTTTCCTCCAGCATCGCTTTCGCATCAGCCAGCTGCTCTTTAACTTCCTTATATTCACGGTAAGCCATAACAGTATCCTGAATGTCAGACTGTTCCTTGGAATACTCACGAAGCTTCTTGGAATCATTAACAATTTCCGGGTCACTCAATAGCTCATTCAATCTTTCATAACGATCCTCAACTGCTTGAAGACGATCAAACACGGGCATTCACCTCTATATTTAATATCCAATACGGACGACTCAATATTCTTATTAAAAAAAGCTTAGAAAAAAGCTCATAACATTCTAATTATAGTATAGGTGAATATCTCAGTCAAAGCCAATCTGCTGGTTTAGATAGAAACAGGTGAATCATGATAACCAGCTGGATGCGGTTTTTGACTGATACCCTTAATTAATTTTTATTTCATTCATGTTAATTATGGTTTCGTTGGACGAAAACCTGGTTTCCTCAGTTTTAACCCTTCTTATTCAACTTAATCCCCGTAACATACAATTAGTTCCTGTTCTTTCAAATTAATCCCCGTTGCTCAATTTTTAATTCCCTTTTCATCCAAAAACGAAAAAGAAAGATTCTCTATATTGATCTTAAGCACAAAAAAGCACACCCATCAGCGAGCATGCTTCAGCCAACCTATTTAATATCCACATTGATTTCATAGCGAGGCAGAGCCTTTAAGAGATTTTTCCTTAGTGACTTTTCCGCCTGGTCCCGTTCATCCCTGGAAAGCCTGCCTTCCGGGCGCGCGGTTATGTTCATCCTACCGCCATTGATCCAGACTGCATCAGGCTCATACCCTTGTGCAGCTATCACTTCTTTGGCCTTTCGAACATCCATTGATAAATTAATATGATTTTCATTATCGGTATTCAGCAGATTTGGGTTCTGGTCGCTCATCGTCATCCCGTCATCCACGTCCCTGGAAAAATTCGGTCCGTCCCCTTCGCGAACACCATCACGGTCATTTAACAGGTCCTGCCCGGCCTGATCCTGCTGCTTTTCGTGTACAGATTCAGCATTATTCTGAGCACATCCTGAAACCATGATCATTGCTAAGATAAAAACCATGAATGTTTTTTTCATATTATGGCACCTCCCAACGTTAGGTTGCCCGCAGCATGACTTGGCCATGCATTCACGAGAAGGGTGCTTTGTATTTTTTTCAAACTGCCCATTTAGCAGTGAAATTTTCAAGCTGGAAAAATCATTCTCCTGGTGAAGTGAGGGAGTCTCCTGAAGAACAGCTATAATTGCCCGAAAAAAGTCAGGAATCATTCCATTTATCACAATAATTAATCCAAAAGGCAGGATAATCTCCCCTTCACCCAAAATAAGGAAAACTTCAATCTTCATTACAAACAAAAAATCCTCCCATGAATAGGAGGATTACAATATTTATGTCAAAGTTTCAGTCGTTTTTTCTATTTTCAGCTCGTTTGGGGATTTCGGCACTTCGTGATGGTGCCTGCAGCGTGGCTCATAAGATTCTGATGCCCCAACGAGAATGACAGGATCGTCATATGAAGCTGGGCTTCCATTGATTAAACGCTGGGTACGGCTTGCAGGTGAACCGCATACAGCACAAACAGCCTGTAGCTTGGTCACATTTTCGGCAACTGCCATCAACGCTGGCATCTGGCCGAATGGCTCCCCGCGGAAATCCTGGTCAAGGCCGGCAACAATCACTCGATATCCGCTGTCTGCGAGATGCTGGACAACCTGAAGGATCTCATTGTCAAAGAACTGTACTTCGTCAATGGCAATCACATCGATATCTGGATTGATATGCTGGAAAATATCTGTGGAATTCGCTATAGGCATTGCTGTAACAGCAGTTCCGTTGTGTGATACAACCGATTCTTCGCTGTAGCGGTTATCGATTTTCGGCTTGAAAACGGCAATTTTCTGCTTGGCGAACTGGGTTCTGCGCACTCGGCGGATCAATTCCTCCGACTTCCCGGAAAACATGCTGCCGCAAATCAGCTCGATCCAACCGCTTTGTTTCATCACGTACATGGTCGGCCTCTCCTTCCTCGCTGGTCCAAATTCTGACTACATCCGACACCTTTTTTTCAGCTTTTTCCATTATAACAAAAAAAAGCGCCAAAACCAGACTGAAATTTAAAGTTTTATGAAGATAAAATTTACGGATAAATCTATCTTTATGTACCCTTGTACATCTAAATCTAGACAATAAAAAACAGGCAAGTCACAAAGCTTCTTGCCTGTTTTTGAGGTTTGCTATTACTGTTGTTGGTTCTTAAGGCCGTACTTCTTGTTGAAGCGGTCAACACGTCCGCCAGCTTCAGCAAATTTTTGACGTCCAGTATAGAAAGGATGGCACTCAGAGCAAGTTTCAACGCGAATCTCGTTCTTTACAGAACCAGTTTCGAATTCGTTACCGCATGCGCAAGTCACCTTAACTGTTTTGTAATTTGGATGAATTCCTGATTTCATTCTTTTCATCTCCTTCCGCCCTGAATCATATCCGAAACAGAGTTATAAATAACAGCAAATATAGTACTTGCCGTTTTTGTAAAAACACACTGTAATCAGTATAACAAGTATGCTTTTATTTTTCAAGCTTGTTTTACCTTCCATAAAAAGGAATATAAAATAAAAATTAGACTGTTGAATTCCGTTCCAGGCGCTTCGCTTTCCTCGGGGCGTGCGGTGAGCCTCCTCGTCGCTTCGCTTCTGCGGGGAAAAATGGTCCCTTCTTTTCGGGCCATTTCTTCCGGGGTCTCACTGTCCCGCTTCATCCCGAAGGAGTCTTCGCGCCTGGAACGAAGAGCAACAGGTGCTAAAACTCAATGCATTCAATACAGCAACTAGTAAATTACTGACGCTTCGTATTCCCCTTCATTTCCTCGCCAAGGACAGCGAAGAAGTCTTCATTTGACTTGGACTGCCTTAGCTTGCGCAAGAATTTTTCTGCGAAGTCTGGCGAATCGGACATCGATTTGCGGATTGCCCAGAGCTTGTCGAGATGGTCTTTAGGGATAAGCAGTTCTTCCTTACGAGTTCCGGAACGGCGGATATCGATTGCCGGGAAGATTCTTCTTTCCGCAAGTGAACGGTCAAGATGAAGCTCCATATTACCAGTTCCCTTGAATTCTTCATAGATAACGTCATCCATACGTGAACCAGTATCCACAAGCGCAGTCGCAAGGATTGTCAAGCTTCCGCCCTCTTCGATATTACGCGCTGCACCGAAGAAACGCTTTGGACGGTGGAATGCAGCCGGGTCGATACCGCCGGAAAGTGTCCGTCCGCTTGGCGGAATGACGAGGTTGTAGGCACGCGCAAGACGGGTGATGCTGTCCATCAAAATGATAACGTCACGCTTGTGTTCAACTAGACGCATCGCACGCTCAAGCACAAGCTCGGCCACTTTAATATGGTTTTCAGGGACTTCATCGAAAGTCGAGCTGACAACATCGCCTGCAACCGATCTCTCGATATCGGTTACTTCTTCCGGACGCTCATCGATCAGCAGGACAATCAATTCTGCTTCAGGATGGTTCGTTGTGATGCTGTTCGCGATTTCCTTGATCAGCATCGTCTTACCAGCCTTTGGCGGCGCAACAATCAAGCCACGCTGGCCAAAACCGACTGGCGCGAGGACATCCATGATTCTGGTAGAAACTTTATTATGGGTTGTCTCCAATTTCATCTGGCGGTCCGGATATAAAGGCGTCAGTCCAGGGAAGTGAACCCTTTCCTTAGCAGACTCCGGATCGTCGCCGTTAACTGCTTCAACCTGAAGCAAGCCAAAATAGCGCTCGTTTTCCTTTGGAGGACGAACCTTTCCTGAAACCTTGTCTCCATTTCTCAGATCAAAACGGCGGATCTGCGAAGCGGAAATATAAATGTCCTCAGAACTAGGCGAGTAATTGATCGGACGCAGGAAGCCAAAGCCCTCTGACTGGATGATCTCAAGAACACCTTCCATGAAAAAGTAACCCTGCTGCTCAGCACGCGCTTTTAAAATGGCAAAAATCAATTCTTTTTTCGACAATTTGCTGTAGTAGGAAACCTTGTATTCCTTTGCAAGTTCATACAGCTCTTTTAATTTCATATTTTCTAAGCTTGAAATATTTACTTCCATAATGTCACCACACCTTAAAATATTTCGATTTCCACCATAAAAATAAAGAATGTATAAGAGTTCAAAAGGTATGGATGGAAAAAGAAGAAACGAGTTTCCTTTGAAGGATTGTAAGAAGGAATTAATGAAGAATTTCTTTTCTGAATCTAGCTAATTTACGAAAAGAGCCTGGATGCAAGCAGATTTCGAAGTAGTAAAAACAATTTTCATTTTACCCTTAAATAGGAAAAATAATCAATATCTTTTTAAATTAGCTCCCTCTGCCTATAGAATTAGGTATCGGGAGCTAATTTGTAAGGGTTTGCTGGTTATTTAATTAGCTGTTGATTTTTGTTCCAGGCGCTTCGCTTTTCTCGGCGCGTGCGGTGAGCCTCCTCGTCGCTTTGCTCCTGCGGGGAAAAATGGTCCCTTCTTTTTCGGACCATTTCTTCCGGGGTCTCACCTGTCCCGCTTCATCCCGAAGGAGTCTACGCGCCTGGAACGAAGAGCAACAGTCATTTAATAATTTATAGGTATTACTGATCTAAAATAAAATATTTATTATTTCATAACCAGGTGCGGCTTTTTCTTCAGGCTGTGCTGGCCTTCGATAAAGCGGACTGTGCCTGATTTCGCACGCATAACAATTGAATGGGTTGAGCCGTAAGAGCCTTTGAACTGGACGCCCTTCAGCAATTCGCCGTCGGTTACGCCGGTTGCAGCAAAGATTGCGTCATCACCGCGGACAAAGTCTTCCATAAGAAGAATTTTGTTCACATCGAGGCCCATTTTTATGCAGCGTTCTAGTTCTGCGTCATTTTGCGGAAGCAATTTCCCCTGGATTTCTCCGCCGAGGCTTTTTAGTGCTACTGCAGCAATAACGCCTTCAGGAGCTCCGCCTGAGCCAAACAGGATGTCAACGCCAGTGAAATCGAACGCAGTGTTGATTGCGCCGGCAACATCGCCATCGTTGATCAGCTTGATCCTTGCTCCTGCTTCACGCAGCTGCGCAATGATATGCTCATGTCGAGGACGGTTCAATACCGTTGCCACAACATCTTCGATATCCTTGTTCTTTGCTTTTGCGACAGCCTTCAGATTATCAAGTACGGAAGCATTGATATCAACCATACCGACTGCTTCAGGTCCTACCGCAAGTTTGTCCATATACATGTCTGGCGCGTGCAGCAAATTGCCGTTATCCGCAACCGCCAGTACAGCAAGCGCATTCCAGCCGCCAGAGGCAACGATGTTTGTGCCTTCCAGCGGATCGACAGCGACATCCACACGCGGCCCATAGCCTGTCCCAAGCTTTTCGCCAATATACAGCATTGGCGCTTCGTCCATTTCCCCTTCGCCGATTACTACCGTGCCTTTCATCGGAATCGTGTCAAAAACATCCCTCATTGCTGAAGTAGCCGCATCATCGGCCTCATCTTTTTTACCACGGCCCATCCAGCGGGCTGAAGCAAGTGCTGCTGCTTCCGTTACACGGACAAGCTCCATCGTTAAGCTGCGTTCCATGAGATCCTCCCCTAATCATCAAAGCACTAATGCCTATAGGAAATAGTCAGCTGTAGTATAAACCCCGGCGACAGGACTCCCCAGAGATTCCGGCACCTCTAATTCCGATCATTTTCATAAAAGGAAATGTGATTTGCCAGCTTGGTGAGCCTATCGTACCAAGGTTAATATGCTATACTATTTCGCTTATAAACTGCCATTAGTACTACCATTTGTATTGTACATCTTTCATTGTACTATACTTTTTATGATTTTTTTATCTCTTCTTGCTCTTCAGACGTCATATCTTCGCGCCAAATTGTGGCACCAAGTCCGTTCAGCTTTTCTACGATGTGGCTGTAGCCGCGGTCAATATGATCAACTCCGGTGATTTCAGTAACCCCTTCAGCCATCAAACCAGCTATCACAAGTGCAGCGCCAGCACGCAGATCGCTTGCCTTCACCTTTGCACCCTGCAGCTTGACAGGTCCGCTGATGATTGCCGATCTGCCCTCTACCTTGATATTGGCATTCATTCTCCTAAGCTCATCAATATGCTTGAAGCGCGCACCATAAATGGTATCGGTCACGACACTGGAGCCCTCTGCTCTCGTTAAAAGCGAGGTGAAAGGCTGCTGAAGATCTGTTGGGAAGCCTGGATAGACCAGGGTTTTAATATCAACAGCTTTGTACTTATCTGCCGGCCCGACGAAAATGGATTCGTCACTCGCTTCGATGTGCGCGCCCATTTCCTTCAGCTTGGCTACAAGAGATTCAATATGCTGCGGAATGACATTATCAATCAGGACACCTTCTCCGATTGCCGCACCAAGAATCAAATATGTACCAGCTTCGATCCGGTCAGGTATGATTGTGTGGCGGCAGCCGTGCAGCTCGTCCACGCCATCGATCCGGATCACATCCGTACCCGCACCTTTGATTTTGGCACCCATATTTGTAAGCAATGTCGCAACATCAATGATTTCAGGCTCTTTCGCCGCATTTTCAATGACTGTACGGCCTTTTGCACGTACAGCGGCAAGCATGATATTGATTGTTGCACCAACGCTGACAACATCCAGATAAATCCTTGCACCGCGGAGCTCGTCAGCGCGCAAATAAATGGCACCCTGTTCATTTGTCACACTCGCTCCAAGTGCTTCAAAACCTTTTATATGCTGATCAATCGGCCTCGGACCTAAATGGCAGCCGCCCGGCAGGCCAATGACAGCCTTTTTGAAACGTCCCAGCATTGCTCCCATCAGGTAGTAAGATGCTCTCAGCTTTTTCACTTTTCCATTCGGCAAAGGCATGGAAATCATGGAAGACGGATCAACCGTCATTTCATTGTTCGAGAACTGGACAGAACCGCCAATTTCCTCCATCAAATCCTTAAGCATATGAACGTCAGAAATATTCGGCAAACCTTCGATGGTTACAGGCGATTCAGCTAAAATCGTTGCGGGGATCAGGGCTACCGCACTGTTCTTCGCACCGCTGATCCGAACAGTTCCTTTTAATGGATAACCGCCTGCAATCTTAAGCTTTTCCATTTTTGACTCCCTTCTAAGCCGTGATGTATTAAGGTCAAGCTGGAGATGCAAATAGGATTTCAGCTAAGACCGATGTAGGCTCTTGTAAAATTATTATTAAAACAGAAACACAGGAACATTTTTCCAACAAATATAGCCAGATTCCGGCAGTATTCTATTCCTCTAGTTTACACGATATTCCCAAAATCATGTAATAAAATGCAAGAAACTAGAAATTGGGCAAAAGTTCCTGACATGCGCCGGACTTTACCACTTTAAAGCAGCGGGGGTCTGACCCCCGGCGCTTTAAAGCGTTAACGTGAGTTGAGATTTATTGGCCGCGTGATTCCCAGTCTTTCAGGAATGCTTCGATGCCTTTGTCTGTTAGTGGGTGGTTGAACATTTGCTGGATGACTTTGTATGGTACTGTTGCGATATGCGCGCCTCTTAACGCTGCATCTGTCACATGCTGAGGGTGGCGGATGGAAGCGGCAATGATTTCTGTCTCAATGCCATGGATCGTGAAAATGTCCGCGATCGTTGAGATTAAGTCAAGGCCGTTGTGGCCGATGTCATCCAATCTTCCCAGGAATGGTGAAACGTATGTAGCTCCTGCTCTTGCTGCAAGCAATGCCTGGTTAGCACTGAAAACAAGTGTAACATTCGTCTTGATGCCTTCTTTTGAGAAAACAGAAACAGCTTTTAACCCATCAGGAGTCATCGGAACCTTGATTGTGATGTTCGGGGCGATCGCAGCAAGCTCCTTGCCTTCCCTGATCATTCCTTCTGCGTCCAGCGCAATGACCTCTGCGCTGACGGAACCAGGAACAAGCTCAGTGATTTCCTTCAGGCGGTCTTCGAACTTAACATTCTTCTCTTTCGCCACCAATGACGGGTTGGTTGTAACACCAGACAGGATTCCTAGTGCATAGGCCTCGCGGATTTCTTCCATATTCGCAGTATCGATAAAAAATTTCATTTGTAAACGCCTCCAGTCGACAAAATTTTCAATCATATAAAAATCGAATAAAACCGCCTTATGTAAGGCGGTTTTAATTATACCAGATTTGCGAAGCTTTTACGCTTTGTTAGAAGAACCGAATTCGCGCATCTTGCCGATAACAGTTTCCTTGATCGCATCGCGAGCAGGTCCAAGGTATTTACGTGGATCGTATTCTTCAGGCTTAGCAGCAAGTGTTTCACGAACTGCTTTAGCAGAAGCGATTTGGTTTTCAGTGTTAACGTTGATTTTCGCAGTTCCAAAAGAAATAGACTTCTGGATATCTTTTGTAGGGATTCCAGTTCCGCCGTGTAACACTAATGGTACACCAGCAGTTTTGTTGATTTCTTCCATTTCTTTGAAGCCAAGGTTTGGTTCGCCTTTGTAAGGGCCGTGAACAGAACCTAGTGCAGGAGCAAGGCAGTCAATGCCAGTGCGCTTAACAAGCTCTTCACATTCCTTAGGATCAGCATAAATTACGCCAGCTGCAACGACATCATCTTCCTGGCCGCCGACAACTCCTAATTCCGCTTCTACAGAAACACCTTTAGAGTGAGCGTATTCTACCACTTTTGAAGTGATTTCTACGTTCTCTTCGAAAGGACCGTGTGAAGCATCGATCATAACAGATGTAAAGCCTGCATCGATTGCCTCTTTACACTTATCGAAGCTTGAACCGTGGTCTAAGTGAATAGCGACAGGAACTGTAATTTTATAGTCCTCCATCAGACCTTCTACCATTTTCACAACTGTCTTGAAGCCGCCCATGTAGCGTGCAGCACCCTCAGAAACACCAAGGATGACTGGGGATTTTTCAGCTTCAGCAGCCTGAAGGATCGCTTGAGTGAACTCAAGGTTATTTAAGTTAAATTGCCCAACAGCGTAGCCTTCCGCATTCGCTTTCTTAAGCATTTCTGTCATTGAAACTAAAGGCATTATTTTTCCTCCTTCGTAATGATCAATCGTCTTTTTGACTATGCTACCATTTTAAAGGTTTTCCTTCTCTGCATTTGATTATGTACCCGAGAAGGCATTCAACAAAACGAATTGATCCTGTGGAATTCATATGTATCATACCAAAAGAATTTGAGAATTGCCATCGTTCAAGCCTTGTTTTTGCAAGTGTCATAAAAATGCTATAAAGCAAGCGCTACCAATATTTTCGCTAATCTGATAACATGCGTTTCTCTTTATTTTTTTACAAATTAATCCAATTTATTTGTGCGATCAAGCGCTTTTTACAGTATGAATTCCAGAAAAAAAATCCCCCAAATCTTTGAGGGAAAAATATGTACTTAAGCTTATCTATTATTTTTGACCTGATTCATTTTTCATGAAACGGTTTGTGAATATTTTTTAACAGCCGCACGGATATCATCAATATCAAACGGTTTTGCAAAATGAGTCAGCGCGCCGAGGTCCATTGCCTCCTGGATCATATCCAGTTCTCCGTACGCTGTCATTATGATGACGCGGATGTCCGGCTCAATGACCTTCATTCTCTTAAGAATCTCAATTCCATCCATGCCAGGGATTTTCATATCCAAAAGGACCAGATCTGGTGGATGCTTTTTTACGATATCTAGGGCCTGGACGCCATTTGCAGCCTGATACGTTTGATAACCTTCTTTTTGCAGCACTTCATTAAGTAGAATTCTGATGCCAAACTGGTCGTCAACAATAAGTATTTTTTCTTTCATGCCGCCATCTTCCCCCTAATAAGTCATTTGACTTTCCATAACCTTTTGCCAGTCGGCCCAAGCTAATCTGGCGAAAAGCGATGTGAAAACAGTGTTCATGTAAATGTTTTGTCCAGGAAACGCTCTTGTTTTATCCCCATTACATATTTCGTGATAATCCTTGAAATTCCTGCCATATATCAAAGTTTTTTTCGACAAGGACTTTTACCTTCTCATTGTAGTTCGATATAATCAAAATTGGCAAAGATGGAGGTGCTTCTATGTTAAAAATGTTTTCGACACAGCTAACAGGGTTATTCAAACGGCTGCATGAAAAAGAAGAGTTCGCAATCGAGGATGGTGCACGTTTGCTGGCACAGGCAGCGGCCGGCCAGGGAACGATTTATATTTACGGTACAAAAGAAATGCAGGCAATCGGTTTCGAAGCAGTTTATGGCGAAGAACCGCTGCAGTCAGCAGCTCTTTTAACAGCTGGAGTTCAAGTTGAGGCAGCTGACCGCGTCCTGATTGTCAGCCGTTATGCTAATGATGCGGATGCTGTAGGTACGGCTCATGATTTAAAGGGAAAAGGAATTCCATTTGTTGCAATCTCAACTGTCCGCGGAGAAACCGATCGAGAAAGCCTCAATACACTGGCGGATGTCCATATCGACTTAAGGCTGACAAAGGGCATGCTTCCAGACGAAACAGGTAACAGAATTGGATTCCCTACATCGATGGCCGCCCTATTTGTATATTACGGCTTGAAGTTTACGATTGAGGAGATTTTGGAGGAGTACTAGGGTTTAGTTTCGGCTGCATTAGCTAGTAAATTTGACCTTTTGGGTAGCGCTCAACCAACCAGATGTAACCATGAATTAATTTTTGGCATACTGGTGATAAAATCGCAGTTACTGGTGAAAAAAACAAACTTACTGGTGATAAAACTGTAGTTACTGGTGAAAAAACCAAAGTTACTGGTGATAAAATCGTAATGCGGTGAAAAAAACAAAGTTACTGGTGGTAAAATCGTAGTTACTGGTGATAAAAACAAACTTACTGGTGATAAAATCGCAGTTACTGGTGATAAAACTGAGGTTACTGATGATAAAATCGTAGTCTGGTGAAAAAATCAAACTTACTGGTGATAAAATCGTTGTCTTGTTAAAAAAAACAAACTTACTGGTGAAAAAATCTAAAGTTACTGGTGAAAAACGAGCATAAACTGGTGAAAAAAACATTCGGCAGCAAAATTCATAAAAAAATCCGGTGCATTCCCTCGAGAATGCACCGGATTTTTATTTTATTGACGGAATTTGATTGATGCTTCAATGAAATCCCTGAATAATGGCTGCGGGCGTGTTGGTCTTGATGTGAATTCCGGATGGAACTGGGACGCCAGGAACCATGGGTGGTCTTTTAGCTCGATGATTTCTACAAGGCGGCCATCTGGGCTTGTCCCTGAGAACAGGAAGCCTGCCTTTTCCATTGCCTGACGATATTCATTATTGAATTCGTAACGGTGGCGGTGGCGTTCATAGATCAGGTCATCTCCGTAAGCAGCGAATGCCTTTGTATCTTCTTCTAGCTTACATGGATATAAGCCAAGACGAAGTGTTCCGCCAAGATCTTCGATATCCTTCTGTTCAGGAAGAAGGTCGATGATTGGGTATGGCGTGCTTGGCATGATTTCTGCAGAGTGTGCACCTTCAAGACCAAGGACATTGCGCGCGAATTCAACTGATGCAAGCTGCATGCCAAGGCAGATTCCGAAGAATGGAACTTTGTTCTCGCGTGCGTACTGAGTCGCTAGGATCTTACCTTCAATACCGCGGTCACCAAAGCCGCCCGGAACAAGGATTCCGTCTGCATCGTCAAGCAGTTCAACGACATTTTCTGCTGTTACTTCTTCAGAATTGACCCACTTGATTTCAATATCGCTGTCAAAAGCATATCCAGCGTGCTTTAAAGATTCTACCACTGAAATGTATGCATCCTGAAGCTCTACATATTTACCGACAAGAGCGATTCTAGTCTTGCCAGAAAGATTGGTTACCTTTTCAACAAGCTTGTTCCACTCTGTCATATCTGCTTCGCCGCAATCAAGCTTGAAGTGGTCGCAGACAAGCTGGTCCATCTTCTGTTCCTGAAGCGCAAGCGGAATGGAATAAAGTGTATCTGCATCTGCAGCTTCGATAACTGCGTCTTTGTCAATGTCACAGAAAAGAGCAATTTTATCTTTCATATCCTGGGATATCGGCATTTCCGTACGCAGGACGATGATGTTTGGCTGGATGCCCAGGCTGCGCAATTCTTTTACGCTGTGCTGTGTTGGCTTTGTTTTCATTTCACCGGCAGCTTTGATATATGGTACCAAAGTACAGTGGACGTACATAACGTTGTCGCGTCCAACATCATTTTTTATCTGGCGGATTGCTTCAAGGAATGGCAGTGATTCGATGTCCCCAACTGTACCGCCGATTTCTGTGATGACTACGTCAGCGCCAGTTTCTTTTCCAGCGCGGAAAACACGGTCCTTGATCTCATTTGTGATGTGCGGAATAACCTGTACAGTTCCGCCAAGATAGTCGCCGCGGCGCTCTTTCTTCAAAACTGTAGAGTAGATTTTACCTGTTGTCACGTTAGAGTATTTGTTCAGGTTGATATCAATGAAACGCTCGTAGTGGCCAAGGTCCAAATCGGTTTCAGCGCCATCATCTGTAACGAATACCTCACCGTGCTGATAAGGGCTCATTGTCCCAGGATCCACGTTGATGTATGGATCGAATTTTTGAATTGTCACGCTCATGCCCCTGTTTTTCAGGAGTCTGCCAAGAGAGGCTGCTGTGATTCCTTTTCCTAATGACGAAACTACGCCGCCAGTAACAAAAATATACTTTGCCATAATGTAATCCCCCTCATCAAACAGTTTGTACAATCTGTACCTGTTTAATTGATTTATTAATAAAATTTTTAACATTGTTGTGTAGCCTGCACTGTTTGCTTTTGCTGGTGCCTGCCGTTTTTCCCCAGGGGGGTTGAATATGCTCTAATAAAATGGTTCAGCGTAATTATGCTGTTGATTTCCGTTCCAGGCGCTTCGCTTTCCTCTGAAGAATTATGAAAAAGCCCAAATGCCGGCTTTTTCATAAGCAAATTCTTCTTGTGGCGTGCGGTGAGCCTCCTCGTCGCTTCGCTCCTGCGGGGTCTCACCTGCCCGCTAAATCCCGAAGGAGTCTGCGCGCCTTCCACTGCAATCAACAGGGATTGAAACCATCATTGGTATATAACTGAGCAAAAAACAAAAAAAAACGCCCCGCATACAGTGTATGGGGAGCGTTTTGCTGCTTTTTTTACTAATCGTCCTTTTTTAAGGAGCCCAAAAAGTATTCTACAGTCGGGCCTGTTAAAAGTCAAGCAGTGAATTAGAGATCTTCGTCGTCTTCAAGATCCTCGTCTTCAAGCGGAAGATCTTCTTCTTCGTCTTCCAGTAACTCGTCGTCGTCTTCATCGAAGTCTTCAGTGTCATCAAGATCTTCGTCGAATTCTTCTTCCTCTTCATCATCATCGTCATCAAGAAGATCGTCGTCTTCATCTTCATCGAATTCATCGATGTCGTCATAATCAAGATCTTCCTCATCGATTTCATCGAATTCGTCAAGGTCGAGATCGTCCTCATCAGTTGCCTTTTTGGATTTCTTCTTCTTAGGCTTGACCGTTGTGACATTGTCTTCTTCAATTTGGTCTACAGGGTACCAAACGCGAAGTCCCCAGCGGGATTCCCCCTGTGACATGAAGCGTCCATCTATGTTTATATCTGTATAAAACTGAGCCATTCTGTCGAGGGCTACCTCTTCGCTCAGTCCAAGGACCTTTGTAATTTCATCCATAAGTTCTTTGAATGTGATTGCCTGCTTTTTCTCTTTTAAAATTTCGAATGCAACTTCAATCAATGACATTTCTTGAAGCTCTTCTTTTGAGTATTGATTTAGACTCAACCTTCGCACTTCCTTTCTCTATTCCAGGCCATACTTGGCCTTGCGTCCGAAAACAAGGAAAATATCCCAGAATGCATATTCTACATTATAAACAAATTCTAAACCTTTATGCTAGTTTTATCTGTTGTTTTCTTGGCTTTTTTCGCTTTCTGCTCCTGTCTTTCGCGAAGAGATTACTTCTTTCTTTTTCCGCTTCCTGAGCTGTGTGTATGCCAGATAACAGAAAAAGATCGATAGAACGAAAAAAGAAATGGCACCAAGCTGACGCTGATATAAATAGTATAAGGCCGCAGCGATGATCGCAGCCCCTGCCGTTTGCAATACCAGTCTCAAATTTTTTCACATCCTGCAGTAGGTCATATGTACCAACTCTAGTTGAGCCATTGGGGAGATTTCAGCGATGAACATGCAGTAAAAGTATTCATCCAGATAAGCAAAAAGTCAAATATGTTCTGCGGGCTAATCTCTTAATCCCAATAGAGCCTTATAGTTAGATTATATAAGATATGCTGGAAAAATGTATGTAAAATTGATATAAATTCAGCAACCTTGGCTGCAGGCGGATAATAGAGTTTAAAATAAGATGGCTCATAGTCTCCTACAAGCCATCTTTGCTGTGAATCCAGTTATCTGTGCCCTACCTTTATACACTTGCAGGACTTTTTTTAAACGTGGCTTTTTACATGTTTCTGCGGAATTGTCCGCCAACCTCGTAAAGTGCTCGGGTAATCTGGCCAAGGCTAGCATATTTTACCGTTTCCATCAGCTCTGCAAAAATATTGCCGCCGCTGACTGCTGCTTCTTTCAGGCGGTTAAGGGCCTCTTCTGACTGGTCCTTATTTTTAGCCTTGAAGGATTCCAGATTTCGGATCTGTGTTTCTTTTTCCTCAGTTGTCGCCCGGGCAAGCTCCATCTTGTCAATTTCTTCTTCGGATGGAGGATTCGGATTCAAGTAAGTATTCACGCCGATGATCGGCAGCTCACCTGAATGCTTCTTCATTTCGTAGTACATCGACTCATCCTGGATCTTGCCGCGCTGATATTGTGTTTCCATTGCGCCTAGCACGCCGCCGCGGTCATTGATCCGTTCAAATTCCTGCAGGACTGCTTCTTCTACAAGGTCTGTCAGCTCTTCGATGATGAACGCACCCTGAAGCGGATTTTCGTTTTTCGTCAATCCATGTTCCTTCGTGATGATCATCTGGATCGCCATTGCCCTGCGGACGGATTCTTCAGTCGGCGTTGTGATTGCCTCATCATAGGCATTTGTATGAAGCGAGTTACAGTTGTCATGCAGCGCCATCAATGCCTGAAGCGTCGTCCGGATATCGTTGAAGTCGATTTCCTGCGCATGCAGGGAACGGCCTGAAGTCTGGATATGATACTTCAGCTTCTGGCTGCGCTCATTTGCGCCATACTTGTTTTTCATGACCGTTGCCCAGATGCGGCGTGCTACACGGCCAATGACTGAATACTCGGGATCAAGTCCGTTTGAGAAAAAGAAGCTCAAATTCGGCGCGAAGTCATCAATCTTCATGCCCCTGCTTAAATAGTACTCAACATACGTGAATCCGTTTGACAGCGTGAATGCCAGCTGGGAAATCGGGTTTGCGCCCGCTTCGGCAATATGGTATCCCGAAATGGATACAGAATAGTAATTGCGGACCTTCTCGTCGATAAAATACTGCTGGATATCGCCCATCATCCGAAGTGCAAATTCAGTTGAGAAGATACAAGTGTTTTGTCCCTGGTCTTCTTTTAAAATATCCGCCTGCACCGTACCGCGGACTGTTTGCAGCGTCATTTCCTTGATTTGCGCGAACTCTTCATCATTCAGCTTGCGGCCAAGCTCAGCTTCCTTCTTCTCTGCCTGCTGTTCGATCGCGGTGTTCATGAACATCGCCAGAATGATTGGCGCAGGACCATTGATCGTCATCGATACTGAAGTCGATGGATGGCAAAGGTCGAAGCCGGCATACAGCTTTTTCATGTCATCAAGCGTACAGACGCTGACACCGCTCTCCCCTACCTTACCGTAAATATCAGGGCGGTAATCAGGATCCTCGCCGTATAATGTCACGGAGTCAAAAGCAGTACTCAAACGCTTTGCGCTGTCGTCCTTTGAAAGGTAATGGAAGCGGCGGTTCGTTCTTTCCGGCGTTCCTTCCCCTGCGAACTGGCGCTTCGGGTCCTCCCCTTCACGCTTGAACGGGAAAACTCCGGCTGTATAAGGGAAGCTTCCAGGTACATTCTCTAGATATACCCAGCGTAAAATCTCGCCGTAATCCTTGTACTTTGGCAATGCGACCTTAGGGATCATCAGGCCAGACAGGCTCTTCGTCTTCAATTCCGTCACGATTTCCTTGTCGCGGATCTTTGTGATGAATTTATCTGCACTGTACTTTTCTTTTAGAGCTCCCCATTGGTCAATAATATTTTTCGATTCTGGAGTAAGCTTTTTCACAAGCTCTTCCTTCATCGCCTCAAGTGATTTAAGGACTTCTTCGTTCGTCTCGCGTTCTTTTACCGCTTCGATCGTCCCTTCAAGCTGGAACAAACGGCGGGCAAGCTCTGACTGCTCGGCAGCGTGCCTGTGATAGCCGCGGACCGTCTCGGAAATCTCCCTTAAATAATAGCGGCGGTCATTTGGAATGATGATATTCTGCTTTTCCACGATTGCATTCGTAGAGAAGGATGTCGTCCAGTCAGTACCCGCTTTTTCATTGATTTTATTAACCAGGGCAGCAAAAAGGGCATTTGTACCAGGGTCATTGAACTGGCTGGCAATCGTGCCGTACACTGGCATCTCATCCAGTTCTTTATCCCAGAAAAGATGGCTGCGCTGGTATTGCTTCTGGACCTGGCGCTTCGCATCCTCTGAGCCCTTGCGCTCGAATTTATTGATGACAATCAAATCAGCGTAATCAATCATGTCGATTTTCTCAAGCTGTGACGGCGCACCGAATTCGCTTGTCATCACGTACATAGATACATCGCACACTTCGGTAATGCCAGCATCTCCCTGGCCAATCCCGCTTGTTTCAACGATCACGAGGTCAAAGCCTGCCGCTTTTACCACGTCAATCGCATCTTTGATCGCAAGGGAAAGCTCTGATCTCGATTTTCTTGTCGCCAGGCTTCGCATATAAACGCGCGGAGAGAAGATCGCGTTCATGCGGATCCGGTCGCCAAGCAGGGCACCGCCTGTTTTTTGCTTAGTCGGGTCGACTGATAAAATCGCGACGCGTTTTTCAGGGATTTCATTGATGAAGCGCCTGATCAGTTCGTCTGTCAATGAACTTTTACCTGCACCGCCTGTTCCGGTGATACCGACTACAGGTACGGATTTGGTCATCGTCTTTACCTTTTCCATCAATGTTTCGACCGCAGCCGCTGCTTCTTTTTCCGAACCAACCTGCTGTTCTGCCAGCGTGATCAGCTTGGCAACGGCATTCGGGTCGCCCGATTCAAGCTTTTCGATTTCCTCAACGCCTTCAACTGTCACTGTCGGGAAATCACATTCCTTGATCATTTGCTCAATCATGCCATCAAGGCCATATTTGCGGCCATCTTCCGGCGAGAAAATCCGTGCGATTCCGTACTCATGAAGCTCTTTTATTTCCCGAGGAATGATGCCCCCGCCGCCTCCGCCATAAATGCGGATATGGCTAGCGCCCTTTTCCTTTAAAAGGTCATACATATATTTAAAGTATTCAACATGCCCGCCCTGGTAGGAAGAAATCGCGATCCCCTGCGCATCTTCCTGGATTGCCGCGTTCACAACTTCCTCAACGGAGCGGTTATGCCCGAGATGGATGACCTCTGCACCCATTGATTGCAGGATCCTTCTCATGATATTGATCGAAGCATCGTGGCCGTCGAACAAACTTGAAGCTGTCACAAAGCGAATATGATTCTTCGGCTTATACGTTTCCTTCATACTCATTCTGTACCCCCTGTTCATAATTTCGTTTCCGATCCCTTTATCCCCTTAAAAAGCAGTTCAGTCTGCAGCTCTGTATATTCATCAAGTGTATACAGCTTGCGCATGGCCCAGCGGCGGAATCCCCACATCTGCCCCTGGACGAAGATATTGTGGGCAATGATTTTGACATGTTTCTCATCCAGGTCAAGCTCGCCATTTTCAACGCAGCGCTGGATCACTTCCTCGAACATTGCCACCATTTCGATTTCTTTTTTCAGCACATAAGGAAGCGCGTCCTTTGTCAGCGACTTAACCTCCTGGTACATGACGAGGACCTCATCCTGCAGGTCATCCATTACCTTGAAGTAATTGGCGATCCCGACCCTCAGGCTCTCAAGTGTCCCCTGGTTCGTATCAAGGTTTTCCTGAAGTCTGTCGCGCACCTCGTCGTAGATGCTGTCACAGACAAGATAGAGGACATCTTCCTTTGTGCGGATGTATTCATAAAGGGTACCGATGCTAAAGCCTGAAGCCCGGGCAATCTCTCTGGTTGTCGTACGGTGAAAGCCCTTTTGCTTAAAAAGGGTAACGGCCCCCTTGATCATCTGGTCGCGCCTCTTTTTCACAAGGCGCTCATCTTTTACCGACGCCTGCACTTCTCGCTTTTTCATCACATTTCTACCCGCCTTGTTTTCCGTTTACTTTTTCCAAATTGTCAAGGGACCTTATTTTGTCAGCATACGTGAGATAACCAGACGCTGGATCTCCTGTGTTCCTTCATAAATCTGCGTGATCTTCGCATCGCGCATGAAGCGTTCTACTGGGTAATCCTTTGTGTAGCCATAGCCGCCGAATACCTGTACCGCTTCAGTTGTTACCTTCATTGCCGTGTCGCCTGCAAATAGCTTCGACATGGCCGATTCCTTGCCATATGGAAGGCCTTCGGATTCCAGCCATGCTGCCTGGTAGGTTAATAGTCTTGCAGCTTCAACAGAAGTTGCCATGTCCGCAAGCTTGAAGCCGATTCCCTGGTTAGCCGCGATTGGCTTGCCGAATTGCTGGCGTTCCTTTGCATAGTCGACAGCAGCATCAAGTGCGCCCTGAGCGATGCCGACAGCCTGTGCAGCAATACCATTGCGGCCGCCATCAAGCGTCATCATCGCAATTTTGAAGCCTTCGCCTACTTCGCCAAGGATGTTTTCCTTTGGAACGCGGCAGTCTTCAAAAATGATTTCTGTTGTAGGTGATGAACGGATGCCCAGCTTCTTTTCCTTCTTGCCGACAGAGAAGCCCGGGAAGCTGCTCTCAACGATGAACGCTGTTGTTCCTTTATGCTTGCTTGAAGGATCTGTTAACGCGAATACAACATAAATGTCAGCAACGCCGCCGTTTGTGATGAAGATTTTCGAACCATTCAGCACATAGTGGTCACCATCTTCTTTTGCAGTCGTCCTCATTGCGCCGGCATCTGAACCGCTGCCTGGCTCTGTAAGGCCATATGCGCCAATGCTTTTTCCTTCAGCCATCGGCCTCAAATACTTTTGTTTTTGCTCTTCGTTGCCGAACTTGAAGATTGGCCATCCAGCTAGTGAAGTATGAGCTGAAAGCATTACACCAGTCGACGCGCAGACGCGTGATAATTCTTCAACGGCGATGCAGTATGCAAGATAGTCACTGCCGATTCCGCCATACTCTTCAGGCCAGGGAATCCCTGTCAGGCCAAGCTCCGCCATCTTGTCAAAAATCTCGCGGTCAAAGCGCTCTTCCTCGTCACGCTCAGCAGCTGTAGGAGCTACTTCATTCTTCGCAAAATCACGCACCATTTTTCTGATCATGTCATGTTCTTCGGATAATCGAAAATTCATTGTTATTTCCTCCATTAACGGTTTAATAGATTAATAGTTATATTGATGTTGGTAATAAGGCTTTATAACTGCTTGCTGATCACAATCTTCTGGATCTCGCTTGTTCCTTCGTAAATTTCGGTAACCTTCGCGTCACGGAAATAACGTTCAACCGGGTATTCCTTCGTATAGCCATAGCCCCCGAATACCTGGATTGCTTCTGTAGATACCTCTACTGCTGTCCTTGATGCGAACAGCTTTGCCATTGACGCTTCGATGCCGCATTTCTGGCCTTCCGAACGCAGCTGGGCTGCACGGTAGATCAATAGTTTCGCAGCCTCCACCGATGTCGCCATGTCTGCGAGCTTGAAGCCAATTCCCTGCTGAGCGGCAATCGGTTTGCCGAACTGGACTCTTTCCTTTGCATATCCTGTTGCTGCTTCCAGGGCCGCTTCGGCAATTCCAAGCGCCTGCGCTGCAATCCCGATTCTTCCTGAATCAAGATTGCTCATGGCGATTTTAAAGCCTTCACCTTCCTGGCCAAGCAGATTTTCCGCTGGTACCTTCATGTCTTCGAATGTCAGCTGGACGGTGCGAGAGCCGTAAAGGCCCATTTTGTGCTCATCCTTGCCAACGATGAAGCCTGGAGTATCCTTTTCAACGATGAATGCAGATACACCCTTGGTGCCCAGTTCAGGATTGGTGGAAGCAAAGACGATGTACACATCTGCTTCGCCGCCATTGGTAATGAACACCTTAGAACCGTTCAATACATAGTGGCCATCCTTCTTGACCGCCCGCGTCTTGAGGCTGGCCGCATCCGAGCCAGCGCTCGGTTCAGTTAAACAGAAAGCCCCTAGATATTCACCTGCTGCCAGCTTAGGAACGTACTTCTGCTTCTGCTCTTCCGTGCCGAAGTATAAAATCGGATTGGTGCCGACTGATGTATGCACCGACAGGATGACACCCACCGTCGCGCTTACCTTTGAAATTTCATGAATCGCTATAATATAAGAGATGAAATCCATCTCTGATCCGCCATACTGCTCGGGAACCGGAATCCCCATCAAGCCAAGCTCCCCCATCTTCTTCAGGATTTCTTTCGGGAACTCGCCTTCCTCCATCTTCTCAACAAAAGGAGCAATTTCACTCTGCGCAAAATCACGAACCATCTTCCGCATCATTTCCTGCTCTTCCGTAAACCTCAGATTCATCCTTCGCCCTCCCTTTAGCACTTTAAAGTGTCGGGGGTCTGACCCCCGCCGCTTTAATGCGTTGACGTGCTGATCACGCCATATTTATTGGTATGTGTAGAAGCCGCGGCCTGATTTCTTGCCAAGCCAGCCTGCTTTTACGTATTTTCTTAGCAGTGGGCACGGGCGGTATTTGTCATCACCGAAGCCTTCGTGCAGGGTTTCCATGATGTACAGGCAGGTGTCGAGGCCAATAAAGTCTGCCAGTGTCAGCGGTCCCATCGGATGGTTCATGCCAAGCTTCATGACTTCATCGATCGCTTCTTTCGTTGCCACGCCTTCATACAATGTGTAGATTGCTTCGTTGATCATCGGCATCAAAATGCGGTTTGATACGAAGCCAGGGAAATCATTTACTTCTACAGGGACTTTCTCCAATGTTTTCGTAATATCCTCGATTGTCTGATAGACTTCATCAGCAGTCGCGAGGCCGCGGATGATTTCAACCAGCTTCATCACTGGCACAGGATTCATGAAGTGCATTCCAATGACCTTTTCAGGACGCTTTGTTGCTGCAGCGATTTCTGTGATTGGCAGTGAGGAAGTATTTGATGCAAGAATCGCATGTGCTGGAGCAATCTCATCCAGCTGGGCAAAAATCTTCGCTTTAATGTCCATATTCTCAACTGCTGCCTCAATGACAAGGTCAACCTTTGCAGCATCCTGCAAATCATGAGAAGCAGTAATTTTTCCGACAATCTCATCAACCTGCTCTGAAGTCATGCGTCCCTTGTCTGCCTGGCGGTTCAGGTTCTTTTTGATTCCTGCCATACCACGCTCAACAAACTCTGGCTTAAGATCGTTCAATACCACACTGTATCCTGCCTGCGCGCATACTTGTGCGATTCCAGAACCCATCTGCCCTGCGCCGATTACCATAATTGCTTGAACACTCATCGAAAGTCCTCCTATGCTCATTTCAAATTCATTTTCATATCAATGGAGGGCAGGGCATCATAGCCGCCCTCCTATCGTCCGTATTCATCACAGTAAACCTGAACAGCTTTATTGCTTCGACACCTCGATCATCACTGCATCTCCCTGGCCTCCGCCGCTGCAGATCGCCGCAATGCCGACCCCGCCGCCGCGGCGCTTCAGTTCGTGCATAAGTGTCAGGATGATGCGCGCACCGCTTGCCCCGATTGGGTGTCCAAGCGCTACCGCGCCGCCATTGACGTTTACCTTTTCAGGATCAAGATTCGCAATGCGTCCGCTTGTCAAAGCTACTGCTGCAAAAGCTTCATTGATTTCGAACAAATCAATTTCCTCAAGCGATTTGCCTGTTTTCTTTAACAACTCATTGATGACGATTCCTGGTGTTTTCGGGAAATCCTTCGCTTCAGTCGCGATTGCTGCGTGTGCAAGGATGACCGCCTGTGGTGTCCTGCCTTCGCGTTCTGCACGCTCCTCGCTCATCAGCACGAGGGCAGCCGCACCGTCATTGACGCCAGGCGCATTGCCGGCAGTGATCGTGCCGTCTGAATTGAACACTGAGCCAAGCTTGGCAAGCTTTTCAATTGATGTATCCTTACGCGGTGATTCATCATGTTCTACTACAACCGGATCTCCTTTGCGCTGAGGCACCTGGACTGGAACAATTTCTTCAGCCAGCTTTCCTGATTCAATCGCTTCGATGGCCTTCTGATGGCTGCGATATGCCCATTCATCCTGCTCTGCACGGCCGATTTCAAGCTCCTTCGCCACTTCATTTCCGTACGTTCCCATGTGGACTCCCTTGAAGCTGCATGTCAGGCCGTCATGGATCATCAAATCCTTCACCTGGCCGTCGCCCATTCTCAATCCCCAGCGTGCTTTCGGGAGCAAATATGGTGCGTTGCTCATCGATTCCATTCCGCCGGCAACAATGACTTCCTCGTCTCCTGCACGAATAATCTGATCGCCAAGCGTCAGGCTGCGCATCCCGGAAGCACATACCTTGTTGACTGTCTCTGTCTTTATCTCCCAGGGAATGCCCGCTTCCCTGGCTGCCTGTCGGGAAGGAAGCTGTCCCTGCCCGCCTTGAAGCACGGTTCCCAGAATCACTTCGCCAACTTCTTCAGGCTTAACATCAGCACGTGATAATGCCTCTTTTATTGCAATCCCTCCAAGCTGGCTTGCGGTGAAACCGCTCAATGCACCGCCAAGCTTTCCAAAAGGTGTTCTTGCCCCTGCTAGAATGACTGTCTTTCCCATTGCCATCTCTCCCTTGTAATCTATTAATTTTAAAATTGCATTCAGCCGGTATTGGTTGACTGAACGCTCGCTCGAAACTGGTCTAAAAAAAACTCGCCGATTGTCGAGCCCTTTAGGGCGAAGACAGAGGCGTAGTTGCCCTTATGGGTTAGAAAGTGTGAATTTTAGTTAAAATTCACGCTTTCTATTAGCCAAAAAAATAGGCATGATGCTGGTTCTTAGAGGTTTTAAAGTGGTTTGCTGCCGAAGTAAATGTAAGCGCTTTATCAACATATTCATTTTATCGTAAAAATAGTAGAAATTGAAACACTTTGCTAAAAATTCTGGCATGTGTCGAATTTTTACGGTGAGTCAACTTCTACTATTCATGATTTTTATTGAAATAGGCTGTTGATTTTCGTTCCAGGCGCTTCGATGAAAAAGCCCAACTGCCGGCTTTTTCATAAGCAAATTCTTCTTGAGGCGTGCGGTGATCTCCATCGCCGCTTCGCTCCTGCGGGTAAAACGGCCCCCTATTCAAGGCCATTTCTGCCGGGGTCTCTCCGTCCCGCTGTATCCCGAAGGAATCTGCGCGCCTTCCACTACAATCAACCTGAACTAAATATCAACGTTTTGCTATAAAAGAGCACTTACGAAACAAGCGGCTTGATTTCTCCGAATACGGATTTTTCAAGCAGTTCTGCTACGTCGAGTGTATCGACGCTGTCTTCTACTTCCTTCGCTTTCGTTCCGTCAGATAGCATCGTCAAGCAGTATGGGCATCCGGAGCTGATCACGGATGGGTTCACTGATAACGCCTGTTCTGTACGGGCAACGTTGATTCTGTGGCCGGTTTCTTCTTCCATCCACATCAAGCCGCCGCCTGCGCCACAGCACATTGCTGTATCGCGGTTGCGTTCCATTTCCTTCAGATCCACACCTGGAATTGCCTTGAGGATATCACGCGGTGCGTCATACACTTCATTGTAACGGCCCAGGTAGCAGGAATCGTGGAAAGTGATCGTTTCGTTGACTGCGTGCTTCGGAACGAGCTTGCCTTCCTTCACCAGTTTGGCAAGAAGCTCAGTGTGGTGGTAAACCTCGCCTTCGAATCCGAAGTCAGGATATTCATTCTTAAAGATATTGTATGCGTGAGGATCGATTGTCACGATCTTCTTCACTTCATTTTTCTCGAATTCTTCAATATTCTTTGTCGCCAGCTCCTGGAACAGGAATTCATTGCCGAGGCGGCGCGGTGTATCGCCGGAGTTCTTTTCCTTGTTTCCAAGGATTGCGAACTTGACTCCCGCTTCGTTTAAAAGCTTCGCAAATGACAGGGCGATCTTCTGGCTGCGGTTGTCATAAGAACCCATTGAGCCTACCCAGAAGAGATATTCGAATTCTTCATCTGCTTTTTTCATTTCCTTTACCGTAGGAATGACGACATCATCGCGAAGCTCGCGCCAGTCTTCTTTTTCCTTGCGGTTCAAGCCCCATGGGTTGCCCTGGCGCTCAATATTTGTCATGGCGCGCTGTGCGTCAGCATCCATTTTACCTTCAGTCAGTACAAGATAGCGGCGAAGGTCGATGATCTTGTCAACATGCTCGTTCATAACCGGACACTGATCCTCACAGTTGCGGCAAGTTGTACAAGCCCAGATTTCCTCTTCTGTAATGACGTCTCCGATCATGCTTGGATTGTAAGCTAGGCCTGCAGCTGCCTCTTCAGCACCCTGGCCAGCCGCAGCAAGCGCGATCTGATTGCCCTTCGTATTCCCGAATGCGAATGTAGGCACCCATGGCTGCTTTGATGTAACTGCCGCACCGTGAAGTGTCAAATGGTCTCGCAGTTTGACGATCAAGTCCATCGGAGAAAGCATTTTTCCTGTGCCGGTTGCCGGACACATATTTGTACAGCGGCCGCATTCCACACACGCGTAGAAATCGATCATCTGCTCATAATTGAAGTCGGTGATTTTTCCTGCACCGAATGTCTCTTGTGTTTCGTCTTCAAAATCAATTTTCTTGATTTTCCCTGGAGCATCAACCTTTGTCAAATAAACATTCGCAGGCCCTGCGATTAAGTGGGCGTGCTTTGACTGCGGCACATACACCAGGAACGCAAGCAGGAACAGCAGGTGGATCCACCAAGCGATATAGAAAATCGTGATCGCTGCTGCTTCAGGAATTCCGCTGAATGCGGTTGCAATTAATGACGCAACCGGCTCTGTCCATGTTGCTTCATGGCCATGCCAGATCATGCTCATGCCATTTCCAAGCAGTACGGAAAGCATCAAACCTCCGATGAAAAGAAGCACAAGACCGTTTTTGAAGCCTCGCTTCAGGCGGACCAATTTTTCAACATAGCGGCGATAGAATGCCCAGACAACCGCCACAAGAATAGTCAATGTGACAAGTTCCTGGAAAAACGTGAAACCTGGATACAGCGGCCCAAGCGGCAAATGCGAGCCTGGCTTCAGCCCCTTCCAGATAAAATCGATTGCCCCAAACTGGACAAGGATGAATCCATAAAAGAACATAACGTGGATGATTCCGCTCTTCTTATCCTTAAGAAGCCTCTTCTGGCCAAATACATGAACCCAGATTCTCCTGACGCGCTCTTTCACGTCATCGTCGAACTCGGATTTCTTGCCGAGCTTGATGTATTCGATCCTTGTCTTGACCACGTAAACAAACAAACTGATAGCGTAAGCGGTTACAAGCAGGAACGCGATAAGATTGACCCAAAGCAATCCTTCCATAAATGTTTGACCCCTTTCGATGCTGATTTTTTGGATGAAAATTTCTAAACAAACCAATATTCTGAATTTATCCTTACTACCATTATATAATGAATGAGCATTCAGTCAACTTATTTCCTATCATTTCTGAAAATTGTTTATACTCCCTCTTTTACAGGAACATAACATATATGGAGTGATTTCGGCAAAGATAAAATAAATATCTTTTAAGGGAGCCGAATCGCTATGGAATTTGGATGGATTGTGTTTTTGATAATAGCAGGGCTTGCCGTATGGGCCGCAGCCGATTTCATACTTGGAAGAAGGAAGCATCTTGCAGAAGCTGTGAAATATGAGTTCCCGGTCCAAAACAGCAATCTTGATCTTATTGCTAAAGGGCCCGACTTGTTCAAAGACCTTTTTACCGATATAAAAAAGGCCGAGCAGCACATCCATATTCTGTTTTACATCGTCCAGGATGATAAAATCAGTCATGAGTTCATGTCCATTTTAAAGGATAAGGCCCGTGAAGGTGTGGAGGTCCGCCTGCTGGTTGACTGGGTCGGCAGCGGCTTGAAACGGAAATCCATCAAATCCCTTAAGGATGCTGGTGTAGAGTTCCATTATTCGCACGTACCGAATTTCCCGTTCATCTTTTATTCATCCCAAATCCGCAACCACCGGAAGATTACGGTGATAGATGGGAAAGTCGCATATCTTGGCGGTTTTAATATCGGCAATGAGTATAATGACAAAGATCCAAAGCTTTCTCCATGGCGCGATTATCACCTCAAAATGACCGGCGAAGGTGTACATGACCTCCAGATGGAGTTTTTGCAGGACTGGCATGAAGCTGCAAAAGTAAATCTGCTGCAGGATCGTGCTTATTTCCCGAGGTTGGAGAAAGGAACGATGCAGCAGCAAATTGTTCCTACTGAAGGCGTTCTTTTGGAAAATCTGATCATTAAGCTGATTAAAAAAGCTGAGAAAAACATCATCATTGGAACACCATACTTCATTCCGAGTGAAAAAGTATTTAAAGTACTGCGCGATGCCATCCAGCGAGGAGTTCAATTAACGATTCTTGTCCCTTGCAAGGCTGACCATATCCTTGTAAAAGAGGCATCGCATCCATACCTGCGGACGCTTATAAAAGAAGGTGCGGATGTATACCAGTATCTGAACGGATTTTATCATGCAAAAGTAATGACGATCGATGACAGCATTTGTGATATCGGAACCGCCAACTTCGATAAAAGAAGCATGTTTTTAAATTATGAATTGAACTGTCTCGTTTATGACCCTGCTTTTATTAAAAAAGTAAAGCATGTTTTAACAGAAGATATCCTGAATTCCCGTAAGGCCACCTACCAGGATTTCAGCCGGGTCAGCCTGCTGCTGTCAATCAAGGAAACTGCCGCACGGACGATATCCTTTTTTTTATAGGTTTTGTTAAACAAGGCTGTTGATTTTCGTTCCAGGCACTTGCTTTCCTCTGAAAAATTATGAAAAAGCCCAACTGCCGGCTTTTTCAAGGGCAAATTTTTCTTGGGGCGTGCGGTGAGCCTCCTCGTTGCTTCGCTCCTGCGGGGAAAAATGGTCCCTTCTTTTTCGGACCATTTCTTCCGGGGTCTCACCTGCCCGCTAAATCCCGAAGGAGTCTACGCGCCTTCCACTACAATCAACAGCGTTTAAAAATCAATATTCAGCATTAACAGAGCCTTTTTATAAAAACCGAAGCTGGGCGAAGCTGCTTCGGATGATGAAGGAGTTTCATTATGATTATCAGGCTTGGATATGTTTCCACTGCCATCAGTTTATGGGATGCCTCTCCCTCAAAGGCGCTGACATTCGCCCGCTATGGGCAGCTGGCAAAAGAGGAGCGGCAGGAAAAACTGCTCTCAGTTACGTACCAGAACCTTATGAATACAGAAAGAATGATTCACTATAATATTGCCCATGACATCCCGCTGTACCGATTCTCAAGTTCGATCGCGCCGCTGGCGACACACCCTGAAGTGAAATGGGATTATGTGTCTCCATTCCGGGATAAATGGCTGGAAATCGGCGCGTTAGTTAAGAAACACGGGGTAAGGACAAGCTTCCACCCTAATCAGTTCACCCTGTTCACCTCTCCCCGTGAGGAAGTTACAGCCAATGCCATCCTGGACATGGAATACCATTATGGCATGCTTGAAGCGATGGGACTGGAAAATGAAGCAATCATCAACATCCATATTGGCG
The DNA here is from genome assembly GCF_057785455.1 of Mesobacillus sp. Lineage (NCBI taxonomy): Bacteria > Bacillati > Bacillota > Bacilli > Caryophanales > Bacillaceae > Mesobacillus > Mesobacillus sp. Next base: position 244,313 of record NZ_JBYNSB010000061.1, read on the forward strand.
GAGCCTATGGCAACAAGGACGAAACGATTCTCAGATTCCATGAAAATTTCACCAGGCTGCCAGCACATATCAAGAAAATCACGACGCTTGAGAATGATGATAAAACATATAATTCCGCAGAAACTCTCGCTGCCTGTGTAAAAGAGGATGTACCATTCATGTTTGATTATCACCATCACATGGCCAACCTTTGTGAGGATTCGCTTGAAAAAATCCTTCCTGTTGGTTTTGAAACTTGGGCGCGGACAGGATTAAGGCCAAAGATCCATATCTCATCACCAAAGTCAGAAAAAGCGTACCGATCACATGCCGATTACGTTGATGCCGAATTCATCCTGCCGCTGATTGATATTTTGCGCGGAATCGGCCAGGACGTCGACTTCATGATCGAAGCGAAGACAAAGGACAAAGCAGTGCTCGCTTTAGTTGAGGATTTGGCTAAAATTCGCGGTGTGAATCGGATTGGCGGAGCTGTTTTGGAGTGGAAATGAACAAAAAGCTGCTGGATATCCCCCAGCAGCTTTTTGTTTAGTAATTAAGATGATAGCGGTAGTTTTCGATTAACTGGTCCTGGATTCTTTTTTCTTGCGATTCCAATTCACCAGTCATTTTATTCAATGTTCCGTTGTCTACAGGAAGAGACGGCGGGACTTCCCTAAATCGCTCAAGCATTTGTACTCGGTAAAATGTGGGCGGATGAGTCGCATCCAACCTGGATTCCTCCATTTGCGAACAGCGGGACAGCCGCTCTTTTTCACGCAGAGGCATTGTCAAAAGCTGTTCTTCCATGGCATTGAATACATTCATTTCTGTTCTGCTAATTGCTGCTTCCCTTACTTTGGAATAAAAAGTGTCAGCATACTCGAATTTTTCCATGGCGGTTACCAGATGCTGATAACCTGCCGTTTTAGCGGCACGGTCATCCGCAAGATATTCACCCTTTTGGGAATCATCATAAAGAAAATGGACCAGCAAAAAGAAAAGGAAATATGGAATTTGCGCTAGTAAAACCATAAAGTAATAAACAGGCCATTCAGCTATTCCCATATTCTCGCTTTCATCCAGAGGCACAGGCTCCAGCAGCTCGTACCAGGTTTGGAGAGTAAATAACGCTGAGCCAATATAAATGCTTCTTGATAGATCACCATTTTTGATATGGCCGAATTCGTGCGCCAAAATGGCCATTTGTTCTTCAGGTTCCAAAATTGAAAACAATGGATAGCCAATCTTAATAATGTTCCTTCTGCTCCAGCCAATTTGGGTTACAGACGCGTTAAAATCCTCATTGATCAAAATTCCATCAATTCTTGGAACTCCCATCGCATCAGCCAGCTGGTCCGCCGCGAGATACAAATAAGGAAACTCATCACGCGGAAGCAAATGTTCACTTTTCTCAAGCCTCGGTGCTCTGGGCCTTGCCAGCCATGAGATCCCCAGTAAGCCAAGTCCAATTGCTATCAGCAGGTAATTGCTATTATGAAAAGTTAATAGATAGATTCCGAAGAAAAGTGAGCTTATACTGACAAGATGGATTAGTGTTGCCAGCAGGAAGACTGGCAATTTTGAAAAAAGCATCCCTGCTGAAAATTCCTTTTTTGCGACCAAACTATTGTAGATTTTTTCCCCTCGCCTGTTTCCAAGCTGTTCATATATTCTGTTCAGTTTTGTCTTCGGTCTTTCTGAATGGTCCATTTTTATATTATAGCCGCATTCACACCATGAAACGTATCCTTTGTGAACCGGAATTTGCGATTGGCGTTCGGGACATATTTTCTCTGCTTCTTGCTTATATAGGACTTGGCCCGTTCCCATGAGAACCCCTCACTGTTTGAGATTATACTGATTATTCTAATAGTATTTGTCCTTAATTTAAATAGAAACTATAAAAGATTTATCGGCCTACCTTTTTAACACAAGTTCTGTTTAAGAAGTCTGTTGATTTCCGTTCCAGGCGCTTCGCTTTCCGCGGGGCCGGCGATGAGCCTCCTCGTCGCTTTGCTCCTGCGGGGTCTCATCTGACCAGCTGCGCCCGCAGGACTCTGAAAAGCTTCCTCGATTGGACCCACGCACGATGGAAATGCGTTAGCATTTTCGGAGGAGTCTACGCGCCTTCCACTCCAATCAACAGAGTTTAATATTCCTCATAAAGCTTTAACTGAGCCTAAAAAAATGCGCTAGTTCATCCGGGAACCAGCGCATTTCTTATTATTATTTACATCTTTTCCGGAGCAGATACGCCAATCAGCGCAAGTGCGTTCTTAAGTGTAATCTTGGCACTCTTGATGAGGGCAAGACGAGCCTGGGTTCTTTCTTTGTTGTCCATATCCAACACTTTTTCGGCATTGTAGAAGCTGTGGAAGACGGACGCAAGCTCGAAAATATAGTTCGAGATGCGGTGAGGCATGCGTTTTTGGGCTGCTTCAGCGACTGCCAGCGGGAATTCGCCAAGCTTCTTCAGCAGATCCAATTCCTTTTCCGCCCCGATTAATTTGAAATCAGCGTCATTGCCAGCAGCAAAGCCCTGTTCTTCAGCAGAACGCAGGATGCTGGAAATACGCGCGTGCGCATATTGCGCATAGAATACTGGGTTTTCATTTGATTGCGATACCGCCAAGTCAAGGTCGAAGTCCATATGAGTATCCGCGCTTCTCATTGCGAAGAAGTAACGAACCGCATCAAGGCCTACCTCTTCAATCAGGTCACGCATTGTGACTGCCTTACCGGTACGCTTGCTCATCTTCATTTTCTCGCCATTTTTATAAAGATGAACGAGCTGGATGATTTCAACCTCAAGCTGGTCGCGGTCATAGCCAAGAGCCTGGATCGCCGCCTTCATACGCGGGATATAGCCGTGGTGGTCCGCTCCCCAGATGTTGATCAATTTTTCAAAACCGCGCTCAAGCTTGTCCTTGTGGTATGCAATATCAGGCAATAAGTATGTGTAAGATCCGTCCTGCTTGATCAGGACGCGGTCCTTGTCATCGCCCAGTTCAGTTGAACGAAACCATGTAGCGCCGTCCTGCTCATAAATATGGCCATTTTCACGCAATGCATTGAGGGCCACATCAATTTTTCCATTTTTATAAAGCGAAGTTTCTGAGTACCATACATCGAATCCGACGCGGAAGTTCTCAAGATCTTGCTTCAATTTTTCCATTTCATATTTCAGGCCGTATTCACGGAAAGTATCGAAACGCTCCTGGTCAGATACATTGACATATTTGTCGCCGAACTCCTCAGCAAGCTTTTTGCCGATACCGATAATGTCCTCGCCATGGTAGCCGTCCTCAGGCATCGGCTTATCCATGCCAAGCGCCTGGAAGTAACGCGCTTCAACAGACAGTGCCAGGTTGTTGATCTGGTTGCCGGCATCATTGATGTAATATTCACGAGATACATCGTAGCCAGCCTTCGCCAGCACATTGCACAAAGAATCGCCGACAGCCGCGCCGCGTGCGTGCCCAAGGTGAAGGTCACCAGTCGGATTGGCGGAAACGAACTCAACCTGGATCTTCTGGCCATTGCCAACCTTGGATTCGCCGTACTTTTCGCCTGCTTCAAGGATTGCTGGAATCAGGTCGGTCAGATAGCTGTTATCCATATAAAAATTGATGAAGCCAGGGCCGGCGATCTCAATTTTCTCGATGGACGCCTTGCTTTTATCAAAGTTCTCGATCAATAGCTCCGCAATCTGGCGCGGGGCCTTCTTCGCGACGCGCGCAAGCTGCATCGCCATGTTCGTAGAGTAATCGCCATGCGCTTTTTCCTTAGGTGTTTCAAGGACTACAGATGGAATTTGTGCTTCCTCCGCGAGATTCGCCTTAATGGCAGCCTGCTTGATTTCTTCTTTCAGCTTCAATTGAACCTGTTCAACTATGTTCATTTGCCTTCCTCCTTAAAATTAATCGTCAGATGGTATGTACCTGCATTCGCACCCTGGATCGCCATATCATAAAGCAAATCAACATGGCCTTCCTGGCTTTGAGCGTTAAAATTTGTATCCAGCCGTTTTGTGAGCGCCGAGGTTTCCAGCAGCCCATACGGCGTCTTATAATTGCCCGGGGTTTTCTTATTCAGCAGGAAATGAAGCCTCATCTTGATTGCACCGCTCCGTAAAATCAGCACTTCGTCCCCTGAAATCTTAACCGTTGTCTGAACATCCCCTTCCTCCATCACTTCATCATACTGGAGGTACGAGCTGCTCGCTTTTTTATAGTATCGGCCAAAAGTGGTCAATTCAAAAGTTTCCTTCTCACTGCCACTATAAATCACCGTTTTTACCGTCACCTTGACAGGAATCTGATCAGCGGGTCCAGTCGGCACCGTTAACACGTCCTTTTCCATAATAAACAAGTCTATTTCCTTACTGCGGCCATTAACCAGCCCCTGTGTAAAAGACCTTGAACTGGCTACCGCATGTCTGCTTCTATTATAACTTTATAAGTATAAATATTCTCATTTGAAAGTGCAAGGTTAGGAGGAATCTCTCCTTGCATTTCCGACTTTTAAACCAGCCAATATTAGGCATAGTCATAAAGGATTAGGGCCTTACTTATCCGGGTATAGATTATCAAAACCCATTAAGGAGGCGATCTACATGAAAATCGAAGTAAAATGCGATGTGGAAAACTGCAAATATTGGGCAGAAGGCGACGAATGTGTAGCGGATTCCATTAAAGTTATCGCCAACACCGGCAGACAAGCAGCAAATGAACGCGAAACGATCTGTGAGACGTTTGAGAAAATGTAATAGAGTGAACTGGATGGCTGCGGGCTATCCAGTTTTTTAATTTGTTACTGAGATATTAGTGAATTCCGCTGAAATTTTGCTGGTTTTGCGACGTAAATAGCAGGCCACCTGGTATGAAAAGTTAGTTCAGTATTGATTTGGATTGTATTCCGCGACAACGCGCTTTGATTCCGCGCGTTTTTACCCAAGATTTTGCATTTTTTCCGCCTGATCTGTGACTCTTTGTTGAAATCCCGCAGCTCTGCTCCCTTCATTCCGCAAACTTTTGTCGAAATCCCGCAAACTGGAAAAATTATTTGATTTTTACCAATTTTAAAAGGAGAAGCATTGCGCTCCTCCCTCTCTCTTATATAATCCCCTTTTAAAAAACTACCTTTAGAAAAATAGCATTCCTGCGGAAATGACAATTCCGCTGACAATCAGGGTCAGGACACAGTATCCCATGATATCCTTCGCCTTTAAGCCGGCAATCGCGAGTGCCGGGAGCGCCCAGAATGGCTGGATCAGGTTCGTCCAGGCATCGCCCCATGCCACGGCCATCGCTGTCTTTGGAATGGATACGCCAAGTGTCTGGGCCGCTTCGAGCATGACTGGCGCCTGCACCGCCCATTGGCCGCCACCTGATGGCACAAAGAAGTTTACCAGTCCTGCACTCAGGAATGTGAAGAATGGGAATGTAAACTCATTCGAAATCGAAACAAAGCCTTCAGACATGACTGCAGCAAGACCGGATGCCGTCATCATGCCCATGATCCCTGCGTAAAAAGGAAACTGGACAATGATGCCGCTTGCACCCTTCACCGCATTCACAACAGCCTCAAGAAATTGCTTTGGTGTCCCATGGAACAGGATCCCCAGGAATAAAAACAGGAAGTTAACAATATCAAGGTTCAATTTGAAGCCGTTCGTCGCAAAATAATAGAATAAGAACACGAGTCCAAAAATCCCGATTAGCAATGAAATAATCCGGCTGTTTTCCAGTTTATCAGCCGGTGTCATCGCACCTTGCTCGATTGCTGCAGCCTGGACATTCGCTTCCAATATCGCAGGGTCTACCGTGATTGTTTCTTCCCGCGATGGCATCATCAGCCTGTTAACGATTGGCAGGACAATCAGCAGCACCAGGATAATGATGAGATTGAATCCAGCAAAAATGGTCTGCTCAGTTGGGATGATTCCAATCAAATCCTGTGAAAAATGTCCTTCCGTTGCAATCGTGAGCGGAATGGAACCTGAAATCCCGCCATGCCAGACAATAAAACCGGAGTAAGCGCTTGCAATCAACAGCCTGTAATCAACATTTTTAACCTTCTTGGCCAGTTCCTTCGCAAATAGGGCTCCAATGACCAATCCGAAACCCCAGTTGATTAAGCTGGCTGCCATCGAAACAATCGTGACGATGATGATGGCCTGCCCCGGTGATTTTGCCAGCGAAGCAAGAGCACCCAATCCTTTTTTAAATATATTGCTGCTCGCAAGAACATGGCCTGTGACAAGCACCAGAACCATTTGCATCGAGAACGTCAGCAAGCTCCAGAATCCGTTGCCCCAATGCTGGACCATCTGATATGGACCATTGTCAGTAAAAATAAGGCCTAATCCAAAAACAGCAAAAGTTAGGATGATGACAAAAAGAAACGGATCAGGCAAATACCGCTGCATGATGCGGTTAAAAAATGAAACCAACATTTTCATGCTTTTAACCTCCTTTGTAGTAGTTGTACTCATAGTCATTATATTTTCTATACATTTTTGAATATTCCTTCTATTTAAAAGGATTTTTATGTCCGCACTCGGTACGAGAGGGATTTACGAGTGGAGTTGGATTTACTTCTGAAAAGTCTCACCATACAAAAAAGCTGCACCCTCAATAAGGATGCAGCTTCTAACTCTTTTTTTATTTCACAAACCCAAGCAGCATTTCACGGATGAGTTTGCTAGCTGTGTTTGCAGTCATTTCGGATGTATCGTAGATTGGCGCTACTTCTACCAGGTCAGCACCGACAACGTTCACATCGGAATTTGCGATTGCATGGATCGATGCCAGCAATTCCTTCGAAGTGATTCCGCCAGCATCTACTGTACCTGTTCCAGGAGCATGCGCTGGATCAAGGACATCGATATCGATCGTCACGTATACAGGGCGTCCTGCAAGTGCAGGCAGGATTTCCTTTAGCGGCTCAAGCACTTCAAACTTGGAAATGTGCATGCCAGCTTGCTTTGCCCATTCGAATTCTTCCTTCATGCCGGAACGGATTCCGAAAGAGTAAACATTCTTAGGCCCAATATGCTCAGCAATTTTGCGAATTGGCGTTGAGTGGGATAATGGCTCCCCTTCATAGTGCTCGCGCAAATCTGTATGGGCATCGAAGTGGATAATAGCAAGATCTTCATACTTTCTTGCAACTGCCTTCATGACCGGCCATGAAACCAGGTGCTCACCGCCCATACCAAGCGGGAACTTATCGGCAGCTAACAGCTTGTCCACGAATTCTTCAATCATATCAAGGCTTTTTTGTGCATTCCCGAAAGGAAGCGGGATATCCCCTGCATCAAAGTAAGCCAAATCAGCCAAATCCTTATCAAGGTACGCGCTGTACTCCTCAAGACCGATAGAGACCTCCCGGATACGAGTCGGGCCGAAGCGGGAACCAGGACGGTAGCTTACAGTCCAGTCCATCGGCATGCCGTAAAGGACCGCCTTGCTTTCCATGTAATTTGAATGGCTGCGGATAAATACATTGCCAGAATAGGCTTCATCAAAACGCATTCCAAACACCTCTTTCTAATGATATTTACATTGGCGTTGTTAACTTAGGCTGTTGATTTCCGTTCCAGGCGCTTCGCTTTCCGCGGGCAGCTCGGGGAGCCTCCTCGTCGCTTCACTCCTGCGGGGTCTCCCCTGACCCGTTCATCCCGCAGGAGTCTTCGCGCCTTCCACTCTAATCAACAGGGCTTAATATAAATAGTGAAACTTTAACACAGCCTTTACATTAAAAGGGCCCCCGGGTTACCGGGAAGCCGTATGGGATTTGCCGGCAAATTAACCGGTCATATCATGATTATTTTAAAAGATCGCCAACAAATTTAGGCAATACGAAAGCTGCTTTGTGAAGCTCTTTCGTGTAGTATTTTGTTTCGATTTCGTGGAAGCGGTCTTCGCTTACTTCAAGCGGGTCGTGCTTCTTTGAACCTAGTGTGAACGCCCACATTCCGCTTGGGTATGTTGGGATGTTCGCCACGTATAGGCGTGTGATTGGGAAGATTTCTCTTACATCTTTTTGCACGTTGCGGATCAGGTCAGCTTTGAACCAAGGGTTGTCTGACTGTGCAACGAAGATGCCGTCTTCCTTCAATGCTTTGGAAATTCCAGCGTAAAAGCCTTTTGTGAACAGGTTTACTGCTGGTCCAACTGGCTCAGTAGAGTCAACCATGATGACATCATACTGGTTTTCGCTTTCAGCGATATGCATGAAGCCGTCGCCAACCTGAACATCGACACGTGGGTCGTCCAGCTTGCCAGCGATTTCAGGCAAATACTTCTTTGAGTACTCGATTACTTTTCCATCGATATCTACAAGAGTCGCTTTTTTCACGCTAGGGTGCTTAAGGACTTCACGGATTACACCGCCGTCGCCGCCGCCTACTACCAATACGTGCTCAGGGTTTGGATGCGTGAATAATGGGATGTGCGCGACCATTTCGTGGTAGACGAACTCATCTTTTACAGATGTCATAACCATGTCATCAAGTAAAAGCATATTGCCCCACTCTTCTGTTTCTACCATATCAAGCTTCTGGAACTCAGTTTGCTCTGTATGTAACGTTTTGTTCACTTTCATCGTGATACCAAAGTTTTCTGTCTGCTTTTCTGTAAACCAAAGACCCATAGTTTCTTCCTTCCTTTCGGCAAAAAAATTTCCGTTATGATGCGGCGAAATTTTCACATGCATGGGCGCTGCCATTAAAAATCCGAAAAGGCACCAGCCAGCTCATTCATTTATATTGGTCAATTTTCGCAGAAAAATGCCCTCTCCATGGAAATGCCGAAGGACTGAAAATCTGCGAACCATTCATATTTAGTTTTATACTTCCCCAACATCACAAATACAAACATCAGAAAAAGTATAGTTGAATCTAGCAAAATTGCAAGCAAAATTTAATTCTCTTTTCTTGAATGTTTAAAATACGCTAAATTCTTTCATACTGATACTATCTATCTTTTTAGGGGGAAGCAGCATGGAGCTGATGACCGACCAGCGGTTTCGCAAAACAATCAAATATTTGCGCGCGTTGATTTTTATAAGTCTTGGAGGCCTGGCTCTGGCCGCGATCCTTTATTTTTCCCTGCTTGGATACGCGAAGCTTCAGGGACCGCCGCCGCTCGCTGTGCCTCAGTCAACTCTTTATCTATCCGATGATGGCACTGTCATTGGCGAAAGCAATTCCGGGCAAAAGCGCTACTGGGTGCCGCTTGAAGAGATCTCACCGCAGTTAATTGATGCCACCATTTCCATAGAGGATAAAAGCTTTTTCGCCCATAACGGGTTTGATTATAAGCGGATTGCCGGCGCTGCCCTTGCCGACCTGAAGGCGATGTCCAAGGTCCAGGGTGCAAGTACGATTACCCAGCAGTATGCAAGGAATCTGTATCTTGCCCATGAAAAAACCTGGAAGCGAAAAGCCGTGGAAGCATTCTATACTTTGCGGCTTGAAATGAACTATTCGAAGGATGAAATCCTCGAAGGCTATTTAAATACGATCTACTACGGCAATGGCGCCTACGGTGTACAGGCTGCAAGCCGTTATTATTTTGGCAAGGATGCGAAGGATCTATCCCTGGCGGAAGCTTCCATGCTAGCAGGAATTCCTAAGGGGCCTAATATCTACTCGCCTTTGGCGTCGATGGAAAAAGCGAAGCAGCGCCAGCAGGTCATCCTTTATACGATGAAGGAGAACGGCTTTATCGATGAAGCCGCGGCTGAAAAAGCCAAAATTGAAAAGCTGCAGCTAATTGGCAAGCACCAGAATGACCAGCTTGGCAAGGCACCTTATTTTCAGGATGCTGTCCGCAGCGCCTTGAAAAATTCACTGAACTTTGATGACCGGACGATTTCCCTTGGCGGCCTGAAGGTGTATACGACGCTTAACCTCAAGCAGCAGGAAATCGCTGAAGAAACAGTCAGCAAGCTGATTCCTGCTGATTCGGAGATCCAGGCGGGAATCGTTGCGATGAACCCTAAGAACGGGTATGTAAAAGCGATGGTAGGCGGAAGGAATTATGAAGAAAGTCCATTTAACCGTGCAGTCCAGGCAGTAAGGCAGCCGGGGTCCACCATGAAGCCGCTCCTTTACTATGCTGCACTGGAAAATGGCTTCACACCATCAACAACGATGAAGAGCCAGCTGACGACCTTCAGGTTCGATGACGGGCGTTCCGAATATACACCGCACAATTTTAACAATAAGTATGCAAACGCTGATATCACCATGGCTCAGGCCCTGGCACTGTCAGATAATGTCTATGCTGTTAAAACGCATCTTTTCCTTGGAGAGGACACTCTGATCGATACAGCCAAACGTTTTGGCATTACAACCCAAATGGCAAATGTCCCATCCCTGGCACTCGGCACTTCCGGAGTCAGGGTGATCGAAATGGCCAATGCCTACAGCATGTTTGCCAATGGCGGCAAAGAAGTAGAGCCTGTCTTGATCAAAAAGGTTGAGAATCATAGAGGGGAAGTCATCTATGAATATAAGAAGGAAGAAGCTGATGTATTGAAGCCTGATGTGGCATCCGTGATGACCCATATGCTGACAGGGATTTTCGATAAAAAGCTAAATGGCTATTCATCCGTAACCGGCAGCACGCTGATTAAAAAAATGACCCGCCCTTATGCCGGCAAATCAGGAACTACGGAAACAGACAGCTGGATGATTGGCTACACGCCTCAGCTTGTCTCAGCCGTATGGACCGGCTACGATAAGGGAAAACCGATCGAACTGACTGTTGAAAAATCATATGCCAAGAATATTTGGCTCGATTTTATGGAAAAAGCTCTTGATGACGAGCCAGCGAAGAAATTCAAGCGTGCGAAAGGCACAGTCGGTGTCTATGTGGATCCGGCCAACGGAAAACTGGCATCCGACACTTGTCCGGTAAAGCGGCTCACCTACTTCCAGACCGGAACAGAGCCGACGGAATATTGCACAGATCACCTGGGCAATGATGAAGAGCATGAAGAGCCAAAGCCTGAAAAGAAAAAAGAAAAGAAACCTTGGTATAAGCGATTGTTTGGGAATTAAGTGTCGATTACCATAGACTGTCAACGACAAAAATCGCCAAAAAACAAAGAAAAACCCCGGAAGCAAGCTCCCGGGGTTTTTCTCGTCCTAGCATAAAATGTGTTTTACGCTGTATTAAGTTTACTTTTTTTATTCAAAGTGAGCAAGCCAGATATTGTCATCCATAAAAAATGTCACAATTTCGACAAATTTAAGGGAGAATTATCCAACCCCTTATAACGCTTATTTTATACTGATAAGTCTGCCTTTAACTGATCTTCTGACCTCTCCCACATTCCTGCATCATGATTTTTCAAGAAGTCTGTAAGAATATTTTTTGACTTATCATCCATATGATTGACAATGATCTGGCGCTTGATTGACTTATCAAGCCTGTTAACATGCTCCGGCAGGGATTTATAGCCGCGGCGGATCTCACGGTTCACCGTCATTTCGCAGGCTGTGACTCCCGCATAATACGGCCCCTCTTCCTTGCGGTCAATCGTTACCCATACAACCCAATACAGCTTTGCATCCGGAACCTCATTGCGGTCAGGCAAAAACTTAATGCCCTTCTCCACGACACTGCGCGCATGCATCGCTCCAACATCGACAGCCGCCTCGCCCGCATCGACATCAATGATGACAGGAGAAACATTATCCAGCGTCAGGACACCCTTCCCAAAGCCCTTGTGTCCATCCATCGGATCATTTTTGATAATATTAAAGCCTATGTTTTTCTTTTTTTCCTCCATGGAAATTCCTCCTTCAGAAAGATTTAAAATCTTTTATTTGAACAATTGGATGATGGTTTTTTGGTATGAAAATTGGTTTATGAGGCGCACTTATAGCAATTCATTACGGGTTTTTGGCTTTGAATTGTTTTAATAGCCTCTATTACTATTACGACAATTCGTCTGCGTTTTCTAGCTTGGAGTTGTTCTAATAAGCTTCATTAAGACCATCCAGCAATGATTTCTGGCTTTGATTGGTTCTAATAAGCTCCATTAAGACCATTCACCAGTGATTTTCGCCTTTAAATGGTTCTAATAAGCTCCATTAAGACCATTCACCAGTGATTTTCGCCTTTAAATGGTTCTAATAAGCTCTATTAAGACCATCCAGCAACGATTTCTGGCTTTGAATGGCTCTAATAAGCTCTATTAAGACCATCCAGCAACGATTTCTGGCTTTGAATGGCTCTAATAAGCTCTATTAAGACCATCCAGCAATGATTTCTGGCTTTGAATGGTTCTAATAAGCTCTATTAAGACCATCCACCACTGATTTTCGCCTTTGAATGGTTCTAATAAGCTCTATTAAGACCATCCAGCAATGATTTCTGGCTTTGAATGGTTCCAATAAGCTTTATTAAGACCATCCACCACTGATTTTCGCCTTTGAATGGCTCTAATGGCCTCACCCATAACAGTTCACCAATATTTTGCCTTCAAAATGTTTTAATAGTCTCTTTAACAACAACCCCTGACTAAATCCACGCAAACAAGCTCTGCACTCCATCAATGACAGCCGGAATCAGATAGCTGAAAATCGGCCCGATGGTATATTGGTCAAGTGGTGTGATTACCAGAATTAAAAAGATGACTGATACATACGCTTCGTACTGGGTCATTTTTGCACGGATATCTGCTGGCGCCAAATCCTCGATAATGCGGTAACCGTCAAGCGGAGGGAACGGCAGCAGGTTGAAGACGAACAGCATCGCATTCAGGCCGATAAAGATATTGAGGAAATTCAGGAAAAACTCCGGAATCCCCGATGCCAATCCAAGCGCTACAAATATATACCAGATTGCGAATGCCAGAAAGACAAGCAGAAGATTGCTGATTGGGCCCGCAACTGAAACGAGAACACCGGCAAGCCTCGGGTTTTTGAACATGAAGCGATTGACCGGAACCGGTCTTGCCCAGCCGAAACCAGCGATGAAAATCAAGATTGTGCCGAGCGGATCCAGATGCTGAATCGGATTCAGCGTCAATCTTCCCTGCTTCTGCGCAGTATGATCGCCAAACTTATACGCCACCCAGGCATGGGCGAACTCGTGCACCGCGAATGCAATCATCAGCGCTGCAGCAACATACGGTATTTGATCTAACGAATAGGGTAAAAACACAGACCATTCCCCTTTTTCTCTTTTCCCTAGATTATACCCCATTCTACTTTGAATGTGAAAAAGTGAATCGTTCTAGGGACTTGCACATTTTGGCGAATTATGAAAAACTCAATCTAGATGTACATTTCAACATATTCAAGGAGGCAACACATATGCCATATGTAACAGTCAAAATGCTTGAAGGCCGCTCTGAAGACCAAAAGAAAGCTCTTGTTGAAAAAGTAACCGACGCTGTCAGCGAAACAACTGGCGCACCAAAGGAAAAGGTCGTTGTTTTTATCGAAGAAATGACGAAGAATCATTATGCTGTTGCAGGCAAGCGTTTAAGTGACGAATAGATCCACCATTAGTAAAAGCTCAGAACATTGATTCTGAGCTTTTCCCTTATACAAGTGTATTTAACTTCAATTCGAACTCAGGATGCGTTACATAATCCATATACTGAACTGAACCGGAAGATTTCAAATACGCCTCGAACCGCGTCCGGTAAGCAGGGCCCGAAATCAGATCAAGCACCTTTTCTTTTTCAACCCAGCGGCTATCCGATGTTTCCTCAGAAACACTTAATTCACCGCCAACACTTATACAGGCAAAGTCCAGCATCAATTTGGTCGGTACATCGGTAATGCCGTCATACCACTTATGTACAGCAGTATTAGAGTAAATTCCCACTAAATTTTTGATTTCAATCTCCATTCCACTTTCCTCTTTCACTTCCCTGCGAAGCGCATCAGGCAAATTCTCGCCAACCTCCACCTGTCCGCCAGGAAACACCCATCCCCCATGCTGAGTTTTGACCAGGAGGATTTTCCCGTCCTCATTCTCCACAATTCCGCCGACCGCCACGATATGTGTAGGCATCTGCATCCAATCAGCTCCCTTTGAATCAGTATCTTTACTTATTTCACTTTAGGTTTGGATTTTCCTTCCAATTACTAATATTTTATCATCTTGGAATTTTTTATAAGTTACCTCTTTATTCTTATAATCGTCCCTACTAGGCATCTATAGAGCTTATAAGTTACCTCTTTGTAGTAAAACGCTGTTGATTTCCGTTCCAGGCGCTTCGCTTTCCTCTGAAAAATTATGAAAAAGCCAATTGCCGGCTTTTTCAAGGGCAAATTTTTCTTGGGTCGTGCGGTGAGCCTCCTCGTAACTGCGCTCCTGCGGGGAAAAATGGTCCCTTCTTTTCGGACCATTTCTTCCGGGGTCTCACCTGTCCCGCTTCATCCCGAAGGAGTCTTCGCGCCTGGAACGAAGAGCAACAGGATCTCAATTCAACATTGGTGAAGGCAACAATCTTTGCGAATACAGCCAAATAAAAAAAGAGCACAAAACCCGCATAGGTTCCGTACTCCATTATCAAGATTATGCCAGCTGCCTGGATTTTTCCTTTAGGCTTGCAATATAAGCATAAGCGTCTGCAATCTCTTCGTCTGTGTATTTCTGGCTCTTTTTGACTGTCTGCACTTTTTCTTTTACCTCGTCTTCTGGCAAGTTATCAAAATACAAAACAGTGGATACGAGTTCAAGGAATCTTGCATTCTGTCCATTGATGTCTGTCAGGCAGTCGCCAAGGCATGGCATGTCGATGCTGTTTTCGCTCAGGAATTCCTGGCCGGCCTCGGTAAGGGTATAGCGGTACTGGTAGTAGCCTCCCTTTTTTTCCTTCACTTCGTCAAGGAAGCCCATATTGCAAAGCTCTTCTACTCTTAACGTAAGCTCCTCAGAATATGGTCCATAAAAATGGAACTGGAAGCGCTCCTGGAAAGGAAACTCCATTTTCTTTGCGATATAGATCATTTTCTGCAGCTTCTTCCTGCCGATGACCTCTCCAGAAACTGAAATGGCATGTATGATTTTAGCGTGGTCTTTTAACAAAACGCGTCAACTCCTGTATCAAATGGTCCCATTGTCTAAGTGCAGCTCTAGAATTTGTATAATCTGCGCGATTTCAGGGCGTGCTTTTTCCTTTTCCAGAATATCGGCAGGGTAATAAAGTTTATGGTCTGTCCGTCTTTTGCCTGAAATGGCGTCGACAATCTCGGACTCTCGCGAAAGCTCGCGGATTTCGCCGTTCTTTTTTAGCAGGTGGATTGGAAGACGTTCTTCCTCCTCGCCCGGACGGTAAAAATCATATGGAAGGTCTGACGATGAATCGACGACCAGATAATATTCAGGGTCGAGCCCAGCCTGTTCGAATAAAACAGAAAGCCTTGCCAGCTTCTTGTATTCCTTTGCCGGGTCAAACTCCACATATTTAAATAGATTGCGGTTATTGAAGCGTCGGCACAGATCGCTGAGGATCTGGTCCTCTTCCTCTTCCCAAATCTGAAAATAGTAGAGGAACACTGCTTCATCCAATTTTAAATAGTCTTGCAGCGTCAAACGGTCCTCAAAAATTGAGTAAAAATGATGCGGTTTATGTTTGAAGGTGTAATTTTGCTCATGAAGGTGTTTTGCACGGTGCAGGATTTTCGTCAAAATGACTTCGGCACTTCTTGTGACTGGATGGAAATATACCTGCCAGTACATCTGATAGCGGCTCATTATGTAGTCTTCGACAGCATGCATCCCGCTTTGCTTGATGACAACCTGGTCTTCCTTTGGGCGCATGACACGCAAAATCCGTTCCATATCAAAATGTCCGTAACTCACGCCCGTAAAATAGGCATCCCTTTGAAGGTAGTCCATCCGGTCAGCGTCGATCTGGCTTGAGATCAGGCTGATGACGAGCTTGTTTTCGTACGTTTTTTCAATGACTTCAGCAACCTTCTTTGGAAAATCAGGCGCTACTTTCGTCAGCACTTGATTGACCTCGGTGTCCCCAAGAATGATTTCCCTGGTGAAGTCTTCATGGTCAAGGTCGAATACCTTCTCAAATGAATGCGAGAAGGGGCCATGGCCAAGGTCGTGAAGCAGTGCTGCACACATGGACAGAAGACGCTCTCCCTCATCCCATTCCGGCCTCGATGCAAAAGCATCATCGACAATGCGGCGAACGATTTCATAGACGCCTAATGAATGGTTGAATCTGCTGTGTTCCGCTCCGTGGAAGGTTAAGTACGTCGTGCCGAGCTGCTTGATCCTTCTCAGGCGCTGGAACTCCTTCGTCCCGATCAAATCCCAGATCACCCGGTCACGGACATGGACATACCGGTGGACAGGATCTTTGAAAACTTTTTCTTCAAATAGCTTTTCTTCCGAGTATCCCATCTTTCCCCTTCTTCCTGTTCATCTTGTTACTTATTATAGCCTGTTTCAATCGTCAAATCACCTCGATTTTCTGCAAATTTTTACAAATTTTTCATCTTCAGATTGTAAAAACGAGGTTTAATCAGGGTTCGAGACAATTTGCATTTTTTGATAAAAATTTACCATACTCCCTTAATTCCTATATTCAATGATTTGTAAACAATTGAAAATGTAGATTGCAAGTTTCAGGTGGAAATTTGCACAGATAAGAAAGAAAAATCACCTCTAAACTTGGTTTAAAGGTGATTTGTATGACATTTTAAAACCTAAATAATCCGGAACTCTATTTAAGTTTTTTCTCGACTTTTTCCATTAGTTCTTCTTCAGTGAGAGCAGCGACTGGCCGATTGTTGACGAAGGCGAAGGTTTTCTTTCTGCCTGGCCCGCAATAGGACTGGCAGCCAATGTCCACTTTCGCTTCCGGATCCAGCTGCTTCAGCTTCGGAATCAATGTTTTAAGGTTTACGGCCTGACAATCGTCGCAAACTCGAAATTCGTTTGCCATTTAGGACAACCCTTTCTAATCATACTGTCCAGCTCCAGCGCCTCAAGTTTCATCCCGGCATTCCTGCCTGATCTGCACAAGGTCTAGCCGACGTCCGCTTTGTGTGATAGTCAGTCAATGGACACAGATTTTGGCGCTTCCGCTTTTCGCTATAGACTAACAGGTATTTTACCTCTTATTTCACTCGATTGCAAGCTGTCCAAAGGCTCTGCTCCTTTATCTATCTTTATGGAAAACACGTATTTATCGCAAAAAATCTACTATCCTTCCATTTTGCAATGTATAAGGTTTCCAATTTCAGGACATGATTGAAATATAAGTTTCTATAGTTAACCAATGTAAAAGGGAGTTGAAGAAAATGAAGGTACGCCAGGATGCCTGGACTGAAGAAAATGATTTATTGCTAGCGGAAACCGTACTGCGCCATGTAAGAGAAGGCAGTACACAATTGAACGCGTTTGAAGAGGTGGGCGACAAGCTCGACCGCACTTCAGCAGCCTGTGGATTCAGGTGGAACGCCGTTGTAAGGCATAACTATGAAAAAGCTTTGCAGCTCGCGAAAAAGCAGCGTAAGCAAAGACAGAGAATCCTAGGAAAAGACCAGGGCGGCAAAAAGAAATTGCTGTACGCTCCGCCGGTTCCAGTTTTAGATGAAAGTTTGACAGGTTCGCTGCCAGCAGCTGAAGCGGATGATTCACAGATTACCTTTGATTTATCAATGCTTGATCAGGACGACAAACAACTTGAAGCAGCTCTCATGGCTGAAATGCAAGATTTGCTGAATGAAAAACAAGAGCAGCAGGATTTCAGTGTCGAAGCTTCACAGATGGAAGAAGTTCCGGCTGCCGTCCAGAAACCGCAGGCCACGCCGCTCACGGTCAGGCATACAGTCCCGCCTACAGGATTGACGATGGGCCATGTGATCGCTTATCTGCAAAGCCTGAATGGATCAACATTGCAAGTTGATATTTATAAGAGCGAGAATGAAAGATTGAAGCGTGAAATCAATAGTTTAAGGAAGCAGAACGAAGAGCTTCAGGCCAAGGTCAATGAACTTGAGAACAATACTCATACGATGCAGGAAGATTACGAGACATTGCTGAAAATCATGAATCGCGCCCGCAAGCTGGTTCTCTTTGAAGAAGAAGAGCGCCCGGCAACGAAGTTCAAAATGGACCGCAACGGCAATCTCGAAAAAGTAGCGGAATAAATTACTATATAAATAGATGTTGTATGGAGATGGAGATCGCAACAGCCCCCTCTTAGGAAAAGCCGGCACCCGTATAGTTGGGTAACCGGCTTTTCTTTATTTTTATATACCTGCATCCAGCAGCTATTCCCGCGGCTCCAAAAACTTCTCATTTCGATCGATGATGCGGTCATAGTAGTGATCGAACATTTCGATTTCCGCACCGTTCAAATAGCCTGATGTCAGCTCATTGCTGTTGGCACTGAGGAACTTCAAAAACCGCAGCATCACATCCTGAACTGTCATGTCGACACCGAAAAGCTCTGTCAGGGAAGCCATCACTTCAGGCTGGATCTCGGGATAACTGAACTTCGTCGTTTTTCCCTTTTTGGCGCGGGAATAAAATTCGCGGATTAGTTCTGCCCGCTCGCTCCCGCTGCCTGTCACGCAAAGATAGATTTGGACCGCTACGCCCTTTTTCAAGCGGCGCTGCGAAATGCCGGCAAACTTTTTCCCGCCAATGCTTAAGTCATAGCTTCCCGGACAATAGGAAGCCGATATCTCTTTCGCTTCGATTTCTTTGTTAAAGTCGGCAAACATCTCCCGGATCATGAACCACATCGCATCATATCCGCGATTGATATCAATGCCCTTCTCTTTTTCAGGCAAAATCAGTGATAGATTCAGGACCCCTTCATCCAGCACCACTGCCAGTCCGCCAGAATTGCGGACAATATATTGATAGCCCTGCTGCTCAAGATAATCAAGGCCATCCTGTAAAAATGGGAGCCTCGTATCCTGGATGCCAAGGACAATCGTATTGTGATGAACCCAGGCCCGGGCCGTCGCCGGTGAATGTCCGGTGCCGACCGACTCGCACAATGTATCGTCCGTGCCAAACGACTGCAAAGCATGAAAATGCGCACCCAGCGCCGACTGGTCAATCAGTCTCCATTTGTCCTGACGCAATAAATTAAGCGCCTCATCCATGATAATTCCCCTTTTCCAAACTCTATTGCAATTTTCTATGATATTTCCGTTGATATTATAGCATATCGGGGTGACCCAGCTTTAATTTGCTTACCTTTCTGGTATTCTGCCCAGTACACTTGTTTTAGTTTCGTTAGATAAGTGATTAAGACCATCCAGGCTACATTTGAGGGTGTAGGTGGCTCTAATAACCTCTATTAAGACCATCCAACCCTACTTTAGGAGCCGCAGGTGGCTCTAATAAACAGTATTAAGACCATCTAGCTCTCTTTTTGAGGCCACAGGTGGCTCTTATCTCCTCTATTAAGACCATTAGCTCTACTTTAGAAGCTGTAGATGGCTCTAATAAACATTATTAAGACCTCCTAGCTCTCCTTTTGAAGCAGCAGATGGCTCTTATCTCCTCTATTAAGACCATCCACCAGTGCTTTTAGGGCGGTCGTTGGCTCTAAGTCGGATAACGCAATCAAGCTATTCAACAAAACAGCAAAAAACCGATCGAAAAAAATTCGACCGGCTTCCCACGTACATAATTTTACTTATTTAGCGCCTGAGCTGCCGTAATCAGCGCAAGCTTGTATACGTCTTCCTCGCTGCAGCCGCGGGACAGGTCGTTAACAGGGCGGTTCAAACCTTGCAGGATTGGGCCGACTGCTTCAAATCCGCCAAGGCGCTGAGCGATTTTGTAGCCGATGTTTCCTGCTTCCAGGCTTGGGAATACGAATACATTCGCATCTCCCTGGATTGGAGAATTCGGTGCTTTCTTTTCAGCGACAGATGGAACGAATGCTGCGTCGAATTGGAATTCGCCGTCAACAATCAGCAATGGATCGCGAAGCTTAGCCTCTTCCAATGCCTTGGATACCTTTTCCGTTTCAGGAGATACAGCTGAACCTTTTGTAGAGAAGCTTAGCATTGCTACACGCGGCTCCACATCGAACATTCTGGCTGTCTTAGCGCTTTCGATCGCGATTTCCGCAAGGTCCTGGCTGTCTGGCGCAATGTTAATCGCGCAATCAGCGAATACGTACTTTTCATCTTCACGCACCATGATAAACACACCTGAAGTTTTGCGTACGCCTTCCTTCGTCTTGATGATCTGCAATGCCGGGCGCACTGTATCAGCAGTTGAATGTGCTGCTCCGCTTACAAGGCCATCTGCTCTGTTTGCGTAAACGAGCATCGTGCCGAAGTAGTTTTCATCAAGCAGGATTTGGCGAGCCTGTTCTTCTGTAGCTTTCCCTTTTCGACGTTCAACGAAAGCCGCAACCAGCTCATCCATCATCGCAAAATTAGCCGGGTCATAGATTTCGGCCGCATCAAGCGATACATCCATATCATTCGCCTTTGCCTGGATCTGTTCGATGTTTCCTACCAAAATCGGTGTCAAAATTCCGTCCGCAGCCAATCTGCCTGCTGCTGCCAGGATACGTTCGTCAAGTCCTTCCGGAAAAACAATACGCAAGTTTTGGCCGCTCAATCTCGCTTTTAAGCCTTCAAATAAATCACTCATGCTGACTCCTCCTTTTATCTATACTTCTAGGATACTTTACGTGTTTTAAAATTCAAGATTGTTACCGTTTACAGTCAGAAGTCTTTTAATTGTAAATATTCAAGCATGCTTTTCCTGCCTTTAATATCATTAACAAATTATCCTTTTTATACTCTCTTCAAACAATCAGGTTTTATAAGCATGACGGATGGAGAAACTATGATATGATATTGGTATATTGATGATTTTTAGGAGTGATATATATGAGTGAAGCAGCACAAACACTTGATGGCTGGTATTGTTTGCATGATTTCCGTACTGTTGACTGGACAACCTGGAAGATGCTTCCGGCTGAAGAGCGTCAGGAAGTAATCAATGAATTCCTCGGTTTAGTGGAAAAGTGGAATGGTACTCAGGCTGAAAAACAAGGCAGCCACGCTCTTTATACAATCGTTGGCCAAAAAGCAGATTTCATGATGATGATCCTGCGCCCAACAATGGAAGAGCTGAACGAAATCGAAACAGAATTCAACAAGTCAAAGCTTGCAGAATACACAATTCCGGCACACTCTTATGTTTCAGTTGTTGAATTGAGCAACTACCTGCCGGCTGGTGAGGATCCATACCAGAATCCGCAAATCCTTGCGCGCCTTTATCCTGAGCTGCCAAAAGCGAAGTATGTTTGTTTCTATCCAATGGACAAGCGCCGCCAGGGAGATGACAACTGGTACATGCTTCCGATGGAAGACCGCCGCAGCATGATGCGCAGCCACGGCATGATCGGACGCCAATACGCTGGCAAAGTAAAGCAAATCATCACAGGTTCAGTAGGCTTCGATGATTATGAGTGGGGTGTTACTCTGTTCGCAGACGATGTCCTTCAATTCAAGAAGCTTGTATATGAAATGCGTTTTGATGAAGTAAGTGCACGCTATGGCGAGTTCGGCTCGTTCTTTGTCGGAAACATCCTTGAAGAAGAGCGCGTAGCATCATTCTTACAGGTTTAATACAAATTTCAAGCCCTGGGCAGACAGCCTGGGGCTTTTTCATATTCCCCGCATTCCCTTCCGTTTTTTCTGTCATAAAATCAAGCTTCCCTCATAAGAATGAAATAGTGAGGATTCATTTTACTTGTACACCTTCCTGTAACAGACCATTTCACCATTTTTACATAGCAAGGTGAAATGCAGCTAGTCCATATAATTAAAAAAGGAGGCTTTTACAAATGACACAATTCAATAATCCATACTATAACTACAGAACCTACCCGCAAATGTACCAGCCATATACTGCAAGCGATGAACAGGCCACAACAGGCTACCCTCAAGGCCAGGTGCCACAAATGGGGCAAATGGGGCAAATGCAGCAAATGGGGCAAATGGGTCAGATGGGTCAGACGGGATTCCCTCAGCAGGCAACTCAAATTCCGACCTATTCTGGCGGCGGAATGGGCGGCAGCGCTGCAGGTGTCCAGGTTCCGGGGATGCTGCCGGCGGAACAGTCGTATATTGAAAACATCCTTCGCCTGAACAAAGGTAAGCTAGCAACGATCTATATGACTTTTGAAAACAACCGGGAGTGGAACGCAAAGATTTTCAAAGGCATTATTGAAGCTGCCGGGAGGGACCACATCATCATTAGTGACCCGCAGACCAATATGCGCTTCCTTCTGCCGATGGTTTACCTTGATTACATCACATTTGATGAAGAAATTGAATATGACTATCCTTTTGGCGGCGGTGCAGGGATGAGCACATATCCTCCGCGCTGATAGACTGATCAAAACGGCTTCGGCCGTTTTTTTCATTTCGGCGCAGCTAGCGTCTTGACAATATTCCGGGTGGAAAAATACACTTTAGATACCTGTTTTTTCAAATTAATATATCCGGGAGGAAACTGTATGGTTTCTAGTGAAAGCAATATTAAACTGGTAGTGGCTGGCCTGCTGCTCGGGATTTTGATGGCGGCAATGGATAATACGATTGTCGCAACGGCGATGGGCACGATTGTGGCAGACCTGGGCGACTTTGATAAATTCGTTTGGGTCACTTCGGCTTATATGGTCGCTGTCATGGCGGGAATGCCGATTTTTGGGAAACTGTCAGATATGTACGGGCGTAAACGGTTTTACATATTTGGCCTTCTTGTGTTTTTAATAGGCTCCGCCCTTTGCGGAATTGCAGAAACGATGGTACAGCTCAGCATTTACAGGGCAATCCAGGGAATTGGCGGTGGCGCCTTGATGCCGATTGCCTTTACAATTGTTTTTGATATTTTCCCGCCAGAGAAGCGCGGGAAAATGACCGGGCTGCTTGGTGCGGTTTTCGGCACATCAAGCGTGCTTGGACCTCTGCTTGGAGCATATATCACTGATTGGTTCAGCTGGCACTGGGTATTTTACATCAATGTACCAATTGGAATTTTGTCTTTATTTTTCATTTTTAAGTATTATCATGAATCTGCTCAGCATTCCAAGCAAAAAATTGACTGGGCTGGCGCCATCACTCTTGTAGTGGCTGTTGTCAGCTTGATGTTCGCTCTTGAGCTTGGCGGAAAAGAGTACAGCTGGGAGTCAATCCAGATTATCGGGTTATTTTCGAGCTTTGCGGTTTTCTTCCTGGTATTTATTTTTGCTGAAAGGAAAGCAGATGAGCCGATCATTTCTTTCTGGATGTTCAAAAGGCGCCTGTTTGCAGCATCACAGATTCTTGCATTCTTATATGGAGCAACCTTTATCATCCTTGCAGTCTATATCCCTATTTTCGTGCAGGCGGTTTATGGCGGATCTGCCAAGACTGCAGGACTCATCCTGACTCCGATGATGCTCGGATCCGTTGCCGGAAGTGCTGTAGGCGGCATTTTCCAGACAAAAACGAGTTACCGGAATCTAATGTTCATTTCAGTCGTTGCTTACTTTGCTGGAATGCTCATGCTTAGCATGATGTCACCAGAAACAACAAGGCTGCTATTGACTCTATTCATGATTATAGCCGGCTTCGGGATGGGCTTCTCGTTTTCCCTGCTGCCGACTGCGTCGATCCATAATCTTGACCCTCGTTTTCGCGGGTCCGCGAATTCGACGAACTCGTTTCTCCGTTCACTTGGAATGACTCTTGGAATCACCATTTTTGGAACGATCCAGAACAATGTCTTCATGGATAAATTGAAAAGCGCATTTGCAGGGATGGGCGGCGGACAAGGAAACCAGCTTATGGGTGATCCGCAGCAGCTGTTCCAATCTGGTCAGAGATCGCAAATTCCTGGATTTGTACTGGACAAAATCGTTGGGGCAATGTCTGCATCCATCACTCACATCTTCGCCCTTGCGTTAATCCCAATCGTGCTTTCAGCCATTGCGGTTTTCTTCATGGGCAGGGAACGTGTAGAAATCAATAAGACGATTGTAAAGGAAACGGAAGCATAGTAAAAAGCACGCTGGCGACAGCGTGCTTTTTATTTTTTATAGATATTTAACCGCTGCGATCATCAGCAATATCCAGGCTGCCAGGAATGCTACTCCCCCAAGCGGAGTAATCGCTCCAAGAATGCTGATTTTCGTCACACTTAATACGTAAAGGCTTCCTGAGAACAGGATGATTCCGATCAGCATCAGCCAGCCTGACCAGGAAATAAGTCCAGAAGCCGGCAGCTTGCCCGCCAGGACTCCGATGATCAATAAGCCTGTGGCATGGAACATCTGGTAAGTAACAGCTGTCTTCCATGTTTCAAGATATTTAGGCTCAACCTTCCCTTCAAGTCCATGCGCGCCAAATGCGCCAAGCGCTACAGCCAGGAATGCATTGATTGCCCCTATTAAAATAAATGTCTTCATTCTTTCCACCTCATTATTTATCTTTCCTCTTCAGTGTGTTAAAAGTCGAACAGCGAATCCCCGTTGGAGTGATCATCCATTTCCAGCTTCTTCGGCTGGGGCATGACTTGTGCCGGCTGGTTCACAGACAGCTGCGGCTGGACATAGCCTGGCTGCGGGGCAGCATATTGCGGCGCGGGCGGGTTTACCGTCCTGCCAGCTTCGTTACTGGTATGCTTCCCTGTCCCCTGCTGTGCTGGCTCATCTAGGACAAGCTCACACAATGTTTTGATCGAATGAATCTTTTCGCGCTGGACAGCCTCCGTTTCCGCTGACCGTGCAAGCCTGATTTCCGCTTCCATCTTTGCCAGCAGTTTCTGCAATGAAATATTCATCCACTCACCTCCATATCCAAACCTATATGTAAATCCAATTTCAATAGCCTTATTCATACCGTTCCATTTTACATCAATTCGACTAATTTTTCGACCAGCACTAATCATGGATGTCAGTTCCACGTGGAACATGTCGACTTTTACTTAGGCTGCGCATAATTTGGCTGTGTACAATTATATCAATTCCATCACTAAAAAAAACCCGGTTTCCCGGAGCTCTTTAACCTATTCCAAATTTTCAATCTGCCAGTCTATTTCCTTCTCGCCTTGCTCCCGCAGCAGCTCATTCACCTTTGAGAACGGCTTGCTGCCAAAGAAACCCCTTCTTGCGGACAGAGGGCTTGGATGAACGGACATAATGATTTTATGCTTGCTTTCATCGATCAGCTTCAGCTTGCTTTGAGCCGGTTTGCCCCAAAGGATGAAAATGACAGGCTTTTCCCGTTCATTCAAAAGGGATATGATTTTATCGGTAAAAGTCTCCCAGCCTTTTCCCCGGTGCGAATTGGCTTCACCTGCACGGACGGTCAGCACAGTATTGAGAAGCATCACACCTTGGTCTGCCCACTTTTTCAGATAGCCATTGTCAGGAACATAGCAGCCGAGATCGCCATTCAGCTCCTTGAAGATATTCCGCAGCGAAGGCGGCAGTGCGACTCCCGGCTTCACCGAAAAGCTTAACCCATGTGCCTGTCCTGGTCCATGATACGGGTCCTGGCCAAGAATGACGACCTTCACATCCTCGAAATCTGTAAAATGAAGCGCATTGAAAATATCATCTTTGTCTGGATATATGGTTCTCGTCGCATACTCTTCTTTTAAAAATGATCGCAGCTGTTGATAATACGGTTTTTCAAATTCTTCGGCCAGCAGCGAAGCCCAGCCATTCTGTAAAATTCCCACCATTGATCACTCTCCTCTCTATCAATCTACCCGTTTCTGTCAAATTAGGCACCAATAAAAAGAGATTTTTCCAATCTTCTACTTCAGGTTTAATAGAATCCAAAGCGGTTATATATATATTGTAGACGCGGAAGACATCACGTTTTCCCAGCTTGAACAGTTAAAATCCATAAGGAGGAAGATACTATGTTAAAAGTAGAAGTAGTTGAAAACGGAGTCCAGGCAACGGAAAAAATCAGCTCATTGGAAGCAGCTGGATTCGGCAAAGAAAACATTTATATTTTCGCACATGACGAAAACCGCAGCGAGCATTTAACAGATGCTACCGAAACAGGCGGAATGGGCTTCAAGGAACAAGGCTTCTTTGATTCCATCGGCAACATGTTCAAATCACGCGGCGACGAGCTTCGCAGCAAGTTTGAATCACTCGGCCTTTCCAAGCAGGAAGCTGAACAGTATGAAATGGAATTGGACAAGGGCCGCCTCGTTCTTGTCGCTACAGATGATGTAAAGTAACCATTGCGCTAAACATTATATCCGATCTGCCAAGGATCGTTTAAATAGAAACCCCCTGCCAACTCGGCAGGGGGTTTGCGCGTTGTGAAAATTGTATTCCTAAACTGAAAACAGCCTATCCAAAAAACCGCTGATAGATGCTGCGTGCATGGGCCAAATCCTTCGTTCCGTGAATCAATGCTCGTCCATCCTGGAATATGACCATTCGGTTTTCAGGCATTTCAACGGATACCAGATAAGGATTCCCTTTTACCTCATAGCCTAAATCCTTCATTTTACCGGCTGTTTCCTGCAGGTTAAGCTGCTGCTGGCGTGCCGGCCTGATTTGGACGGTATCGCGGCCGCAAAGGACAGTCGTTTTCGTCATGTTTTCAGCGTTCAAATATGGATATTCAGGATGTTCCCCGCAGGAAAGGCAGCCCGGATCCTTCGCCTTGGACATTTTCATGCTGCTATATTGGTTTCGCCATAAGTCGAAGCTGACAAAGGAAGTCCTGACCGCATCCCAGTCCTCTACCAGGATTTTCAGTGCCTCTGCTCCCTGATGGGCAATGACCATCTGGACGGCGGGTCCAATGATTCCGCCCGTATCGCATGTCAGCCCCTGGAGCGGGACCGTTTTAAGCAAGCAGTTCAGGCATGGCGTCTGTCCGGGAATGATCGAAAAGCTCATGCCAAAGCTGGCGACGCAGGCACCGTAAATCCAGGGAATGCGATATTTCTGCGAGATATCGTTGATCGCCATCCTTGTTTCAAAATTATCAGTGGCATCGATGATCAAATCCACATCTTCAGCAAGCTCAGCCAATTTTTCCGGTGTGGCATCTGCAATATGAGCACGGATTTCCACATCAGAGTTGATCGCTCTCAGCCTTTTTTCAGCAGCAGCAGCCTTAGGCAGCTTCAGGGCTACATCCTCTTCCGTATACAGCTGCTGGCGCTGAAGATTGCTCGCCTCGACATAGTCACGATCGACAATCGTCAGCCGGCCTACTCCCGCACGGACCAATAATTCTGCATTGCCAGAGCCAAGCGCGCCGGCACCGATCATCAATACATGCTTGCTGCCGATTTTCTCCTGCCCCGTTTTGCCGATTGGAGGAAACAGCGTCTGGCGTGAATATCTTTCTGACATGATTATTCCTCCTGTTGGGTAGAACTCATGCACCGTTTGTCCGCTAACTCTCCCATTTCACATGGCTGGATTGCGGATCAGGTGCTGGTTTTCACTCAAATCAGCCGCCTGAAACCGGCGGAATGAACGCAATCGTGTCACCATCTTTGATTACTTCATCATTTGACGAAAACTCTTCATTTATTGCCGTCATGGACGTATCAAGCTTTTGGACTCCATACTTTTCAGCGATGATTTCTTTTAATTCAGCAACCGTTTTGCCAGCTGCGTCAACTTCTACTGATTCATGGCCTGCTTCATCCCTCAGGTGGGCAAAAAATAAGATTTTATTCATTGAGATCCTTCTCCTCCGGTTTTCCTGTCGGATATGGGACAGTTTCTAGCTGATTGCCAATCCATTCCTCGCCGTCTTCCCAATGCTCCTTTTTCCAGATCGGGACGATTTCCTTGATGCGTTCAATCGCGTAGCGGTTCGCTTCGTATGCATCGTTGCGGTGAGGAGTCGAAACAGCGATAACGACGGCAATATCGGTGATATCCAATCTGCCGACACGGTGTGTGATCGCAACCTGTGCGCCATTCCAGCGCTCCTGGATTTCCGTGCCAATTTGCTCAAGCTTTTTTACCGCCATCGGCTCATATGCATCGTATATCAGATAAAGGGTCTTCTTTCCCTTTGTCATTTCCCGGACGGTGCCAATGAATGTCGTGATTGCCCCTGCATCACGCTGGACCACTTTATCAATGACGGATTGAACGTTGATTGGTTCCTTCGCAATTTCATAATTCATCATTTTCACCTCTATAAATTGATCCAGATCAGGATACTGCTTAATTTATTTGTGAGCTCAATCCTTTTTGACAGACAGCTCTCATCAGCTTTTATCATGATAACTTCTTATAGACAACTCTAGCATTTTTCCGTATGAGTTGTCCTTTTGACAGCTTCATTCGGGTACCCAGCGCTTTTCCCAGGAAGGTTGTCATTTTAACAGCAATTACGCTCTATCATCCTAAATATTCTTATTAAAAGTAGGCTCTGTTAAACAAGTCTGTTGATTTTCGTTCCAGGCACTTCGCTTTCCTCTAAAAAATTATGAAAAAGCACAATTGCCGGCTTTTTCAAGAGCCAATTTTTCTTGGGGCGCGCGGTGAGCCTCCTCGCCGCTTTTCTCCCACGGGGTAAAATGGCCCCATATTCTCGTGCCATTTCTACCTAGGTCTCACCTGCCCGCTTCATCCCGAAGGAGTCTGCGCGCCTGGAACGAAGAGCAACAGGGTTTAAAAATCAATCTTCAGCTTTAACAGAGCCTAAAAAATAAATCGGCTCCGGATTTTCGACCACCGCATAGCCGCCAATTTTAGCAACTTCCGCCTTGAAGGCTTCTGACTGGATTACGGACCTTAACCAGATACCCTTTTCGCTTTCATAAAATGCCTTTGTCATAAGCAAATCATAATTTTCATCCGCTACAGGGATGAAATCAAGGCCCATGGCTCTTGCTGCAGGGAAGATGCCCAATCCCGCCGCATTTTCATTGCCCTTTATCTCGGCAGCAACACTCAGGTGCGAGAACATTTCGCGGTCATAGCCGTTGATCTGCTCTGGAGACAGGTCTGCTTCTTTTAACAATAAATCATACAGGATCCTGGTGCCGGCACCCTTCTGCCTGTTGGCATAGTCGGCGCCTTTGACAGCAATGTCACCTGCATTTTCGATGCCGAGCGGATTTCCTTTTGGAAGCATCCAGCCCTGCGTCCTTTTTAAAAACGGATAAAGGACCGCGTCCTGTCCGGCAAGCAATTTTTTCACATAGGTTATATTATATTCTTTCGTCTCCGGGTCAAGCAAATGAATGCCCGCTACATGGGCTTCCCCTTTCCGGATTGCCATTAATCCGGCCATGCTTCCTACATGTGAAGAAACAATTTTCATGTCTGTGCGCTGCCTTTTCAGCTGTGATGAAAGGAGATCAATCGTCAAGTCGTGGCTGCCGCTGAAGACGATCGCATTCTTGATTTCCTCGACAGGCCGATACAGTTCAACCTCAACGGTATCGCCCTGTTCGTATCCAAGCTCATCCGGCGGCACGACCAGCAAGCCATCCGCGCGCACAAGTGACATCGTGACGCCCGCCGCGCGAGTCAGCGGGTTGGCGACAAATTGTCCATCCACATAGCCGATATTCATTCGGACAAAGTCCTCCGCCCCCATCGTGGAGACGATCCTGCGGCCAAGCTTCACCTGCAATGTTGGCCTTTTCGGTTCTGGAATACCGAGATATTTGCAAACGAGCGGCCTTACAAACCATTCGAGCGCAAGGTAAGCTGATACAGGGTAGCCTGGCACTCCAATAACCACTTTATCGTTAATCTTCCCAAGGATGACCGGCTTACCCGGCCTTGTGGCGACCCCATGGGTAAAAACAGTGCCCAGCTCCTCGAGGATATGGACTGTATAATCCTTTGAGCCTGCTGATGAACCTGCGTTGATGACGACAATATCAGATGTCTCAACCGCATTCAGCAGGGCTTCTTTTATTTTCTCAGGCTCATCCTTCACAATCGGATGAAGATAAGGCGTTCCGCCCCAGTCCTCAATATAGGCGCTGAAAACCGTGCCATTGAACTCGATGATCCTGCCTGAGGATAGGGAGGTGTCGGCGCTGACCAGCTCATTCCCTGTTGGGATGATGGTTACCAGCGGCTTTTTCACGACACAGACCTCGGTAACCTGAGCCGCGAGAAGGGCCCCAAGGTCTGCAGGGCGCAGCTCATGGCCCTGGGTGAACAGCATTTCCTCCTGGACAATATCCTCCCCGATTGGACGGATATGCTGCCATGGAGTTGCCGGTTCAATGATTTCAATTGTGTCCTCGTCAATGACGTGAATATGCTCGACCATGATCACGGCGTTGAATGGTGAAGGAATCGCATTCCCAGTGTCAACATAGACAAAGTTCTCGCCCTTTTTTAAATGAAGGGGACGCTGCTCATGCGCTTCATATGTTTCTTCCGCGCTCACTGCGACTCCATCCATGGCTGACGCATGGTAAAAAGGCATGGAGACATTTGCGAATACAGGTTCTGCAGTAATTCTGCCGAGGGCGCTGGCAGCCGGGATCCATTCTTTTTCCTGAGGAAGGTTGAACGCAGCCAGTATTTCTTCTCTGGCGTCACTGCGCGGCTTGTCCTCCAGATAGATTTTTCGATTATATCGTATTCGGTCCATTTTCGGCTCCCCCTATCTCGTCAAAATGACTGGAACGTATTCTCCCTGAGAAATGCCTTCTTTTTCAGAAACAATCTCAACGATTCCATCACTTTTCACCAAAGTTGTAATCAGGCCGGACTTGCCGATAATCGGCTCTGCCCACCATTCTCCGTCCTTCTCCTCCAGCTTGACCCTGATATAATCGGATCTTCCTGGTGAGGACGGAATATTTTTAACAATCCTTGCAAAAATCCGTTCCGGTTTGTTTTCGATCCTCTCACCCTTCAATCTCCGGAAAACCCGCTCCCCAAACAGCTTGAAGATAATCATCGCGGATGCCGGATGACCCGGAAGGCCGATGACGGGCTTGCCATCAGCAAGTGCCAGAATCGTTGGCTTGCCTGGTTTAATTGATATACCATGGACAAATACGCCCGGGTCACCTAGCGACTGAATGACTTCAGTGGTGAAATCCTTGGTTCCGACAGAGCTGCCTCCGGATAAAATCAGGCAGTCTGCCTGTTCATATAACTCGCGCGCTTTTGCGGAAAATTCCTGAAAATCATCGCGGGTGATCCCGCCATAAATAACATCGATATCCCACTCATTGGCCAATCCTTTGACGGTCAGATAATTGATGTCACGGATTTGCCCTGTTCCCAGGTTTTTTGTTTCAAACGGGACAATTTCATCGCCTGAAGAAAGGTACGCAGCTTTCAGCTTCCGGTAGACCTTTACCCGGGAAATACCGAGTGCAGCGAGAGCACCAAGCTCCTGCGGGCGCAGCTTCGTTCCTTGTGCAAGCAGGACTTCGCCAGCCCTGATGTCTTCTCCGGCACGGATGACATTTTCTCCCGGGGCAATCTGCTTATAGGTATTTAGCAGGCCGCCGATATCCTCGCAATGCTCGATCATCAGGACGCTGTCACTGCCTGGGGGAAGCATCCCGCCTGTCGGAACGTAGATTGCTTCTCCCCTGCCGACTGCCTTAACCGCCTCTTCGCCCATATGCACCTCGCCGGCCACATTCAAAAAGCCCGGCATCGACTCAGAAGAGCCATAGGTATCCCTGGCAATGACCGCATAGCCATCAACGGTTGACCGGTCAAACCCCGGGACATTCTCCGCTGCGATGACATCCTCAGCCAGGATATAATGCAATGCTTCATCAAGAGGGCGAATTTCGGCCTCCGTCACCTTCCCGATTTTCTCGTCTATTAATGCAAGAGTCTCCTCAACTGTTTTCACTTTGAAAAATTGCATGCTGCCTAACTTCCTTTCTGGCACCTGAAAAAACTATCGGTCGGATTCAGCCCACTTCTTCGCGTCCTCGTATTCCTCGGGGCGATTCATATTGAAAAAGACACGTTCAAGATTGCCTTCACAGTATAGCTTCAAATCAGCCTCATCCGGATATCGCACATCCAGCCCGCCGAGAAGGTTCTTCATCCTGAGATCTCCCTCTTCGATACTGTTTTTGGCGTCCTGTGCTGTCCTTTTCTGATATGCTGCAAAAAGCGGATGCTGCCTGCCCTCTATTACCGGGACAACCGCGTCATGGTGCTTTAGCATCCTGACAAGGTTCGCCGCAAGCTCCGCTGATACAAATGGCATGTCACAGGCAACGACAAAATTCTCCTCGTAGTCTGAAGCCTCAAGGCCTGCGTGGATTCCTGCAAGCGGCCCAGAACCGGGAAAGTGGTCTGAGACCGTTTTCATATTCAAAAATTGATAGGTTTCAGGATCATTCGTTACTAGAATTATATCATCGAATACATGCTTTAGCTCATCCTTAATTCTCTCAATATTCGTTTTTTCGCGAATTTTCAGGAGAGCTTTGTTTGAACCCATCCTGCTGGACTTTCCGCCTGATAAAATAATAGCTCCGGCTTTCATCCGTTAGCACCTTCTTCTAATTTTTCAGTTTTATATCTCCTGCCGCACTATAGCCGTTTTCCTGGGCAACAAAATCCAGATGGATCGTATTCAGGTCGAGCATAGCCGGGGTAGGCTTTATGATATATTGTCGTGTATCGATTATTTTGGTATACCCCTTGCATACATCGCAAACCTGGATCTGGGCAGCCGACTCCCCTTCGATTGTCAGGAATTGAACGGTTTCATGATCCTCATTGCCGCAATGCGAGCAGGTAATCTTCTTATCATGCCAGTGTGCAAGGCATCTCGGGCAGTGAAGGACTTTTTTGCCGTTATCCTCAATCTGGGCGAGGCGGACAGGTTCCCCGCAAACAGGACAGCCAGCGCCATGGACCCCATACTGGATAGCCTGCTGAACTTTTTCAGCTGTCAGCTGCAAATAAGGACGGAGCACTGTTTCCGCCAGGAACAAAGGAATCCAGCTATCAAGCCCATTCTCTTCGGCAAAGCCGGCAAAATATATATGGTTCAAAGCGAAGGCTTCATCAATCCACCTAACCGCCGTTTCTTCATCCAGCAACCTTTGGATTCTTTCCATAGAGTGTTCCAGGTCTGGTTGATATTTCGCTAATAATTCTCTCATATCCTCTATCCACTGTAAAAATAGTGATATATCAAAGTCAATAGCCGCTAAAGCAGTGACCGGTACACCTGCTTCCATAGCCGCTTTATCCAGGTTTGGCCTGATGCGGTCAAGGTCAATGCTGGATTTCCACTGCTCCTGCAAACTGATGATATCTTTCTGCAATTTCTGGTAATCTTTCGAAACAACGGACTTCTTCATGCTGAGCCCCTCTTCCATATCAAATTTTGAAGGGAATGGCTTCCATTATGGCTGCCATTCCCCCTGATGAAGGTTCTTCTAAGAGAGTAGTAGTCCTAGCATTTATAGCGGCTAAAAACTCTCATCATAAACCTTTCTTAAAATTGGCTCCGTTAAATTAGATTGTTGATCTCCATTCCAGGCGCTTCGATCAACAGCATTATCAAAATTAACATTCTGAAATAACAGAACCTAGCAATTACGCACCCTTCTTCTTATTGCCTTTTTTATCAAGGTCAGGGAAGTTGCCTTTCTTGACTTCTTCTTCATACCATTCCGTATAATGGTCCTTTGCCCACCATGCAGGAACTTCGCCGGTGATGACACCGGTATAGCCTGGTCTTGAATTTTTGTGGATGACGCTGAGGTAGATATGGCCAACCACGACTGCGATCGCTAATCCGAAACCAATATTGTGCGCTACATACGCCCACTGGACCATCACCTTTGGGAACAGCTGGGGGAACCACATTGGGAAGCCTGATCCGATGATCAAAATTGCCGTCAGGATCTGGATGATTGAGTTGATTTTTTCCCCGGCGTTAAAGAATGTCTGTTTGACATGCTTGAATCTAAAGCCGAACAGCTCCTTCACGAATTCGGTGAAGAACTGCAAATCTCTCTTTTTCCAGGTCACAAGCTCTTTGCCCGAGCGGAGGAGGCCTTTAGGGTCCATAATCAGCCAAATGAATGTCGGCGTGATGAATGCAACCGCGAAAATCCTGTGGAGCAGGCGGGCTCCCTCCGGTCCGCCAAGCACTGGATAGAGCCAGTCAAACCATTCTGTATACATCGGCAGCGCCGTGATATAAAGTGCAAAGAAGGAAATGGCATTCACAGCATGCGCAACGACAAAACCCTTTGAGAAACGTTTTACCTTCACATCTGATTTTTGCGGTTTACTCATGGCTGCCGCCTCCATCCTCTTCATGTCCCTTGCCTTCTTTATTGAACAGCTTGCTGGTGACAAATGCGCCTACGAGTGCCATGCTTGTGGCTCCCAGCATCATTTTTCCGATTGGCTGTGCGTAATCCTTCCAGACTACTGCAGATGTCGGAACCTTAGGCTTTTCTGGCAGACCGTACACAGACGGCCTTTCAGCTAGCACATAAATCGTATGGGTGCCGCCGACTCCCTCTGGGTTATAAATCATGGCATTCGGGAAGCGGTCCTTGATTTCTTTCAGGCGTTTTTCAGCCTTCTTCAGCATTTCTTCTTTTGTGCCAAATTCCATTGCGTCAGTATGGCAGGTTGTCACGCAGGCAGGCTGCATGCCTTCCTCAAGGCGGTCAACGCACATCGTGCATTTCTGTGCCTTTTTGTACTCCTTGCCATTCTTGTCCTTGTATGTTGCCAGCTGGACGACATCGAATGGGCAGTTCTGGACGCAATAGCCGCAGCCGACGCACTTGTCTGTATTCACATCGACTGTGCCGAATTCTGTGTAATGCATCGCATCTTCCGGGCAAACCTTAACGCAGGCTGCTTCGGTGCAATGGAAGCAGGAGGAGTGCCGGAAAAGATACTCAAGATTGCCTTTTCCATTTTCGTGTTCAATGAATGACAGTACATTCCACGTATTGGCTGTCACTTTTGCATGTGACTGGACACTGCCCTGGAACTCCTCCGGCTCAGCAGGAAGGTCGTTCCAGTTCTTGCAGGCGACCATACATGCACGGCAGCCGTCACACTTAGTGACATCGACAAATTTTACATATTCCGCCTTTGGCATCAGTCAGCCCTCCTTACGTTGCAGAGGAATGCCTTATACTCAGGAATCATCGTGTTGGCGTCCCCGATATGAGGTGTTAAGCGGTTCGCTGTATCCCCTGTTGCATATCCTTTATAGCCGAAGTGCCAAGGCATGCCGATCTGGTGGACCTTCTTGCCGTTGATTGTATGCGGCTTGAAGCGCTTCGTCACCATCGCATACGCTTTGACTTCCCCGCGCGCGGACGTAACGATGACTTGATCTTTATTCTTGATGCCTTTTTCCTTCGCGAGCTCTTCGCTCATTTCGATATACATATGGCCCATTAATTCAGAAAGCCATTGCTGGTTCCTTGTCATCGAGCCAGACTGCCAGTGTTCACTTACCCGGTATGTTGTCGCGACAATCGGATACTGTTTCTTCGTGCCTTTAAGGTTGAAGTCACCATCCCATACCTTGATGGTCGGGTTGATTTCCTGGCTTGAAAATACATTTGGCACTGGGCTTTCAAACGGTTCGTAATGCTCAGGGAAAGGTCCGTCATTCAGCGTTGGGGCAAACATTCCGCCCACGCCATCCTTTGTCATGATGAATGGGTTCGTGCCGCCTTTATCAGTAGGTGCTACTACCGCTTTAAAGTCAGGAACATCGTGTCCAGTCCATTTTTTCGCTGCGGCATCCCACCAGATTACTGCCTTATCCTTGCTCCACGGCTTTCCGCTTGGATCTGCGGAGGCACGGTTGTACAGGATGCGGCGGTTCATCGGCCATGCATATGACCAGTTCAGGAAATTGCCCATGCCATTATCCTTGTTGTCACGGCGCTTGGACAGGTTGCCCTCTTCTGGATAAAAGCCTGAATAGATCCAGTTGCCGGAGCAGGTTGAGCCATCATCCGCAAGGCTGCCGAAGTTTTCAACCTGTTTGCCTGTTTTTGTGTAATAACCATTGATTTCCCTGGCAACAAGATCAAAATCAGGATGATCATGCTCGCCATAATTCCAGTACAAGGCATTGATTGCTCGAGCAGCAGCTGAGCTTTCATTTTTGTACAGGCCTTTGAGTCGCTTCACCAGTATATGGATGATTTCCATGTCTGCTTTTGCCTCGCCTTTTGGTTCAATCGCTTTCCAGCGGTATTGCATCCAGCGGCCGCTATTTGAAACGGTTCCTTCTTTTTCATAAGAAGATGCTGCCGGCAGCAGGAATACCTCTGTATTGATCTTGGATGGGTCGCTTCCCGCATCCTTTTGCCAGAAGGCAGATGTCTCCGTTTCCCAAAGGTCGATGGCTACAAGCCAGTCAAGCTTGCTTAATGCTTCTTTCTCCTTGCCTGCGTTCGGGCCCCCGACTACGGGGTTCGTTCCAAACAGGAATGCTCCATCCAATTCGCCTTTATACATTGCATTGAAAAGCGCGATATGGGAGTAGTTCTTGTTTCCTTTTGGAAGATACTGATAGCAGAATTCATTTTCCTTTGTGGCATTCGGGCCGTACCATGCCTTCAAAAGGCTGACCACGAATTTCGGTTTATTGCTCCAGTATCCGGCTGAAGGTGTTTCTTTTTCCAGATATGCCTTGAGGGTTGCGTGTTCCGGAAGCTCTTTCGGAGCACCCAGATATCCAGGCAGATCGCCGAATAGCAGTCCAAAGTCTGTCGAGCCCTGGACATTCGATTCTCCGCGCAGGGCATTGACGCCTCCGCCAGGCATCCCGATATTGCCTAAAAGGAGCTGCAGCATTGCATATGAACGGACATTCTGAGTTCCGACTGTATGCTGTGTTGTCCCCATTGCATACAGGATTGTTCCCGCCTTGCCAGGCTTTCCTGTTGAACAGAAGCTGTCAGCAATCTTCAGGTATTCTTCCTTAGGTGTTCCTGTTACTGTTGTGACAGTGTCAATGTCATAGCGGGAGTAGTGCTTTTTCATCAGCTGGAAGACGCTTCTAGGGTGCTGGAGTGTTTCATCCTTAACCGGAGTTCCATCTTCCGCTGTTTCAAACGACCAGCTCGCCTTGTCATATGAGCGTGTTTTGGCATCATATCCGCTGAACAAGCCGTCTTTGAATTCGAAGCCTTCCTTGACGATAAAGGAGGCATTTGTATATTTAGCAACATACTCCTTGTGGAATAGATTCTTTTCTATCGCATAATTGATCAAACCGCCGATAAAAGGAATATCGGTTCCGGAGCGAAGCGGGGCATAGGTATCAGCCTGTGATGATGTTCTTGTAAAACGTGGATCGACTGATAAAATTTTGCCTCCGTTTTCCCTTGCCTTTAAAAGCCATCTAAAGCTGACTGGATGGTTTTCAGCAGGGTTGGCTCCGATGATCAGCGCGCAATCGGTATGCTGCAGATCATTCCAGTGATTTGTCATTGCTCCACGGCCAAATGAAGGTGCCAGACCGGCAACCGTTGAACTGTGTCATATTCGTGCCTGGTGCTCTAAATAGGTGACACCAAGCCCTCTCATCATTTTCGCGAGCAAATAGGTTTCTTCATTATCAAGTGCAGCGCCGCCAAGGCTGGCAATCGCTTCAGTTTTATTGACAAAAATTCCGTTCGATTTCTCAACGAAGGATTTGTCACGCGTTTCTTTAACGCGTTTGGCGATGGTATCAAGCATCCATCCCCAGTCCTTTTCTTCCCACTTATTGCTTCCAGGTGCACGATAACGCGGCTTCAGGACGCGTTTTTCCGAAGTGTACAGCTGTCTGATGGTCGTCCCTTTACTGCAAAGGCTTCCTTCATTGATGGGATGGTCCGGATCCCCTTCCGTATATACCACATCATTGTTTTTTGTATGGACTAAAATTCCGCAGCCCACAGCGCAGTATGGACAAATGGTTGGTGTTACAGTAGCTTTGGCAATCTTGAAATCCTTTGTTTTCGCGCGGACTTCTGTTTCATTGAAGCCAAGCTCAACAACAGCCAGTGTTGCGGCAGTTGCTCCTGACAGCTTCAGGAATTGCCGGCGATTCAGGTTGATTTCAACCATTTCTCTCTCTCCTTCCCTTTAATTGCTTGAATATCCCTAATCCCATAAGCAGATTCAATTCAATACTTGATGGGCTTCCCCCCTTTCAAGGAGTTCCTCTGCGGAAGCGGGCGGATTCAAATCATCCGTGATCCTCCCAGCCTTTGTATAGACAGTGGCCATTTTCCCGCGCAGGTAGCCAACGACTTCAATATTGAGGAACCTGGCCAGCTGGATAGCCTGCTTCGTCGCTGCGGTCCGGGAACCTATCACAGCAAAGCCGAACTTTGCTGCTTTAGAGAGCATTTCATATGACACTCTTCCGGTGGTAAGCAGGACGAGCCGGTCGGGCTGCAAGCGCTTTCTGATTGCGTGGCCAATGATCTTATCGACAGCATTATGCCGGCCGATATCTTCCCGGACCTCGATGCTGCCATCTTCAAGGATGATGCAGGCACCGTGCATGCCGCCTGTTTCAAGATAAAGCGGCGAATTCTGTGCAAATTCAGCGCGCTTTTTAAGCAGATAAGTAAGCGGATATGTTTCATCTGAATTCACTTTATTGAACTTCTTCACGTCCGTCATCGAAAAGAAGGTCACACCTCGGCCGCAGCCGGCTGTATAATGCTTTTTCTTCGAGAACATCTGCTCAGGCTCAAAGCTATTGCACAGGGTGACGTCCAGAGTCCCCCGCTTCTCATTGAACTCTATGGTCACCACATCTTCCGCACGGTCAATCAATCCTTCTGAGTACAGATAACCATATGCCCAATCTGTCAGATCCTGATTGGTCAGCTGGAAGACAGCAATTTCAAAACCGTTCAGCCTAAGACTGATGGGAAATTCATCGGGACAGCCTTTCTTGTTCATTTTCTTCACCCCTCACTGTGCTCTTCTCCGGGATATGCTGCAGCAATCACTATCTTCCATCAATGGTAATGCTGATGGATTTGAAAGACTGTTAAATATCTCACAAACTTTGATTATTACGTTTTCTATATTTGTAAAACATCTAAATATGAAAAAAGGATTTATACCCCTACACCTTTAATTTACTGGAAAACGGCTGCTGGAAACCGCTTCAATTGTTACAAAAATATAGATGAAAATTGTCTATTTTTTTAACAAACTATCAATTCAAGATTTTCCATTCACGAAAAACCTTTTTCTCTCAGCCTGGGCCAAATTTCACTCCTCCCATCCTAACCGAAAATCCATACCTCCCTCAGTAACTTTCATCACGGCAGCCGTCAATGCCACAAAATCGCAAAAAGTTAATTTCTTCCTCCAAGTCCCCTCCCTTTGTCTAAATCAAAGGAATTGGTATAATCAAAGGAAAGCAAATAAAAACAGTCCGCGGCCACACACTTTAACGCGTCACAGCGCCGGGGGTCTGACCCCCGGTGCGTTAGTGTGGTAAAGCGGGCATGATTTGAATTGGAGGTTTTGGTATGGCGTTGAAAAAGGTTTTGACGATTGCGGGTTCTGATACGAGTGGCGGAGCTGGGATCCAGGCTGATCTGAAGACGTTCCAGGAGCTTGGGGTTTACGGTATGACTGCCCTTACGACAATCGTGACAATGGATCCAAAGAATCACTGGCATCACGAGGTATTCCCTCAGCCAGTTGAATTAGTAGAGAAGCAGCTGGAAACGATTCTTTCAGTCGGAATTGACGCAATGAAGACAGGGATGCTTGGAACTGTCGATATCATTGAGCTTTCTGCCCGCAAAATCGATGAGTTCAAGCTGGACCGAGTTGTCATCGACCCTGTTATGGTATGTAAAGGGGAAGACGAGGTATTAATGCCTGAAAACACAGATGCAATGAGAGAATTGCTTCTTCCAAGAGCAACAGTTGTGACTCCGAACCTGTTCGAAGCATGGCAGCTGGCTCAAACTGGCCCAATCCGCACCATCGATGACATGAAGGAAGCTGCTGCCAAGATCCATGACCTTGGTGCCAAGAACGTCATGATCAAGGGCGGCAGCAAGCTTAACCATGAAAAAGCAGTTGACCTTCTTTATGATGGCAAAGACTTCACACTTTTCGAGTCTGAAAAAGTGGAAACAAGCTTCACGCATGGCGCGGGCTGCACATTCGCTTCTGCGATCACAGCGCAGCTTGCCAAGGGCAAATCAGTCCCTGAAGCATTGGATGTGGCAAAACGCTTCATCACTGAGGCAATCAAGCATGGCTTCAGACTGAATGAATATGTAGGGCCAACAACGCACCTTGCGTTCAACCAATTCTCAGGCGGCAACAGAGGCGAATAAATTTAATACAAGCCTGTAAATTCCGGCACGTGGTTCAATGCATAAGAAAAAAGGATGGCAGCCGCCATCCTTTTTATATTTTCCGATTTATTCGAAGTACTTTATCAGCCATATAGCTATGGAAGAACCATTCCCCGGCAGCTATCAATAATGCTGCGAAAAGCGCTGGGCCAATCAAGTTGCCAGTGTTGTCAAATAACATCAATCCCATTCCCCAGATCACAATGAACGACACAATCAAGTCTGCAGAAGTCGCTGTCAGGTTGCTTGTTTTAGGCAAAATAAACAAATCTCCGGCAAAGTAGGATATAGCACCAAGAACAATTGTAAGAAGAAGGATTTCGCCAACTCCTGTATAACTGCCAAAAATGAGAAGCAGAACGGCAAACGTCATGATGCCTTTTATCAATACTGCCTTTGCATGTTCCATGGAACCCCTCCTTTTGCTAAACTTTTTCCACCCTTCACCCTTAATAAACATTTTTTGTAAAGGCTCTTTTTTCAAACTCTGTTGCTATTGACTAAAAAATAGGATTGAATTACTCAAGTTTCTTCCCAAACTTATCGCTTATTATGAGAAAAGAGCTTGCTAAATTAGTACCGGCATACAAAATGGCTTTTATCACGTTGAAATCAGCTTTTGGATTTTAACAACAATCTTTACGAAAACAGCCTTTGTAAAACCCCCGAGCGTACATTTCGCTTTCAGAAGGATTTTTTAGTAATATGGATATATCGATTTACAAGGGTCTTTTCACTTGCATGGTTTGACTTAAGTAAGCGAGGTCTATTGCTTTAAGAGGTCATGATACAGGACCTCCTTAAAACATTCCGTAGAAAAGTACTCTTATATCAGTATGTATTCAAAAAAGCATCCATGAATGGTGCTGCAGCTATTTTTTTATCATAGAAGGCTGTTCAATCGGCTAACATAAAGTGGGAACTTCATTCATCGGGGCATTCAAAGGCTCCGAAAGAGGACCGGGCGGCATTGAACACGGAAGGAGGAGTATGGATGGATCCGGTTATAGTGCAGGATGTCCAGCAGGCTTTGGACAGTTTTAAAAATAAGGAAGTTTATATTCACCTTGAAACAACAAACGGGGCTTATGCTTCCCATAATAATGAGTCATTTTTCTCATCAGGGGCATACATCCGCAACGCGAAGGTTACATACGAGCGCGCAAAAATCACGGGTGAAGGACCATATCGGACTGGACTAAAAATTCCATTAGGCTGGGTTTATGCTGAAGGAATCACACATTTTGAGATTGATGATAAAGGAAGGCTGCTGCTGGCTGGCCATGACTTCAGCGGAAAGCTCGCTGTTGCTCTGCAGATTAGCGAAACGCCTTTTGAATAAGATGTTTTCAGGCTGGCTGAAAGGAGAGATTTGAATATGGAAAAAGAAAGACAAGTACTTGTAGTGTTTCCTCATCCAGATGATGAGGCGTTTGGCGTTTCCGGGACGATTGCATCTCATGTGAATATGGGAACACCTGTCACATATGCCTGCCTGACGCTCGGCCAGATGGGACGCAATATGGGGAATCCGCCATTTGCCAATCGGGAAACACTGGCGGCTATAAGGAAAAAGGAATTGAAGGATGCGGCACGCGCTCTTGGCATATCTGATTTAAGGATGCTTGGATTCCGTGATAAAACGGTTGAATTTGAAGATGAAGACATGCTGACGAACCTGATGTCATCATTGATTACCGAATTGAATCCCTCTTTAGTCATCACCTTCTACCCTGGTTATTCAGTTCACCCCGACCATGAGGCAACAGGTGCAGCGGTAGTAAGGGCCGTCGAAAAAATCCCGGCAGCAGACAGGCCGAAATTGCACTGTGTAGCCTTCTCGCGCAATTGTGTTGAGGAGCTGGGCCAGGCTGATATTGTCCATGATATCAGTGCAGTAGCTGATGTAAAGCTCGAAGCCATCAGGGCTCACCGCTCCCAGACAGAGCTGATGCTTGCTGATATGGCTGATAAGCTGAAAGAGAAGGACCCTGCCACAATGGCATGGCTGAATAATGAACGTTTCTGGACTTATAAGTTTGCTGAGTAAGGAAATCCACCAGTTTTGGTGGATTTTTTTGGCTCTTTTCTAATACTTTGTTGCTATTATATATGGCTTTTTAAAGAAGGCTATGCAATAAAAGGCTGTTGATTTCCGTTCCAGGCGCTTCGCTTTCCTCGGGGCGTGCGGTGAGCCTCCTCGTCGCTTTGCTCCTGCGGGGTCTCACCTGTCCCGCTTCATCCCGAAGGAGTCTGCGCGCCTTCCACTACAATCAACAGGATCTTAATTCAACATTGGTGATAGCAACAAACTTTGCGAAAACAGCCTATTTTTTTACATCAGGCATGACTAATTCCTATCTCTCTATGCCTTTCTAATCCTTCTCATAAATCCCCTCAATCATCAGCCCTTTAACAAACACAACCTCATCTGCCGGTACCCCTTCGATACTCCAGACAGATTCTTTGAAGCCGATGAACTTGCTGTTATCCGTTTTGCCAATCAATTTGTCAATTTTAAAATTTCTTTCACCATTGATATAAAATTTCTTATAAGTATCATATCCTGTGTGAAACTCCTGATTCTTATAAACAAGGGTGCCGGTCTTTTTGATCGAGTAAACATCCAAATTGGCATCAAATAGGATTAATCCACCGATAATCAGCAGCGGAACGATGACCAGGATTAACCTTTTCTTATTTCCAAACACCAAGTCCACCTCGTAATTTATTTTAATTTTCGTTATATTCATTCTTTACTACCATATTACCATATATTTAAAGCAGCCTTAATTATAAAAACTGACCTTCAGCACAAATGAGTGATTACTCACTTTACATTTCACTCTTGATGATATATTCTTAGTATCAAATAGTGAGTGATTACTCACTACTTTTAAAAAGGAAGGTGGATTCCATAATGATCGTTTCCATTAAAAATGTTTCAAAACGCTATGGTACTCATGAAGTTTTAAAGAATATCAATCTAGATATCGAAAATGGAGAGATATTCGGCCTGCTTGGCCCTTCAGGTGCCGGAAAGACAACGCTTGTCAAACAGCTTGTCGGCTTGGACCAGCCAAGTGAAGGAGAGAACTATTTATTCGGCCAGAAAATGCCCTCCCTGCAGCTTATTGAAAAAATTGGCTACATGGCTCAATCCGATGCACTTTACACGGAGCTGTCGGCAAAAGAAAACCTTGAATTTTTCGCCAGCCTGTTTGGTTTAAGCGGGGCCCGGAGGAAGCAGCGGATCCTAGAGGTAATGGAACTCGTGGACTTATCTGAACACCTTAATAAACTCGTAACCAATTATTCTGGCGGTATGAAACGCCGTTTATCGCTCGCAGCGGCCCTCCTCCATGAACCGGAGCTGCTGATTCTCGATGAACCAACAGTAGGGATTGACCCCGTCCTTCGCAAAAGTATCTGGAATGGCTTCTATGATTTAAAGGCAAATGGCAAGACATTGATTGTGACGACCCATGTCATGGATGAAGCCGAGAAATGTGACAGACTGGGGTTGATTCGCGATGGCAGCCTGATTGCCGTCGGGACGCCTGATGAATTAAAAAACAAAACTGGTTCCTCCAGTGTCGAGGAAGCATTTTTAGCCTATGGAGGTGCCCAGCATGCGAATTAATGCTTTAGTAATCAGGATCATCCGCCAATTCCTGAGGGACAAAAGAACACTGGCCATGATGCTCATCGCTCCCCTCATCATTCTGACAATGCTTCACCTGGTTTTCAATGGAGACGATTATATACCCAAGGTCGGTCTCGTCAATGCTCCAGAAACATTAATGGAAAAACTCGATTTAAAAGATGCCAAGATCACAGAATATGAATCTGTAAAATCGGCAAGGGAAGATACTTCCGGACAGGAAATCGACGGCTACATTGTTTTTGAAGGGCCAGCGCTTGATAAAATCGTCCTTGAGGGCAGTGACCCGTCAGTCAATGGCGCAGTAATGAAGTGGATACAGCAGGCGACAAAGCCGCTGCTCCCAGAAAACGCTAGGCTGGAAATGGATGTGGATTACCTCCACGGCTCTGAAGATATGGGGCAATTCGATTATTTCGGACCGGTATTGCTTGGATTCTTTGCCTTCTTTTTTGTTTTTATCATCTCGGGTATTTCTTTTTTACGTGAAAGAACAAGCGGGACGCTGGAAAAACTGCTTGCAAGCCCGCTCCGCAAATGGGAAATCGTGATTGGCTATGTAATTGGCTTCGGGATTTTCACGATGCTGCAGGCGACATTGATTGCCTGGTATGCGATTTATGTGTTGGGCATGCTGATGGAGGGCTCGTTTATTTACGTCCTGCTCATCACCCTGATGCTATCGATGACGGCGCTGACGCTGGGTACCCTGCTTTCCGCTTTTGCGAACAACGAATTCCAGATGATCCAGTTCATCCCGATCATCATCGTTCCGCAGTTCTTC
Organism: Mesobacillus sp.; assembly: GCF_057785455.1. Classification (NCBI taxonomy): domain Bacteria; kingdom Bacillati; phylum Bacillota; class Bacilli; order Caryophanales; family Bacillaceae; genus Mesobacillus; species Mesobacillus sp. The sequence goes on from NZ_JBYNSB010000061.1 coordinate 289,086, forward strand.
TTCTCGGGACTGATCAACCTCGATACCATTTCCGGATGGCTGAGCTGGCTTGGCCCGATCACGCCACTCTATTATGCGGCCGAAGCTTTGCGTGATATCATGGTAAGAGGCTATGGCTGGGATGCCATTTATGGTAATCTGTTGATTATGGCCGGTTTCTCTGCAGGATTCATCCTGCTCAACATTCTAGCATTGAGAAAACACCGCGCAGTCTAAATGGCCGCCACTACTCGCGGAGGGAGATAATGATGACAGATCGCGACCTGACCATTGATGAATTTATTGATACAGAAGAAGAATTGACCGACAAGCAGAAGAAAATAATCGTCTCTGCGATCGAGTCCTTTGCCGAAAAAGGCTATTCAGCCACCTCCACCAGCGAAATTGCCAAAAAAGCCGGGGTAGCGGAAGGCACGATTTTCCGACATTATAAAACGAAAAAGGATTTGCTGCTGGCGATTGTTTCTCCAGTGATGGCAAAGTTTGTTGCACCTTTTATCATAAAAGATCTTAATAAGGTCCTTAACCATGATTATGAGCATGTCGAGGATTTCCTTAAGGCGATCATCGTGAACCGCCGCGACTTTTTGGTCAAAAACCTGTCCACTGTAAAAATCCTGCTCCAGGAGATCCCGTTCCATCCCGAGTTAAAGGATTTGTTCAAGGAGCATATCGCGCTGAAGGTGTATGCACGTTTCGAAAAGATCGTGGAGCATTACCAGGAAAAAGGCCAGCTCATTGAAATACCTGCCTACAGCGTGTTCCGCATGTCGCTGTCCACGATCTTCGGCTACCTGCTTGCCCGCTATATGATCTTGCCTGAAGCAGATTGGGACGATGAAGCTGAGATAGAAAGAACCGTTGAATTCATCATGCATGGATTGGGCGGGCCGAATAGCAAGTAAAAAGCCGGGCATTTGTGCTCGGCCTTTTTTCACCATGGAAAAAATCTTGAATTATTTCCAGTTCGCTATAAAATGCTTTATTGCTATATAAATAATTTTTCGCTATAAAAACATGCGCCAACTGCTCACAACTTGATCCAACACTTTCAAACAGCCACAAAAAAGAAGGAACAGCCTCATTTTTCAGCTGTTCCCTCTGCTCATTTTAATAAATCGGCAATTTTCACCCTATAAAGCTTGTCATCGCCTTCTGCAGGAGTGCCGCGGCCGTCAGTATTATTGGTAACGAAGTAAACATAGTCACCTTCGATCAGCACATCCCGAATCCGGCCGACACCCGTGACCACTTCTCCCGTTGTTTTCGCGACAGGGTCGAATTCCCTTAATGCATTGCCCCTCAAGGTTGCAGCGTAAAGCTTCCCATCATGAAATGCTATTCCTGATGGTGCCCACGTATTGTTCCCTGACTGGAAGAGCGGAGTCACCATTCCCTGCTTCGTTTCATTGCCTGTGATTTCCGGCCAGCCATAATTCTTTCCTGGCTCAATGACATTGATTTCATCATGGGCGGATGGCCCGTGCTCGCTTGCATACATGGTTCCATCCTCGCCCCAGGCAAGCCCCTGTGGATTTCGGTGGCCATAGCTATATACATAAGAGTTTCCAAATGGATTATCCTCCGGTACCGAGCCGTCGAGATTCATGCGTAAAATCTTCCCGCCGAGCGAGCCAAGGTTCTGGGCAATTTCAGGAGTTGTCGCTGCATCCCCAGCCGTTGCATACAGTTTGCCATCCGGGCCAATCTTCAGCCTTCCGCCATGGTGGAAGCGGCCGCTCGGAATTTTATCGAGCAACAGCCTGCCCTCGGTCCATACATCGTTTGTTAATGTCAATTCCACAATCCTGTTGAATTGACCGGTGCCATTTTCATATGTGTAGTAAGCGAATGCCTTATTGGTTTGCTGAAAATCGAGCGCAAGCACAAAACCAAGCAATCCTGCTTCGGAAGCCTGCGAAAGCTCCTTCTTTAATGACACTTTCTGCCGCTTGGCCGTGCCATTTTCAACCTTCACGATGGTGCCAGGACGTTCGCTAAGGTAAAAAATATCTCCCAGCTTATTGATCGACCATGGAACCTGGAGGTTTTCAGCGACAGCTTCCAGATCACTGACCTGGGCCACAGTCTCCTGCCCATCAGGATTCGCTTCCTTTTCCGCAGGTTTTTTTTCCTCCTCACCACTGGTGCATCCGGCAAGGACCATAAGGATCGCAGCTAACACATACAATAATCTTTTCATGACACCAAACCTTCCTTATATAGTTCTCTGCCCATCCCCAAGGACAGCCAGAATCGCTTTTCCTACGCCGCTTTCTTCATTCGTTAATGTAACCTCGCCGCATAATGCCTTGATTTCTTCAACCGCATTGCCCATCGCAACCGGCTTTCCGACTTTTCTCAGCATCGACACATCATTGAAATTGTCGCCAAGTGCCATCGTTTCTTCCAGGCTAATGCTCCGTGACTGCACGAATTTTTCCAGTGCAACCCCTTTTTGCGCTTCAAGGCTGGTGATTTCAATATTTTCACTGCCTGATGAACTGATCGCGAGGCCATCGATTTCCTTCAGTGCACTGTTTGCAGCAGCCAATTTTTCCGGGTCCAAAGAAAAAGCCAGCAGCTTATAAATTTCATACTGGTCCTCTTCAAAGAGCCTGTCATAATGTTCGATTGTCCGCACCAGGCCCTTATGCAGTCTTTCCTCTGCTGCTTTAGCAATTTGTTCGATCGGGATTTCCGGATTCGCCGTTGAAAAAATATCGACGATGATTGAGATCGCTTTATCCTCATCCTCTGTGAACGTCCCCTGGTTCGTGTATACCTCAAAATAAACGCCGCTTTCAACCAGCCGCAGTGCTGCCTGCCTTGCCTGCTCCTTTTGTAAAGGGCTTGAAGAAATGATCTTCCCGTCACTGGAGCGTACTTCAGCTCCATTCACACAAATCATCGGGAGCTTCAGGCCAGCTTCCTCAAGCACAAACCTGGCTTCCTGATAGGAACGGCCAGTCGCAACCACGACCTCCACACCTTTTTCAAGCGCCTGTAAAATCGCTTCCCGGTTTTCAGCTGTGATTTCCTGGGCCGCGGTCAATAATGTTCCATCCATATCTGTTGCTATACATTTAATCATGTTCGCCTTCACCTTCTACTACTATTATTATCACTTTGTTCCCATGATAGACCTTCAATCCCATAACATCAAATGATACGTGTATATACTAGTTCTGCCCTGCCAGCCGGGAATTGCGTTGAGTTTTACTAATAGACTATCAATTTAAATTTCTTCAAAACTTACATATTGTCATTAAAAGATTCATATGCTATTATGAATCCACAGCTGCAATCGTTTGCATACGAGGATAGCAAGAGGGAAAAACGCTTTTCAACCAAGCAATATCAGTGTTTTCCTTATTTTTATCTTTTGAATGTAAGCGTTTTAAAGGTGTTGTATATGGCGTCTGTCTTCTATGAATCTATGCAAATATATGCAAACGCTTTCGGAACGCATGTGGTTGCATGCAAAAAACAAATATTTTTGGGGGTATCTCAACAATGAAAGCAAAAAAGCTATTTCCAGCAGTTCTTTCTCTTGGCCTGTTAGTTGGCGGCGGCCTTGCGGGATGTTCATCAAGCGATGACAAAGCTTCCGGGGACAAAGAAAAAGGCGGAGATCAAGTAACCGTTGACATTTTCCAGTTCAAAGTGGAATTCAAGGATCAGTTTGAAGACCTTGCAAAAACTTATGAAGACGCACACAAGAACGTCGACATCAACATTACGACAGTTGGCGGCGGTGAGGATTACGGCGCTGCACTTAAATCCAAGTTCGCTTCAGGCAATGAACCTACTATTTACAACGTAGGCGGACCTCAGGACGTTGCAGACTGGCAGGATAAGCTTGCTGACCTTTCTGATACGAAAGCGGCAAAAGCTGCCCTTAGCGGAACGCTTGAAGGTGTAACAAAAGACGATAAAGTACTAGGACTTCCATACAACCAGGAAGGCTATGGCTTCATTTATAATAAAGGCATTTTTGAAAAAGCAGGAATCGACCCTAAGAGCATCACTAGCTACAAGGCTTTAGAAGAAGCAGTGAAGACTCTTGACAGCAAAAAGAAGGACCTTGGCCTTACTTCAGTATTCGCACTTCCAGCAAAAGAAACTTGGGTAACAGGACTTCACCTGTCCAACGTGTTCCTTGCTCCTGAATTCGACCAGAACGTAATCAACGCGTTCGAATCCAAGGAAGTTAAGTTTGAGCATGGCGATGCATTCAAGAAGATCCTTGACCTTCAGAACGAATACTCTGACCAGCCAACTGTAAGCCTTGACTACGCTAAGCAAGTTGAAGAATTATTCTCTACTGGCAAAGCTGCTATCATCCAGCAAGGTAACTGGGTATCTGGTTCAATCGCAGGCATCGACGAAGAGCTTGCTAACAGCGGTGTAGGCATCCTTCCTATCCCTGTTGAAGGCTACAAAGAAGATTCAATCCCTGTAGGCGTACCAATGTACTGGGCTGTAAACAGCAACAAGGACGAAAAAGAAGTAGCAGCAGCGAAAGAATTCCTAGACTGGCTGTACACTTCTGAAGAAGGTAAAACAGCTGTAATCGAAGACTTCAAATTCATTCCTGCTTATGAAGGATATGATGCTGGCAAAATCTCTGATCCACTTGCAAAAGAAATCTATGAATACTCTTCAGCTGGCAAAACATTGGCTTGGACATTCATGGGTTACCCAACAGGCTGGGGACAAGAAAAGCTTGGCGTGAACATCCAAAAATACGTGAGCGGCGAAATGAGCTGGGATGAGCTTGTTAAAGAATCATCTAAAGCATGGGCAGACGCTCGCAAGTAATAATTTTTTCACAACAAGAGGGAAACAGAACGGCTCCGGCTGTTTTGTTTCCTACTGTTTTTTAAAAAAGTAAACTACTAGAAAAAGAAACTGTACAAACGCTTGCACAAACCACACTGATTTTTCACTCACCAAACTAATTCATGTATTCCCCTTTACCGGGCATTCATAGACAGGAGGATTTACAGATGCGTAACCGGAATCTCTGGTACTGGCTTTTCCTTGCTCCAGCGTTGTTCGCGCTTGCTGTAGTTGTGATTCTGCCGCTTGCATACGGAGTTTACTACTCATTCACGGATTGGAACGGGATTAAGACACCATCATTTGTAGGTCTTGAACATTACAAAGCGTTATTCGCAGAGAAGGAATTCAAGGATGCGTTATGGTTCACGACGAAGTTCACGGTTGTTTCCGTGTTCCTGATCAATTTCTTTGGCCTATCTTTGGCATTGCTTGTAACGCAAAAATTCAAAACCAACAATATCCTGAGAACGATTTTCTTCATGCCTAACCTGATTGGCGGACTTATTTTAGGCTTCATCTGGCAGTTCATTTTTACAAAAGTATTCGCAAGTGCCGGCGAAATTCTTGGTATTGAAGGCCTGCAAGGCTGGCTCTCCACTACGGAAACGGGTTTCTGGGCAATGGCGATCTTGATGAGCTGGCAAATGGCTGGTTATATCATGGTCATCTACATCTCATTCCTTGAAGGTGTACCTCAGGAGCTGCTTGAAGCGGCTGAGATTGATGGAGCAAACAGCCTCCAGCGATTCTGGCATGTAACGTTCCCGCTTGTCATGCCTGCGTTCACAGTCAGCTTATTCCTGACGCTTTCAAATTCATTCAAGCTTTATGACCAAAACCTTAGCCTGACTGGCGGCGGTCCGTACAACTCCACCCAAATGGTGGCGATGGAGATTTTCAAAACAGCATTCGTTGAGAATGCCATGGCTTTCGCACAGGCTAAGGCCGTCATTTTCTTCCTGATTGTCGCTGTGATTTCATTGACTCAGGTTTACATCAATAAGAAACGGGAGGTCGAGATGTAATGAAAAAGAAAAAGCAAGGCAGAATCATCCTTGAAATTCTTGGCATCATTTTGGCCCTGGTCTGGCTCTCCCCTTTCTATCTCATGATCGTAAACTCTTTTAAAACGAAGCGTGAAATGTTCGAGGATACAATCAAGCTTCCGGATGTTTTTACATTTGATAACTATGTGACAGCGTTTGAGCGCCTTGATTTTATCAAAACCTTTTTCAACTCCGTCCTGATTACGGTCCTGGCTGTAGCGGTCATCATCGTGTTCTCTTCGATGGCGGCATATGCCCTATCAAGAAGAGGCGGAAAAACAAGCGGCATCATCTTCATGCTGTTCGTGGCAGCGATGCTGATTCCTTTCCAATCGGTCATGATTCCATTGGTATCAATCTTCGGTAAGCTCGAAATGCTGAACAGGGCTGGATTGGTGTTTATGTATCTTGGATTTGGTGCGAGCTTGTCCATCTTCCTTTACCATGGAACATTGAGCGGGATTTCAAAATCCCTCGATGAAGCAGCAACAATTGATGGAGCAAACAGGTTCCAGATTTTCTGGTACATCATCTTCCCGATGTTGAAGCCAGTGTCTGTAACAGTCGCGATTTTGAACATCATCTGGATCTGGAACGATTACCTGCTGCCTTCCCTGGTCATCAACCAGCAAGGCATGGAAACCATCCCGCTGAAAATGTTCTTCTTCTTCGGCGAGTATACAAAGCAGTGGCATTTGGCGCTGGCAGGATTGACGATCGCGATCATTCCAGTCATCATCATTTACTTCTTCCTTCAGAAGCAAATCATCAAGGGCGTTTCCGAAGGCTCAGTCAAATAAGCGTCCTGCTGTAAAAATCGATCGAATAGGAGCGACAACGAATGGCAGTCACAATTAAAGATGTAGCAAAGGCAGCCGCTGTGTCACCTTCGACCGTTTCCAGGGTGATTGCTGACCATCCTCATATCAGTGAAGAAACCAAGAAGCGTGTGCGAATTGAAATGGAGAGACTGGGTTATCACCCTAATTTCCAGGCGCGAAGCCTTGTCGTGCGAAGTACAGAAACAATTGGCATTGTTATGCCCAATTCAGCAACACAGGCGCTGCAGAATCCCTTCTTCCCTGAAGTTTTGAGGGGAATCAGCATGAAAGCCCACGAGGATCAATTCGGGGTATATTTAACCACCGGCATCACCGATGAAGAGATTTTCCAACAGGTTGTGTCCATGGTCCAGGGACGGCGTGTGGACGGCATCATCCTCCTTTATTCGAAAACGGACGACAGGATCATGAATTATTTGCTGGAGGAGAACTTTCCTTTTACCGTCATTGGCCGCCCTTACAAGAATGCAGAGCGGATCACCTATGTCGACAATGATAATATCTACATCACAAAACAGGTAACAGATTATTTAATCCAGCTCGGCCATCGCAGCATCGCCTTTATCGGCGTGAATTTGGATTTCGTTTTTACAATCGACCGGCTTGAAGGGTACAGACAGGCCCTCCAGGAAGCTGGCATCCCTTATGACGAAACGTATATTATCCATGAGAAATGCTTAAAATCAGAAGGAAAAGAAGGCATCACCAGGTTCCTTTCCTCCCACCAGCCCCCTACCGCCCTGGTAGTGGCAGATGATTTTACCGCGATCGAACTCATGAGCTATTCAGAGGAATTGAATATCAAGGTGCCTGAGCAGATTTCAATTGTGAGCTTCAATGATGTGCCGCTAACGGAGCATATGAAGCCGCAGCTGACATCGGTGAACATTGATATCTTTCAGTTAGGGTTTGAAGCAGCTAACTGTTTAATAGAAATAATCAAAAATCCAAAGGCTCTGCCTAAACGGATCACAATCCCAGCTAAAATGATCGAGCGCAAGTCTTGCTTTGCAATAGGCTCTGATGTAAAGAACTAGGAGCCTTAGTAGCATTTATTAGAGCCATCCTCGGTCGAATTTTCAGGCTGGATGGTCCTAATCGCCTTTATTAGAGCCATCTACGGTAGAATTTTATGGATGGAAGGTTCTAATCGTCTTTATTAGAGCCATCCTCGGTCGAATTTTTAGGCTGGATGGTCCTAATCGCCTTTATTAGAGCCATCCTCGGTCGAATTTTATGGCTGGAAGGTTCTAATCGCCTTTATTAGAGCCATCCTCGGTTCAATTTTATGGATGGATGGTCCTAATCGCCTTTATTAGAGCCATCTACGGTTGAATTTTTAGGCTGGATGGTCCTAATCGTCTTTATTAGAGCCATCCTCGGTCGAATTTTATTGCTGGATGGTCCTAATCGTCTTTATTAGAGCCATCCTCGGTCGAATTTTATGGCTGGAAGGTTCTAACGTTTGCCTGCAAGTCAAACATCAATGCCAGGACAGCTGTCCCCGGTGCTTATCTTGGCATCCTGCTGCTTTTACAGTAAAATAACGGGGCGCATCATGATTTTACGGTCCTATTTCCGTAAAATTGGGGAAAATACAGGAAGCAAGCTATGTTCCGATGACGGCAGCGTTTGCGGACATAGCTTTTATACAGAAATGAGGGTTCACATGAAACACACATGGTGGAAAGAAGCGGTTGCCTATCAGGTTTATCCTAGAAGCTTCATGGATTCGAACGGCGACGGCATTGGCGATTTACAAGGAATGATTTCTAAACTGGATTACCTGAAGGAGCTGGGCATCGATGTCATCTGGATTTGCCCGATGTACAAGTCTCCTAATGATGACAATGGATATGATATCAGTGATTACCAGGATATCATGGATGAGTTCGGCACGATGGAAGACTTCGACCAGCTTTTAAAAGAAACACATAAGCGCGGCATGAAGCTGATCATCGATCTTGTTATCAATCATACGAGCGATGAGCATGCCTGGTTCCTCGAGTCACGCGAGTCAAAAGACAGCCCGAAACGCGACTGGTACATTTGGCGTGATGGCAAGGATGGGGCTGAGCCGAATAACTGGGAAAGCATCTTCGGCGGCTCTGCCTGGGAATACGATGAAGAAACAGATCAGTATTTCCTTCATATCTTCTCGCGCAAGCAGCCTGATTTAAACTGGGAAAACAAAGAAGTCCGCACTGCTTTATACGATATGATCAATTGGTGGCTTGATAAAGGAATCGATGGCTTCCGTGTTGACGCGATCAGCCATATCAAAAAGGAAGACGGGCTTCAGGATATGCCGAATCCGGAAGGGCTTCAGTATGTTTCTTCATTCGATAAGCATATGAATGTGGACGGAATCCAGAAGTACCTGGAGGAACTGAAGCAGGAGACCTTCTCAAAATACGACATCATGACTGTCGGTGAGGCAAATGGCGTCAGCATTGAGGAAGCAGACCTTTGGGTGGGTGAAGAAAACGGGAAGTTCAATATGGTTTTCCAGTTTGAGCACCTGGACCTCTGGGATTCTGAAAAGAAGGCACTTGACCTCGCCAAGTTGAAAAGCGTATTCACTCGCTGGCAAAAAGGCCTTGAAGGCAAAGGCTGGAATGCCCTTTTCATTGAAAACCATGACAAAGCGCGCATTGTGTCCACATGGGGCAATGATAAAGAATACTGGCGTGAAAGCGCGACAGCATTGGCATCGATGTATTTCCTGATGCAGGGAACACCATTCATCTATCAAGGCCAGGAAATCGGCATGACCAATGTCCAGTTCCCTTCCATCGAGGATTACGATGATGTCGCGATCAAGAACCTTTATAACATCCGCCGTGAAGCCGGCGTGCCGCATGAAGAAATAATGGATTTCATCTGGGCAACAAGCCGCGACAACTCACGGACACCGATGCAATGGTCAGCAGAGGCAAATGCAGGATTCACAACCGGCAATCCATGGCTCGGCATGAACCCGAACTATACAACAATCAACGTCGAGCAGCAGCTAAATGATCCTGAATCGATCCTTCATTTTTATAAAAAAATGATCCAGATGAAAAAGGAACATGAAGTTTTCACATACGGAGTATATGACCTGATCCTCGAAAACCACGAGCAAATCTATGCATACACCCGTACACTGGACGGCCAACAGGCAATCGTGATCACCAACCTTTCCGACCAGCCAGCAGATTATGAATTTGACGGATTCCCGCTAGAATCCAGCAAACTCCTGCTAAGCAATCAAGAGGCAGAACAGCACGGACCAGTTACCGCATTAACCCTCAAACCTTATGAAACAAGAGTATATGTAAAATAACTAATAACGCTATTGCAGCTTCGTTGGAGAAACATACAGACCAAATCGGAATTGATTTGGTCTTTTTTCTTATACAGCAAGGCAATGAAGATTAATCATTAACAATAATACCCACTGCTCACAGGTATGGATCCATCTTGATATCGACAGGATAAATCGGCAGAAAAAGCAGTTTAGCTGGAAATTTTAATCGAGTTAATTCAGGGAGGGATGTAAAAATGGGGAAAGAATTGCTATTAGAAAGACTCAATCAAATTGGAGAAAGTTTAGAAAAAACCGGTGACGCCCTGCTTTTGCTGGGACTTGGTTCAGTTGGACTAGAACTTGGACGGTTAGATGATTATTCTGATTTGGACTTTTTCGTCATCGTAAAGCCCAATCAGAAAACAAGATTCATCGACCAGTTAGATTGGCTAGAAACAGCCCACCCTTTGGCTTATTCATTTAAAAATACAAAAGACGGTTATAAGATTTTATTTCAAGATGGAATATATGGTGAATTTGCGGTATTCGAAGAAGAGGAAATGAAGAATATTCTATTTTCGCCGGGACGTATTGTCTGGAAAGATCCTTCTTTCACTAATCTTGAAATTGTCTCACCTGTAAGAAAAGCACCATCAGTACGCCAGGAATCCTTAAGCTTTGCTATCAATGAGGCCCTGACTAACTTATATGTAGGGCTGTGCAGGTATGCTCGAGGCGAAAATTTATCTGGCATGAAGTTTATTCAGAATCATGCTATAGATAATATCCTATCTGTGCTCCACCTAATTGAACAGGAAATAGAGTATTATCCTGATATTTTTGGTAATGAGAGACGCATCGAGAAAAGATTCCCTAAATTTGCAGGATTAATGGCAGAAATGCTGCAGGGCTATCAGAAAGTCCCAGAATCCGCTCTAAAAATATTGGATTATTTAGAAGAAGTTTACCCAGTAAACAAGGACATGACCAGGGAAATCAGACGATTAGCAGCCAACTGCCTATAGGAATAGAAGCACGGGGACGTACCCTGTGCTTCCTTTTTCATTAAGATCAGGGAAGCACTAGAATACGTCCCCGTGCTTCCCCAATCGTGAATGTTTGATAAACGACTTGCTCGCCATCCTGTTCTTCTGTAATTTCTTCATAGTCGATCGCAAATTGCTGATAAAGCTTTTTCCAGAAGCGGACAGCGGGTTCATTCCTGGTTAGCTGTGAAATATAGTAGCTGCCTTTGTGCTCCTGGAAAATCAGTGATGCTGCAGCTTTTGCGGCTCCCTTGCCGCGGTATGGGTGAAGGATAAAGAAATCATTGATGACTTTATCTACCTTTTTCGTTATAGGGGCCTCCAGCAGCAGAATAAAACCCGCAAGCTTGCCTTCTGCCATTATTAAATAAGGAGAGATTCCTTCTTTCTCCCATATCAAATCAAATGAGTCAAACTCATAACTTCCATCCTCGCTCACCATCAATCCGTCCGCGAATGCTGATAAATCGTGAAGGTATAATGAGTAGAGATTACGCAAAATCGTCTTTTTATTTGGTCCGATTTTCTCCAAAGTAATATCCATGATTTTTTTCTCCCTGTTGATATACTGAATTCCCCTTTTATATTCCCTATTTGAAGCTTGATTCCTGCTAGAAGCACGGGGACGTACCCATTGCTTCCTTCATTAAAAAAAAACAGAAGCACAGGGTACGTCCCCGTGCTCCCCCTTCCTCGTGTTTAATCAGTGGCGTTTAGGTTAATATAATTCAGGAAGGAATTGGGCTGAGAAAAGGGTTGGCAAACCGCATTATATGCATTAAAATTATTTCTTGTTTATAAATATGTATTTTAAGGGTGAAATTGTTTTGGAAAAACCGCTTCAGAAAAAGAAGGCCTCTGTTGGGGACCTTTTAACATTTATCATTCCATCATTAATCGGGATATTCTTCTTCATGATTCCGGTCTCCTATAAGGGAGAAATCACAATACCGATCGCGGTTCTTTCTGGCTGGGTCCAGGATTTGCTTGGGGGCTCACTGCCGGCGATCATGACAGTAATCATTGTCTTGACTTTGATCGGCACCTTATTGATTAAATCGGTAAGGCCTGAGGTTTTAAATCGCAATCATTTTCTTAAGGCGCTTTTTGATGTACCAGCCATCTGGCTGATTGCCCGCATCCTGGGAGCTATTTTTGCGATCATGACTTTGTTCAAGATTGGGCCTGAAGCAGTGTGGTCGCCAAATACAGGCGGGCTGCTTCTCAATGACCTGCTGCCGATCCTGTTTGCTGTTTTCCTGTTTGCCGGTTTATTCTTACCGCTGCTGCTGAACTTCGGCCTGCTCGAGCTGTTTGGCACATTGCTGACAAAGTTCATGCGCCCAATCTTCAGGCTGCCTGGCCGCTCATCCATCGACTGCCTTGCGTCATGGCTTGGAGATGGAACTATTGGAGTCCTGCTCACAAGCAAGCAATATGAAGAGGGATATTACACGAAGAGAGAGGCTGCCGTGATCGGGACGACATTCTCCGTAGTATCCATCACCTTCAGTCTTGTGGTCATCTCACAGGTTGGCCTGGGCTCTATGTTTGTCCCGTTTTATTTGACAGTCACAGGTGCCGGGGTCATTGCGGCCATCATCATTCCGCGCATCCCTCCGTTATCACGGAAGCCTGATACGTATTTTGTGGAGCGGCCAGACGATTATTCTGAAGAAAAGATTCCCCAGGGATTTACCCCTTTTTCATGGGGTATGACACAGGCTGTTGAAAAAGCAAGAGCCAACCGCAGTTTCCAGGATTTCTTCATCGCAGGTGTAAGAAATATCCTCGATATGTGGATGGGTGTAGCTCCGATCGTCATGGCTCTTGGCACACTCGCCTTGATAGTCGCTGAATATACACCTGTATTCCAATGGCTCGGTTTGCCGTTCATTCCGCTGCTGGAGTTGATGCAGGTCCCTGAAGCCAAGGCTGCTTCAGAAACTTTGATAGTCGGCTTTGCTGATATGTTCCTGCCTTCTGTCATCGGCGCGGAAATCGGCAGTGAAATGACCAGATTCATAATTGCTGCTGTTTCGGTTACCCAGCTGATTTATATGTCAGAGGTCGGTGGATTGCTGCTTGGATCCAAAATTCCGGTAAGCTTCGGGGAATTGTTCATCATTTTCCTCCAGCGTACGATTGTAACGCTGCCGATCATTGTGTTAGTCGCACATTTGATTTTTTGACTATATGCAAAAGAGAGCTCATGCGAAAAATGCACGAGCTCTCTTTTTTATGCTTTAGAAGCACTGGAATGAACGAATCTGCCTCAGGTCAATCCCAAAGTAGACCCATCCCCAACGGCGCCGCCATCTCCAGCCAGCTACTGAATTGCGGCCGACAAAGGTTGGGAAGTACCAGAAGGCACTGCCATTGTTCAGCCAAACATATGTGTAGCGGTAGAGGCATCTTCTGATTCCGCCTGGATCAACCGCAAAGGCTGATGCCTGGGTTTCCTGTGGAATGAAGGCTGGCGGTGGTGATGTCGGTGCCCCGCCGCCTTGCTGCTGTCCTGGGGGAGGTCCTCCCGGGAATCCGCCGCCACCTGGGAATCCGCCAGGCTGGCCACCAGGACCACCGCCTGGGAATGGAAATCCTCCTCCGCCTGGCCCGCCGCCCGGAAACGGAAAGCCTCCTCCCTGCCCGCCGCCTGGGAAAATCCTTTCATCATACTGCGGGTAGAATTGGTTTTGGTAATAGCCATATTCTTCGTCATCTTGCTGATATTGTCCATATGGGTAGAAGTTATAATAATTCAAACTCATATCCCCTCTCTAGATGTTTTCCCTGTAATGTATGCCCAATGCCCAAATGGGTGCTACTGGACAGGCAATGATTCAATTTCTGCCTGAATTTGGCTGGCAATAGCATCGACCTTTGAAAAATCCATCGCACCAATATAGATTTTTTCCAGCTGATCGCGAAGCACCTTTGCATTAGCAAGCGACGCGATTGCCTCATTCATCTTATTTTTATATCTGCTGCCGACATCCTTGATTTCCTCGGCATACTTTTCATCTGTTCCAGGCTCGATGAGCTCCGTGTACATATCGATGATTTCATCTGTCGCCCGGTCAGGGAAGTACTCATGCGGAGCGGTGCTGTCAAAAATCGCGAAATCAAGTTCACGGACAATCACCATGTCAAGGCTGTGCGGATCAAAGCCACAATGGTAGACTTCGACTTCATAGCCGCGCGACTTCGCTTCGGCTGCCAGCTTTTTCAGCATGGTCGACTTTCCTGAACCAGGACGGCCTTTAATGAAATATCTCTTGCCAACTGTTTCAGTCAGGTTAGGGACAAAATCGACTGCGCCAACTGGTGTTGCCGCTCCGAGGAATCGGTCAATCACTTTCCCTTCACCCTCCAGCCTGCTGTCACCGAACAATTTTCCAATCAATTGGTTCGTGAATTCATTTGCTTTGGCAAAATCCATATTCTCGATATAGAATTTTTCCCACTCATCGTGAATCCTCAATGCCTCCGCGAACTGGCTGTATGCAGTATTAAAAGCAGTGCTGATTTCCTCAGACAGCTTCAGGATGGTTTCCCTATGCTCCTGCAGCTTGGCGGAATTCCATGCCTCTCCCAGGTTGATGTATTCCTCGACTGCCCCGGGCGCTTTTGGCTCAATGACATGCGGAGCAGTTCCATCAACGATGCCCACATTCAGCTTAGGTATGATCACTCCATCAATCGATTTATTATCTGACGAGCAGTGCAGGAATTCTATGTCATAGCCTTTTTCAACCCATTCATTACCGATTTTTTTCATCAAAGAAGATTTGCCTGTTCCAGGGCCGCCCTTCAAAATAAACAAACGAGACAATCCCTGCAGGTTCGAATCATACAAATTGTAAAATCCACGGGCTGTATTCCCGCCGGCAAAGTAATTCAGTATTTTCCCAGCCATATTTCGCACTCCCTCCAGCCGCTATAAAACCGGCTTGTTATAGCTTCCTCATTACTATATGCAGGGCGGTTGTGCTGGGTGAATGCCTAGTTGAATGAATATTTGGTAACCAATACTATTCCTCTCCCATTCTTTAAACCTCCCACTTAATCGTGAGTCAGTCCTTTGTGCAGCCACACAATTCCCATCACATTTTTGAACATCCTAAGAAATTATTTCCCGGGCAAGTGATGTTCTTCACAGGCCTACACACTGCTTTCACAAATCCTTCACAATAAACACAAAATTGTGTGCAGTACATCACACTACCGTTTTTTCCAAAAAGTTAGGATGTAATTGTAAATCAATCGAGGGGGGAAAAAAGTGAATAAACCTGTCATTCATTTCATCATCAGTGCTCTCATTGGCCTTGGCATTGGATATATTGCCTTTGATGTGATTCCGGCGAGCGGCAGCCAGGATCAAAAGGCCGCTGTCACGGAGCAATCCAAGCCAGAAGAAACAAAAGCTGAAAAAGCTGAGCCTGCAGATACGCAAGAAACTGCAGCAGCCGGAGAAGAAAATATCCTTCAATCCAAAGGCTGCCTGGGCTGCCATTCAGTCGAAGCATTAAACCTCAAAGGCGGCGCTACCGGCCCTGACCTTTCACAGGCGTACAAGAATGTCGAAGGCAAGCATGGCAAACCTGTTTCTGAATTCCTTAAAGCACCAACTTCTGCAGTCATGTCTGGTGTAATCGGCGGAAATCCGCTGTCTGAGGATGAAATAAATCAAGTTGTAGGCATATTGAAAGAAGCTTCAGAAAAATAAACAAGGTGGTGCAACGTTAATGAAAAAATGGGTTCCAGCAGCCTCTGGCCTTCTTGCCGGATTTATGGCGGCGACAGTGTTTTTCGCTGATTTTTCAACAGGGCCTAAAGGAGAAGCAAGCAATGACACTGCAAATACAAACAAGTCGAATGCCGAAAAAGTGTATGTCCCTTACGGTGAGCTTGATGATTACTATATGCTCTCATCTGGCGGCCACTCAGGACAGCTGTTCGTCTATGGACTTCCATCAATGAGGAAGATACGGACCGTTCCTGTTTTCTCGCCTGATCCGGCAACTGGCTACGGTTTTGACACCAAAACGAAAGAAATGCTCGGCAAGTATACATGGGGCGACTTCCACCACCCGGCCATTTCCGAAACAAATGCTGAATACGATGGCAAATTCGTCTTCGCGAACGATGTGGCCAATAACCGGATCGCCGCTGTCGACCTTAGCACATTCCACACCGCAGATATCATGGAAATGCCGAATATGGGCGGCCCTCACGCTGGTACGTTTGTAACACAGAATACGGAATACATCGTCATGCCAACACGATTCTCTGTCCCAATCGGAAAAGAATATGCGCCACTGGATGACTTTGAAAGCAAATATAAAGGCGTCGTTTCAATGGTGAAATTCGACCAGAAAAAGAAGGAACTTGACCTCGCATACCAAATCATGCTTCCGCCTTGGTCCTATGACCTATCGGATGCCGGCAAAAAAATGTCTGGCGACTGGATTGTCATGACAACATACAACACTGAATTCGCAACAACAAACAATGAAATCAATGCTTCCCAGAACGACCGCGACTATATCGTCATGCTGAACTGGAAAGAGCTTGAGAAGAAAATTGCAGATGGTGAGTACGAGGAAGTGAACGGCGCGAAGATGATTGACCCGCGCAAGCATAAGGGTTCCATCTACGCCGTTCCTGTCGCGAAGTCTCCGCACGGTGTTGATGTGACTCCGGACGGGACTCGTTTCATCGCATCAGGCAAACTAGCGCCACTAATGACTGTTTTCTCATTCGAGAAAGCCTTTGAACTGATCAAGAATAATGAATTTGAAGGTGAAAAATACGGCATCCCTGTTCTGCCTTATGACAAGGTTGTAGAGCGTGAAGTTGACCCGCCTGGTGCCCTTGGGCCGCTTCATACCCAATTCGATGACAAAGGAAATGCTTACAACACAATGTTCATTTCTTCTGAAATCGTCAAGTGGAAAATTGCTACCGGTGAGGTTCTCGACAGAACGCCTGTCCACTATTCACCAGGACACTCTACAGCTGCTGAAGGGGACACTGCTACTCCGGATGGCAAATGGATTGTTTCATTGAACAAAATCGCAAAGGATAACTTCCTGTCAGTCGGGCCTTCACATCCTGAATCCATGGAATTGATTGATATTTCCGGCGATAAGATGGAGGTCATCTACACAAGTCCGGTTGACCCAGAACCGCACTATGCGCAGACAATCCACCGCGACAAGATCAAAACGATCCCGATTTACGCGAAGGATGAAAAGCGCGAGAACTCAGTCTGGAAACAGGAAGACACCCGTATTGAACGTAAAGGCAATGAAGTCCATGTTTACGGTATTGCGATGAGATCCAAATTCGTGTTTGACGCCAAAGCGAAACGCCCGGATGAAATCAAAGTCAACCAGGGCGACAAGGTATTCATCCACCTGACGAATATTGACCTTGACCAGGATATCACGCATGGTTTCGGCATCATGGACCATGACTTAAACTATGAAGTCCAGCCAGGCCAAACTAGCACAATCGAGTTTACTGCAGAGAAAGCTGGTACATTCCCGATTTACTGTACAAACTTCTGTTCAGCATTGCACCAGGAAATGAGCGGCTATCTGCTGGTTGAACCGAAATAATCCTGCACTCTGAAAATAGGAAAAGGGTATTGCTTTTAGCCGATACCCTTTCTCACTTTTTAAAAATAGGCAGTAGTTCCTTTCCGTTTTAATAGGAGCTGCCGCTTCCTAATAGGAGATGATCAAGATGGCAAAAAAGATATCTGTCGCTTCGATGGCCAGCCTGCTTGGAGCTGCAGCTTTGCTATTTGCCTCTATCAAATTCCCTTGGTGGGGTATGAAGTTCTTTGCCCCTCAATACCCAGAGGGCCTCGATATCGTTGTATATCCAAGCAAGCTTGCTGGAAATATTGATATCGTCAATGGGCTGAACCATTATATTGGCATGGCGCCCTTCAGCAATGAAAGCTTTCCGGAGCTGAAATATTTGCCCGGTCTGATCATTGCTGTCGCCTTACTGTTCATCATCGTTGCGCTAGTAAGGAGAAAAGGGCTGCTTTACATTCCAGCCGGCCTTTTGGCAGTTGGCGGCGCACTTGGAATTTATGATATGAAGCGCTGGCTGACCAAATTTGGCACTGAACTGGATCCGAAGGCACCAATTGAGCTTGATCCGTTTGTCCCGCCGATTCTTGGAGAGAATATCCTCGCCAACTTTGTCACGCACAGCTATTTTACGACTGGTTCATTCCTGCTTGCCGCAGCCTTCTTGCTGACTGTTCTGCCGTTGTGGCTGGAGAGAAAGCGATGAACAGGCTATTGATTTTATTTGTTGGGATAGGCGTCTGGATCTTATCCACCCTGCCTGTCTCGGCAGATGTATCCCTGCAGCAGCTGATTGATGAAACTCCAATTAACGGCGAACTACAGCTTGAAGGAAAGCAATATGACGGCAATATCGAAATAACGAAGCCGATTACAATCATCGGCAAAAAAGGAACAGTCCTCCGGGGCGATGGCAACGGAAATGTCGTATTGGTCAAAGCATCAAATGTAACATTGAAAAACTTAACGATCGAACATGGCAGCCTGAACAGGAGCTCCGATGAGGAATATTCGGGGATCCGCACGAAGGGTGACCATAACCAGTTTATTAAACTAGTTATCCACGATGTTTACCATGGACTTTATATTAATAGTTCAAAACACAATCTAGTCAAAGATGTCAAAGTCACCGGCCAGGGAACTGGAAAACTTGGCAGCCAGGGCAATGGCATCCAGCTTGTCCGCACCTCCAATAATGTCATTGAAGACTGCACCATCGCGAACACCCGCGACGGAATTTATGTAGAGTATGCGGATGAGAACGAAATACGCAACAATCTGGTAAGCGAGACCCGCTATGGGCTGCACTATATGTATTCAAATAATAATTTCTTTTACAAAAACCGTTTTAACAAAAATACGGGCGGTGCCGCGATCATGCACTCCCAGGGAATCACACTGAAAGAAAACCAGTTTTCCTTTAATCAAGGGTCCCGCTCCTTCGGCCTGATCATCCAGACGAGCAGCAGCAACACCGTATTGGATAATGAATTCTACCTGAACCAGCGCGGAATCTACCTTGAGCAATCAACGCAGAACCGGATTGAAGGAAACAAGTTTTTCCACAATGAAATCGGCATCGAGCTGTGGACTACCTCGACATCACAGGTGTTCACCAGAAATCAATTTAAGCAGAATGTCGCAAATGTGCTGACAATCGGCGCAGAATCCTATAACCAATGGAATCAGAACGGGATTGGAAACTACTGGGGAACAGATCTTGCTGTGCTTGATCTGGACCAAAACCAGATCGGTGACTCTCCTGTTGAATATAAATCATCACTATATAAGCTGGTCGAAGAAAATGAACTGGCCTACCTGTTTTTAAAGAGCCCTGCAATTAAAATCTATGAAAAAATCAATGAAGTCCTGAGCACCCAGAAGGTCATGGTCGTGGATGAATTCCCGCTGATCAAGGAAAACCAATCGTCCAGCAGCAGCCCATTGTTCATCATGATTGCTGTTCCGGTGGTTTTGATCCTGGGCTGGGTTCTATTCAAGAGAAGGAGTCGTTTATCATGAACTACATTTGGAAGGAATGGCTTGAACAGTCACGCGGGAAAGGCCTCTGGCTTGGGCTTGCGATGGTCATCCTAACATCCCTGTTTCTTCTGGCGGAAGCACGTTCTTTTCCAGATGAACTGGGATTC
Source organism: Mesobacillus sp. (assembly GCF_057785455.1). Classification (NCBI taxonomy): domain Bacteria; kingdom Bacillati; phylum Bacillota; class Bacilli; order Caryophanales; family Bacillaceae; genus Mesobacillus; species Mesobacillus sp. The sequence continues at coordinate 308,921 of NZ_JBYNSB010000061.1, forward strand.
GATGCCTTTCTTCTCTCGCTTTACGATATGAATATTTACCTTGTACCGATCTTTGCGCTGTTCATCTCTTCTTTTTCAATCTTCCAGGAAAAAGAACTGAAAACATCGATGATCCTGCTGACGAAAAAGGAATCGAACCGCAGCCTGATGCTGAAAAAGAGCATTGCAATCCAATCAGTCGTTATCGGGGCCTTCGTTAGCTGGTATTTTGTGCTTGCGATTGCAATGAAATGGTTCCTGCATTTTCAGCTCGGCAGCTTCCTTTATTTCGTGGCAACCGTTGTCGTCTTGCTGCTTATTTTTAACCAGCTCGGCCTGTTCCTTGGCAATATCGCCAATACAAAGATGCAGCTGATCGGCGCAGCGATTTTTACCTGGTTCCTGTTCGTTTTCCTGATTGACCTGGCCTTCATCCAATACATTCCATCTGTTTCCTATGAAAATGTCGAACTGTTTTCCTGGCTTTATTTCCTGGATCCGCTGCACACGATGCGCTTTTACCTGGAAACCTCCCTCGGCTTGTTCTCGCTGAACAATATGTCGAGGCTGATGGAAAAAATGATCTGGATGGCCCCTTGGAAATTCCTTGTGATTGACCTGGCCTTCTGGATGATCCTGTTCTTCGAGCTTTCCATCCTGTTCCGCAGCAAGGGGGAAAAATCATGATTGAAATCAAAGGTTTATCTCAATCTTATAAAAACAAACAAGTGCTGAAGGATATCAATCTCACCATCGAAAAAAATGAATATTGCGCTCTGGTCGGCCGGAATGGCGCCGGGAAATCAACACTGATTCGCTCGATTCTTGGCCTTCAGCCAGTAAAAAAGGGAGCGATCACTCTCGGAGGGTTTTCTAATAAAAAAGGAGACTGGAAAAAAATCGTTTCCTACCTTCCGGAGAAGTTTCACCTCTACCCTCATCTTACAGGCGAAGAAAATATGCGTTTCTTTGCATCGCTTGGGTCGAGTGAGGTAGACGAGAAGAAGATCGAGGAAAAATTAAAGCTTGTGTCACTCTGGGAGGACCGCCACAACCAGGTAAAGGGTTATTCTAAAGGCATGCTCCAGCGCCTCGGCCTTTGCGTCATGCTTTACTACGACACTGACATCCTGATTCTCGATGAACCTACGAGCGGCCTTGACCCGCTTGGACGTGAGGAAATCCTCCAGATCCTCAAGTCCCTGACTGGGAAAACAATCTTCATGGCCTCCCACCACATGGATGAGATCAAACAGATCTGTACGCATGTCGCATTTTTAGAAAACGGCCAGATGACCAAGTACACGGTCGCTGAATTCCTGGAAGAACATTTAAAAGGAGCGGGTTTGAAATGAAAAGATTGATCGCAGGCATTATGCTGCTGATGCTGCTGATAACCGGCTGCAGCTCAGGCTCTGATTATGAATTCACGCTGAAACAGGCACCCAAATACAAGGCTGGCGAAAGCTATCCGGTTGTCATTGAGATTTTAAAGGATGGAAAGCCAGCTGAAGGACTCGAATTCACCGCATATCTTGAGATGGCCAAAATGGACCATGGTTCGATCGAGCTATCTTTTGAGGATAAAGGCAATGGAATCTATGAAGCTGACGCCGAACTGCCGATGGCAGGTGAATGGCTTGCCAATATCGAAGGCGAATCCGGCTTCGAACATGTCCTGACATTCGAAGTGGAAAAGGATTGATGCAATCATGAAAAAGATGATTATTGCCATGCTGCTGACCGGCCTTTTTCTTAACGGCTGCCAGCAGGATGAAAAACAGCCAGTCCAGGAAAACAAGTCGGCAGCGGCAGAACAGGAATCTCCTGCTGAGACTGCTGACGATGGTTTTACTGCAGATGATAAAGTTGTCACAATCGATGGCAAGGTGCTGTCCTATGAGGACCTGCAATTCTGCCAGCTGATGAACAAGGTTGATATTGAACTGAACCGCCAGCAGGATGAACAGGCCCTTAAGGGTGATGACCTCACAGATAAGCTTGCCTATTGGGATGAACAGCTGAAATACCACGATAATTTCAATGTCAATCTATCAAAAATGATTGAGCAGCACTCGATGTACCTGCTCGCAAGGGAAAAGGGATTGAAAGCGGAAGGAAATGAAGTTGCAGAGGCGGTCAGGGAGTTCACAGCCAAGGTCGGGAAAAATAAAGCCGCTGAAACGCTAGTGGCGGGTTTTCCCGAAGATGCATATAACAATCGCCTGAACAGTTTTTTCACGGAAAAATTGCTCACACAGCAAATCTATGAAATCCTGAAGGCTGATGTCGCCAAGGAAAAACCGAACGCCTCTGAAAAAGAACTAGCCTATGATACTTCTAAAAGTTATGAGGAACTATACCAGTCTCAAATAGCCAGCCTGGACATTAAAATCAATGCGGCTGACCGGCAATAGATTTGAAGGAAAGCTATAAATGTGTTTTCTGATTCATGTTACTTACCTGTAGAATCTATCTGTTCAGATAGGGTTGAATAGGAAAGTAAATCCGCTGCCAAGAGATTATGATATTACGCGAAAAACCACAACCCCCGGGGCTGTGGTTTTCTCATTTCGCCAATTGAGCAAGCTTGCCATTTGCCGCTCCCAGAAGATCTTTCGGCACCAGCTCGACCTGGAACCCGATCTTACCGGCGCTGACAATGATGGAATCCAGAGCCTCGGCGCTTGAATCCAAAAACGTTGGGTAGTTCTTTTTCATGCCGACAGGTGAGCAGCCGCCACGGATATAGCCAGTGAACTTTTGGATATCCTTTACCGGCAGCATCTCGATATTTTTTTCGCCAGCTTCCCTTGCCGCCTTTTTCAAATCAAGCTCGGATTCAACCGGAATGACAAAAACATAGAGATTTTTGCTCGCGCCCACGGCAACAAGTGTCTTGTACACCTGTGCAGGGTCCTTGCCAATCTTACCGGCAACAGCGACTCCGTCTATTTTTCCATCATTTGAATCATAGGTATGGATTTCGTAAGGGATTTTTTGTGTATCGAGAATTCTCATTGCATTCGTTTTAACCTTGGCCATCCTGCTTCCTCCTAAACTGAAGGTACTTAGGATAATTTTACCTTAAATTTGCTGATGTGTTCAATCCTTCCCGATCCCAAGAGTCTCAGAATCCGAAGCAGGGATCACAGGCTTCCTGCCAATGGAAAGATAGGTGATGCCAGCTTTTTCAGCCTCCTCGCGGCTGAAGCAATTCCTGCCGTCAAAAACAATCGGTTCCCGCATGTACAAATGGAAGTTCTTCAGTTCATAGTCTGTGATTTGCGGCCATTCTGTCATGATGAACACGACATCGGCACCTTTGATGGCACCATCGATATCTGCTGCATAATAGAGCCTGGTGCCGAAGATTTCTTCTGTGTTTTTCATAGCTGCTGGATCATAGACCGATACATCCGCACCGTCTTCTAGAAGCTGTGCTATCAGCCCAATTGCCGCTGCTTCCCTGATATCATCCGTATGCGGCTTGAAGGCCAGGCCCAGAACTGCAGCGCGCTTTCCCTGCAAGGAACCCAGGAGCTCCTTAGCCCTCACAAGCAGCTGCTGTTTTTGGCTGCTGTTTACCTCCATTGCTGCCTTCAAAATCTTGAAATCATACTGTGAAGCCTCGGACAGCTTCTCGAGCGCTTTTGTATCCTTGGGAAAACAGGAACCGCCGTAACCGATTCCGGCCTTCAGGAACTGGCTGCCAATGCGCTGGTCCATGCCCATTCCCCTGGCGACATCTTCAATATTGGCGCCGGTTAGTTCACACAAATTGGCGATTTCATTGATAAAACTGATTTTTGTCGCCAGAAATGCGTTCGATGCATACTTGATGAGCTCCGCACTGCGGGAATCCGTCTGCAGGACTGGTACACCAAAAGGGTCATAAATACTCGCAACCCTGCCGCCTGCCTCGCAGTCATCCGCACCGATGACGATGCGGTCCGCATGGAAGGTATCGAGGATGCCCGACCCCTCGCGAAGAAACTCCGGATTCGAGACGACATCCACCTTCAATCCAGGCTGGAGCCGTTTTCTTAATATCCCGGCAACCCTTTCATTTGTCCCAACCGGTACAGTGCTTTTAATGACGATGACCGCATCCTGGTTTAAACAGGTGCCTGCGTCCGCTGCCGCCGTTTCGAGATAATCGAGATTGGCCGATCCATCTGCGCCTTCAGGTGTCCCAACAGCCATGAAGATCACCTCGGCATTTTGGTACGCTGTTTTGACGTCTGTGGTAAAAGAAACTCTCCCTGCCTCCAGATTTTTCTGCAGCAGCTCCTCAAGCCCCGGCTCATAAATCGGGCACTTGCCTGCTGCAAGTCCCTTAATTTTTTCTTCATCCTTATCTAAACAAGTGACATTGTATCCAACTTCCGCAAAGCAAACCCCGGTGACAAGGCCAACATACCCCGCACCCACAATTGTGATTTCCATATCGTCCTCCTGATTATCCTGAGGAATCATTTTATCTATCCATTCTATCATGACCGGCCCATATCCCTCTTTGTTCCGCTCAATTTGGAAAAAACTTGTCTATCAAAGATATTCGCTGGGTAAAGGAAACAAGCATGATTTTTGAGGAATAGGAAAAATTAGTTAGTATGAACAATTTTAAGGAGGATTTCCGATGAACGATAATACTTCAAGGCTGCCGCGCTTTCCTGAACCATACTGGCGCACATCTGTCGAGCTCCCTTCATTCCCTAAGCTGCAGGAGGACCTGAAGGTGGATGTAGCTATAGTTGGCGCCGGTATCACCGGTTTGACCTCTGCCTATCAGCTCGCAAAAGCAGGCGCCAAGGTAGCGGTGATTGAGGCCGGCAGCATTTTAAATGGAACAACTGGCCATACAACTGCAAAGGTAACCGCCCAGCATGGCATGATTTATGATGAGCTGATCAGCCATTTTGGCGAAGACAAAGCCCGCCTTTATTATCAGGCAAACTATGATGCGATGCAGTTCGTGAAAAACCTCGTGAAGGACCAGCAGGTCGACTGTGACTTCAAAGAGGAGGATGCCTATCTTTATACGAATTCCGATAAGGAAATGGAAAAATTGCTTAAAGAATTCAAAGCCTATGAAAAGCTTGGCGTATTCGGCAGCGAGTATGTCTCCAGCGTGCCGATCCCTGTCGAAGCGATGGCCGCGGTCGTCATGCGCAACCAGGTCCAATTCCATCCGTTGAAGTTCTTGAAGCATCTCGTTGAGCGTTTTACCGAAATGGGCGGCCAGATTTTCGAAAATACCACCGCTGTCGATATGGAGGAAGGCTCCGAACCAGTCGTGACTGTCCGGGACGGGCATAAGGTCCGCTGCAGCCAAATGATTATCAGCTCACACTTCCCGTTTTATGACTTAAAAGGCTTTTATTTTTCACGGATGCAGGTCAACCGGTCCTATGTGCTCGCAGTCAAGACGGAAAAAGAGTTTCCGGGCGGCATGTATATCAATGCCGAAACGCCAACCCGTTCGCTGCGCTACACAGATTACAATGGTGAGCGTCTCGTGCTGTTTGGGGGCGACAGCCATATTACCGGCCAGGAAGAGAATACCCACCAGTATTACGAAGCACTCGAGGCTTTTGCATCACAGACGTTCGGAATCAAAGAAATCCCATACCGCTGGTCAGCACAGGATCCGACCACACTGGATAAAATCCCGTTTGTGGGCAAGTACTCCTCGAGCACTGAAAATATTTTTGTGGCAACAGGCTATCGCAAATGGGGCATGACAAACGGCATCAATGCCGGTATTCTCATGTCAGACCTTGTCCTGAAAAAGGATAACCCGTACACGGATGTATTTTCACCGCAAAGATTCCATGCTGAGCCTGATATAGCGACCTTCGTCACCGATAATGTCACTGTCGCAAAGGAACTAATCAAGGGCAAGCTCGAAAAGCCATCAACAGAACCTGAAAGCCTCGGCAACGATGAAGGCGCTGCAATTACGGTGAACGGCAAACGGGTCGGTGCCTATCGCGATGAAAGCGGCCAGCTGCATGTCGTCGATACTACCTGTACCCATATGGGCTGCGAGCTGAAATGGAATAATGGCGATCGCACATGGGACTGCCCGTGCCACGGCTCACGCTTCTCTTATAAAGGTGATGTCACTGATGGTCCTGCTGAGCTGCCGCTGGCAAAAATAGACCTTGAATAGAATAAAGCCGCCATTCAGGTATGAGTGGCGGCTTTCGTTTTGTCCAACGGGGAATATATTGATTCAAATGGGGGAAATTGCGAACAAAAGGGAATACATCCTCTTCAACGAGGAATACATTGATTTCAATTTGGATTATCCCCAATCGTCAGCCCTTGCCCTCCGGTAAAAGCGTCTTATGAATCCAGATGCTGGCCTGCATCCCGTCTCCCATTGCAATGGTGACTTGCTCAGAGTGCGCAACGACATCACCTGCGGCCCAGACATGCTCCACATTGGTCATTTTTGTCCGCGGATCTACCAGCACATGTTTGTTTTTATGCAGTTCAACCCCAAGCTGCTGTGCCAGCTGGGACTTCACCTCGTTGCCTCCAAAGGCGATGAAGCCCCGCTCTGCCGTCAGCTCTTCTCCATTTGACAGCACTACTCCTTTAAAGTCAGGTCCATCCGCTAACACTCTTTCAATCGGCCCTTTAGCATATTTAATGCCTTTTCCCTTTAACTCAGCCATTTTTTCGTCGTCAACTTCTGTATCTTCATGGTTTACATAGGTAATTTTATTGGAAAAATAACTTAGCGTCAGGGCCATGTTCGCGCCGACATTCCCTGCACCCATCACGATCGTTGTTTTATCCTTCACTTCAAACCCATCGCAATCCGGACAGACATATACACTGATACCAAGAGTCGGCATCAATTCCGGAAATGGCGGGATCCTGTCCATTATCCCGGTTGCCAGCAGCAATCTCCTAGTCTTGTAAGTTTGGCCGCTGTCTGCCTCGATTTCAAAACCATCGGCCGTTTTCCTGGCATTTGCGGCCTTGCCAATCACAAATTCAACACCATATCTCTCCGCCTGTTTGCGGCCTGTTTCCCTTAATTCAGCACCGCTGATCCCATCCGGGTATCCAAGAATATTGTGATAGCTATGGCAGATGGCTGACCGGCCATCTCCTGAATCCAGCACCATGGTTTTATGATTATACCGGCCCAGCTGGATTGCAGCCTGAAGCCCTGCAATCCCGCCGCCGACAATTAGGCAATCGTACATATAGTCACACCGTCCTTCGAAAAAAGAAATATAATAGCATATTTCCCTTATTACTGTTTTGTAATCCGAAATATTATGTGTTTTGGGTATTCAGTACAATTGCGGTGGCTTGTTCTGTATTTCCTGCACCGAATTCACAAACAAAACTAATATAATTCATTACGTATAAATACTACTTTTGCACTATTAAATTCGTTATAATGTAATTGAGGTGGATAATTATGACAAATGGCGTTATAAGGAAACCAAAGTTCCTGCTTTTTATGTTTTTAGCCTCTCTGATTCTGCTGGCCAACTATACACTTTACCGAACCTCGATGTTCGGCCCAGTCCCTGATGGTGCTGTCCTCGGTTCATTGCTGGACTTGCTCATCATCTTGCCTCTGTTGACGTACTTCATGATCATCCGCAAACGATACTCACTTAAGTATATGGGCATTGTCATCCTGGCAGGTTTCGCTGCGGCCTACTTCATTGTCCCAAAGCAGCATTTAGCAGAGTACTCCTTCCTTCCCTATTTGCTGATAGTGTCGGAAGGCGCCTTCCTGCTGCTCGAGCTTTATATCGCCTATACAATCCTTATCAGGCTGCCTAAGCTTTTAACGGAATACAGAAGCTTAAGCAGGCAAAGTTCCTACTTTCTGTTCAATGTTAAAACAGCGATTGAAAAGCATTTGCCAGGCAATAAGCCAGCGTTGGTTTTCGCGACGGAGTTTTCATTGTTCCATTACGCTCTTTTTTCATGGAAAAAGAAAGTCCACATTGAGCATGGGCAGGCTTTTACCTATCATCATAAAACAAGCTCGGTGGCAGTAAATCTTATGCTGATCCACGCTGTTGCGATTGAATCGATCGGGCTCCACTATTTCCTGCATGGCTGGAATGAAGTCGTGGCGTATGTATTGCTGTTCCTCAACGTTTACGGAATCTTGTACTTCATTGCTGAAATCCAGGCAACCCGCCTGAGCCCTTATTTGCTGACAGAAGACCATTTGCTCCTGCAGACAGGCTTTTCAAAGAGCATGCACCTTCCGTTAAGCCAGATTAAAGAGATTAAGTATTATGACGGACCGGAAAAATTCAGCAGCAAGGAGCTAAAAGACCTCTATGATGCCCGTGCTGCTGATTTCATGCCGGAAAAACCGACCTTTGAAATCCTTCTTCATGAGCCACAGGAGCTGCAGTTAATGTATGGATTGAAACGGAAGGTATCACGGATTGTCCTGAATGTTGACGAACCTGCGCGATTTTATGAGGAAGTAAAGGCAGCATTAGTTGACCAAGAATAAATGGGAAAAAACTTAGCATCAGTTTAGTATCGTCGCAAAATGAATTAGCACGCCGATTAGCAGTCCAATTCACATATGAATTGAACTGTTGCTTTTATTTTTAAGGCTGTTTTCGCAAAAGATTGTTGCTTTCACCATTTTTGAATTAAGATCCTGTTGCTCTTCGTTCCAGGCGCGCAGACTCCTTCGGGATGAAGCGGGACAGGTGAGACCCCGGTAGAAATGGCCCAAGAAGAAGGGCCATTTTACCCCGCAGGAGCAAAGCGACGAGGAGGCTCACCGCACTCCCCAAGAAGAATTTGCCCTTGAAAAAGCCGGCAGTTGGGCTTTTTCATAATTCTTCAGAGGAAAGCGAAGCGCCTGGAACGGAAATCAACAGCCTTTTATTGCAAAGCCTTCTTTAAAAACCATTTAAAAGGAGATTTAAAAAGCATATAGAATAGCAACAAAGTATTAAAATAAAGCCACCTTTAAAGAGCACGGTTTTGATTCTATTAAAGATGAATAATTGTCAGTGCTCTAACTCATTTCACAATGCGAATAATAACCGATTGTTTGGCAACTCTAAAATTGAAGTAAATTTAAGGAGTGAAAAACATGAAGGTTATTAAAAATTTATCATTCGTCTTGTTAACAATCGCTTTAAGCACGGGCTGTGCGATGAACAATGGAGCCAGAGATGATGTGAGCGATAACAACAATGTGAAGACACAAAATTATGATGATAACACTTCCAGAGGCGCAAGAATTCTTAATGATAACCTTGATAACAATGACAATAATGATGTGCAAATGCGAGTTCACGATGACGTTAAAAACAAGATTGAGGATCTAAATGAAGTAAAAAGAGCACATGTGATTGTTACAGACAGCACAGCTTATGTTGCGGTTGTTTTAAACGATGACCAAACAGGCAATGTTAGAAAAGACCTTGAGGATAAAATTTCTGATAAGGTTAAATCCACTGATAAAAGCATTGATAATGTCTATGTTTCAAGCAACCCTGATTTTGTTGACCGCATGAGCGATTACGGTAATAAAATCCAAAATGGAGAGCCGATTCGTGGCTTGTACGATGAATTTAGCGAAATGGTACAAAGAGTATTTCCAACAGCGAGATAAAAATATTTAAATTCATTGGCAAATTGGTGCCGGGTGTTAAACGGCCGCTTATCTTAAAAAAAATGCTTGGAGCATGCTCCAAGCATTTTTCGTTGAGTTCAAATTACTATCGTGAAAAGCTATATTAATTTTTTAACTTCAAAAAACGACCTTTATCTGGCCAGAACCATTATGCATTATATTCTTTCACGATTTGTTCAAATGAAAGCTCAGCTGTGCTTGCGTATACAAGGTCAGCGTTCTCAAAGCTTTCCCTCGGTCCTACTGCGACAGCGTACATGCCAGCAGCTTTGATTGCCTGGACGCCTGCTGCCGCATCTTCAACGCCGATGCATGCTTCCGGCTCTACTCCAAGCATCTCTGCCGCACGAAGGAATACCTCCGGATGAGGCTTGCCGTTCGCTACTGTCTTCGCATCCACAATGATATCGAACTCCTCTTTCATGCCAAGCGACTCCATGACCGTGAACGCATTTTTGCTTGCGGACGCGAGGCCAAGCTTCAGCCCGTTTGCCTTAATAGCATTAATCAATTCCTTGATTGCAGGCAGCAGATCCTCTGGAGTGATGTTCTGGATCAAGGTTAAATAATGGTCATTCTTCTTATCTGCAAGGGCATCCTTTTCTTCTGCGGAAAAATCATTCTCCCTGCCGCCAATCGCAAGGATTTTTTCAAGAGAATCCATGCGGGATACACCCTTAAGCTCCTCGTTGTCCTCACGCGTAAAGGTAATGCCCAAATCCTCTGCAAGTGCCTTCCACGCTAAAAAGTGGTATTCAGCTGTATCGGTAATGACACCATCAAGATCAAAAATGAAGGCTTTAAGCGGTCTTGTCATCGTTTAACCCCTTTTCATTAGAAAGACCTTCGGGTACCCGAAGATCTTCTTGATATTATTTTCATGTCTCTGCTAAACATGTCTGTTGATTTTCGTTCCAGGCGCTTCGCTTTCCTCTGAAGAATTATGAAAAAGCCCAACTGCCGGCTTTTTCAAGGGCAAATTCTTCTTGGGGCGTGCGGTGAGCCTCCTCGTCGCTTTGCTCCTGCGGGGTAAAATGGCCCTTCTTCTTGGGCCATTTCTACCGGGGTCTCATCTGTCCAGCTGCGCCCGCAGGACTTTGAATTGGCTTCTTCGAAGTTGCCCACGCACGATGGAAATGCGGTAGCATTTTCGGAGGAGTCTTCGCGCCTTCCACTACAATCAACAGTGTTTAAAATCTCAACATAGACTATAACAGAGTATTTATTTTAATTTTACAGAAAGCTCGCCATCTTCAGGGATCGTAACGCTCTCACCATATAGGTTCATAGCAAGCTCTGGTCCCTGCTGGGAAAGAACGACGTTTTCCTGGTTTACTTCGACCTTGATGTAGTGGCCGCGGTAAATGATGTTGAAGCTGTATTGGTTCCAGGCCTGCGGAATGAATGGCGCAAACGACAATGTGCCCTCTGCTGTGCGCATGCCGGCAAAGCCCTGGACGATTCCGAGCCATGCACCAGTCATGCTCGTGATGTGCAGGCCGTCTTCTGTATCGTTGTTATAGTTATCAAGGTCAAGGCGCGCCGTGCGGTTGTACATTTCGTATGCCTTCTCCTCCATGCCAAGCTCTGCTGCAAGTACAGCGTGGATACTTGGAGACAAGGAAGACTCATGGACCGTCATTGGCTCATAGAATTCGAAGTTGCGACGTTTCTCTTCTTGTGTGAACTCATGGTTGAAGAAGTATAAGCCCTGCAGCACATCCGCCTGCTTGATGAAGCAGCTGCGAAGGATTTTATCCCATGACCAGTTCTGGTTGATCGGGCGGTCTTCCGCTGCCAGCTCATCGACTGTCTTCAGATCTTTATCAAGGAATGTATCGTGCTGAACGAATACTTCTCTTTCTTCATCGTACGGGAAGTACATTCTGTCGATGATGTCCTGCCACTTCGCAAGCTCTTCATCAGAGAATTCAAGGCCCGCAAGACGGTCTTCATGGCCGTTTTGCTTCAAGAAATCAATCACTTCCAGCGTATAGCGGAGCGTCCATACAGCAATACGGTTTGTGTACCAGTTGTTGTTCACATTGTTTTCGTACTCGTTAGGACCTGTCACACCGTGAATCATATAGACGTTCTTTGCCTTGCTGAAATGCACTCGGTCTGCCCAGAAGCGGGAAATCCCGGCAAGCACATCGATTCCATATTCATGCAGATAATTCTTATCTCCAGTGTAGTTCACATAGTTATAGATCGCATAGGCAATTGCGCCGTTACGGTGGATTTCTTCAAACGTGATTTCCCACTCATTGTGGCACTCGACGCCTGTAAAAGTAACCATTGGATACAGTGCACCCTTCAGTCCCTGCTGCTTCGCATTGTGGTAGGCACCATCCAGCTGGTTGTGGCGGTAGATCAGCAGGTTGCGGGCAACCTCTGATTCAGCAGTTGAAAGGTATAGCGGAATGGCGTAAGCCTCTGTATCCCAGTAAGTAGCGCCGCCGTATTTTTCACCTGTAAATCCTTTTGGACCGATATTGAGACGAGAATCTTCGCCATAATAAGTCGAGAATAACTGGAATAGGTTGAAACGGATTCCCTGCTGTGCAGAGTCGTCGCCAGATATTTCAACATCGGCGATTTCCCAGCGGCTCAGCCAGCCATTTCTGTGCTCATCAAGAAGCTGTTCAAACCCTTTTTCAACAGAGCGTGCAAGGACTTCCTGCCCCTTCGCAATAAGCTCTTCTGCCTCATAATCCCGGTCAGTTGTCACTGCGACATATTTGTAAAGGGTTACAGTTTTACCCTGATCTGCCTTCACTTCAATCACATTTTCCACATATTCTTCTTTTTCATTTACAGATACACTTACAGTCTCACCTTCGACAATCGTTTGCATAGTTGTGCCTACCTGGAAGGTTGGCGTACCGAATGGGTTGTCCTTCGTCTTCATGACAAGGCTGCCTTTTTGTTCTGCAGCATCCCTGCTCACTTCATACCAGAAGTCCTCATCATAATTGGAGTCCTCATTGCGTACGTCGCCATCCAGATAAGGAACAAAGGTAACGTTTCCATTATAGTTTTTGGCAGTCACTGAATAACGGATCGCAGCAAGCTCTTGTTCAGCAACCGATAGGAATCTGACCGCTTCCACTTCTGTTTCCTTGCCGTTTTGGATGACAGTGAATTTCCTTGTCAAGACACCATGCTGCATATCAAGCTCGCGGTAGTATTCCTTCACATCTGCTTTATGAAGATCAAGCTCTTCGCCATCAACAAACACTTTTATGCCAATAAAATTTGTAGAGTTGATTACCTTTCCAAAATAATGCGGGTAGCCGTTCTTCCACCAGCCAACACGAGTCTTGTCCGGGAACCATACACCCGCTATATATGAGCCGCGGTGGAAATCTCCAGAATAGGTTTCTTCAAAGTTTCCACGCATGCCCATATGGCCGTTTCCAAGGCTCATGATGCTTTCAGCAAGACGGAAATCTTCTTTATGCAGTTCAGTTTCGATGATTTTCCAGCTATCGATTCCAAATAATCTTTTCATCGCATTTATCACCCTTTAAAAAGTTGTACAAACGTTTGCACTATTATATCATGAATTTCCGTAAAATTGATAAATCCAAAGATGATATTTTTGTGTCATCCTGAACTTATCATTATTCTACTATTGCATTCCAGGAGAATAGTCCTGTTCTCCAGCTTCCAAGTTTTTTTACCAGAATAAGCACTATTTTTATGGTAAAAATGTTATATTTTTTCAGAATTCTTATATAATCTAAAAGAACTATAAAGAAAGGAGGAAAAACATTGAGCATCAGATTTTTTAAGATTGCGGCAGTTTATTTTGTTATTGCTATTATTCTAGGTATTATTATGGGGATCACGCATAATTTCTCACTGTCCTCAGTGCATGCCCACTTAAACCTGCTTGGCTGGGTATCGATGGCCCTGTTCGGAACCATCTATCATTTATTTCCGGCAGCAGGCAGCAGCAAACTGGCGAAGATCCACTTCTGGCTGCATAATCTCGGCGTGCCGGTGATGCAGGGCGGGATTTCATTAGTCATGCTCACAAATAACGGCGGATTCACGGTTCTGGCAGTTGTCGGATCGCTGGTCGTTGTACTCGGCGGCATTTTGTTTGCTGTTAATGTGTTCAAGCATGTGAAAGCTTAAATTAAGCCAAAAAAATTCGCCTGGATATCCCAGGCGAACCAGACTGTAGACAAACTCGATGGAAATCGAGCTTGTCTACAGTTTTTTTGGTTTGTGCTGGAATGGGGCTGTTGATTTCCGTTCCAGGCGCTTCGCTTTCCGCGGGGCCGGCGCTGAGCCTCCTCGTCGCCGCTGGCGCCTGCGGGGTCTCACCTGTCCGTCTGATCCCGCAGGAGTCTACGCGCCTTCCACTCCAATCAACAGGATTCTTCAACTTAGTGTGGAACTAACCATAAGTCTCTTTTAAAATAGATACATATAACGCTTGAGGTGATGAAGATGCTTTCGAAAAACAATCCAATCCAACGAGACCAAATAGAGATGGTCGCTTTAGACCAGCTGGTTCCTCAGGACCATTTAGTCCGTAAGATGGAAGCAGCCCTTGATTTTTCTTTCATCTATGAACTGGTGAAGGATGTGTATTCCGAAGTAGGTCGCCCAAGCATTGACCCTGTAATTCTTATTAAGCTAAGTTTCATTCAATATACCTTTGGCATCCGTTCCATGCGCCAGACTATTGCCGAAGTAGAAACCAACATGGCCTACCGCTGGTTTTTGGGGTATGGATTCCATGATAAAGTTCCCCATTTCTCCACCTTCGGGAAGAATTACGAACGCCGTTTTAAAGACACCGATTTGTTTGAACAGATTTTCTATCGAATTCTTAAGACCGCAGCGGATAAGAAACTTATTAGTGCTGAACATGTCTTTATTGATTCAACCCATGTAAAAGCAAGTGCGAATAAGCATAAATTCGAGAAGAAAGTGGTGCGAAAGGAAACACGGGCGTATCAAGAGAAACTCCAGGAAGAGATCAATCAGGATCGAGAAGATCACGGGAAAAAACCTTTTCCTCCCGATAAGTTCGAGAAGGAGGAAACGAAGGAAATCAAGGAAAGCACAACCGATCCTGAGAGTGGATACTACGTCAAAGATGAACGGACAAAACAGTTTGCCTATTCCTTTCATGCGGCATCAGACCGTAATGGATTTGTCCTAGGGACAATTGTGACACCTGGCAATACGCATGACAGCCTGATCCTTGAGCCACTGGTAGAACAAGTGATAGAGAAAGTTGGAAAGCCTAATGCCGTCGCGGCCGACGCAGCCTATAAAACTCCAGCTATTACGAAGTTTCTAATGGAAAACGAAATGGTCCCGGCTTTGCCATATACCCGACCACGAACGAAGGACGGATTCTTCCGTAAATATGAATATGTATATGACGAATTCTACGACTGTTACTTGTGTCCTGCGGGTGAGGTCCTGAAGTATTCGACCACAACGAAAGAGGGATATCGTGAATATAAATCCCCTAAACAAATCTGTGTCACTTGCCCGTTTTTAGCGCAATGCACAGAAAGCAAAGACCACCAAAAGGTGGTAACACGCCATATCTGGCAAGAGTATGTGGAAGAGGCAGATCACTTAAGGCACAAACCAGAAGTAAAACAAATCTATGCGAAGCGCAAGGAAACCATTGAGCGTGTATTCGCAGATGCAAAAGAAAAGCATGGCATGCGTTGGACAACCCTGAGGGGACTTAAAAAATTGTCGATGCAGGCGATGCTTACTTTCGCTGCCTTGAATTTGAAGAAGATGGCCAACTGGACATGGAGAAGTCCAGAAATGGCCTAAAAGTATAGCAAAGGGAGTCTGTTTCCTTTGAAAAATCCGATAAAATCCAAAAAGGGGTTCGGAATGAGACCATTCCGAACCCCTTTTGTCTACAAACTGATTCGCCTGGATATCCCAGGCGAACTTTTTTATGTTTTGGATAGAGTGCTCTAAGCCAATTCCGTCTGCTTCGTTTCAGTGCCCCAAAGCCAGACGGCGACTGCACCGATAAGAATCGATACGCAGAAAATCGTAAAGATGGCAGTAATGGAAAGGCCTTGGGCGGATAGGTAAGGCACCATCAAAGGCCCAAGGATTCCGCCAATCCGGCCGAACGATGCAGCCATACCGGCACCTGAGCCGCGAATCGTTGTTGGATATTGTTCTGGTGTGTAGGCATAAAGCGCCCCCCATGCCCCCAGATTAAAGAAGGACAACAGGACTCCTGCCGTAATCAGCAATGCCAGCGTGTCCGCAGTGCCGAAGAAATACGCGCTGAGTGCTGTTCCAATGAGATAGACAATCAGGACAAATTTCCGGCCCGCTTTTTCAATAAGCCACGCGGCGGTAAAATAACCCGGCAGCTGCGCCAGCGTCATGATCAGCACATACTGGAAGCTCTTGATCAGCGTGAAACCCTTCATGACCATGACACTCGGCAGCCAGAGGAACATGCCGTAATAGGAAAATACGACGCTGAACCAAAGAATCCAGAGCATCGCCGTTTTCTTTACATGTTCCCTCGACCAGACTTCGGCAATGCTTTCCTTGACAGTCAGCCGCTCCTTCTTCTTGACCGCAAGGAAGCGCGGCGAATCCGGCAGGTTGACACGTAGATACAAAGCATAAAGTGCTGGCAGCGCACTCAAAATCAAGGCCATTTGCCAGCCGTACTTTGGAATGACGAAATAGGAGATCAATGCCGCAATCAGCCAGCCCCCTGCCCAGAAGCTCTCCAGAAGGACGACCACACGCCCGCGCTTTTCAGCAGGCACACTTTCTGAAACAAGCGTCGAGGCCACGGGCAGCTCCCCTCCGAGCCCCATCCCAATGAAGAAACGCATCAGCAAAAAGAACCACAGGGTCGTAGCCATCGCGGAAACCCCGCTTCCGACCGAGAATAGCAACAATGTAATGATAAAGACATTCTTCCGGCCAATCCTGTCAGCAAGCAAACCGAAAATCAGCGCACCGGCAGCCATGCCGATTGAATTCACGCTGCCAATCCAGCCCATTTCCTGGACAGACAGATCCCAGTCCACCTTCAATGCTGCGATGATGAAGGAAAGAATCCCAACATCCATCGCATCGAACATCCAGCCCAGACCTGAAATCCCCAGCAGCTTTTTCTTTGAAATTTCCTGAGTTTTTTTCATATAATCCTCCTGCTACAATTCAACGATACAAGTAGTTTCCCTAAATTTGATAATTTTAACATTAACTTGCTTGAACTACTTTATAGTAACACTTGTCTTTACAGGAGTCATGATATATTTTTTTGGAGTTGAAGATGCTGAGGGCTGGAAATTTTCCTCGATAATTTCCAATTCGTCGATAAGTTGGTGAATTTCGTCGATATATTCTTTTTTTCGTCGATATCGGTGGCGTTTTCGTCGATATATTTGTTTTTCCGTCGATATCTGGGGCATTTTCGTCGATATAATTTTCACGCACCTGATTCTGGACGATTTACGCTGTCTCTATTTGATAATTTGACCTCTACGGTGCAATTTCGCTGATCCTTTGGTACCTGAATATTAGTTTTTGCAAAAAACAAGGCTGCTTCCGCAAATTTTTTTGTGATTTTGCTAATATCCAACCATTATTCACTAATATATTTCAGATAACGCCAAAATCCTCTCCGTTTCAGCCCGTAACATCTCACAACCCATGCTGCTCCATAAAAAACCCCCTGCATATGTGCAAGGGATCGAAAATATCAACTTATCCTATCCAAAATAACGGTCACCTTGAACAAATCGCCATCGACTTCGATGTCGAGTGAGCCTTCGTGCAAATCCACGATCGATTTGGCGATTGCCAAACCGAGGCCGGAGCCATCAGTATGGCGGGACTGGTCACCACGTTTGAAGCGCTCGAACAATTCATCCAAATCCTCGCCGAGTTCATATTTGGTCACATTTTTAAACGTCAGCACAACCTGGTCGAGCTCTGCTTTTACCGAAATATAGACTCTAGTATTCTCAAGTGAGTACTTGAGGATGTTTCCGATCAGGTTATCAAACACTCGCCACAGTTTCTGGCCATCGACGAATGCATATACAGGGTGGTCCGGCTGTGTCAGGCGCAGCTGGAGCGATGATTGGCTCAGCGCTTCATTGTGCTCGGCCAATGCCTGCTGCAGGAGCTGGATGATGTCGACCTTATCCTTCTTAAGTTCGATGTTGCCGCTTGCCATCTTGGTCGCCTCGAATAAATCATCGATCAAGACCTTAAGGCGCTTTGATTTCCGGTCAAGGATTTCGATATAGGAATCACGGTCTTCTGGCGCCAGATCCGGTGTCTTCAACAGTTCTGTATAAGTGATGATCGATGTCAGCGGTGTCCTGAGATCATGGCTGACATTGGTGATCAGTTCGGTCTTCAGCCGCTCGCTTTTCACCTGTTCCCTGTGTGAGACCTTCACAGCGTTCCGCAATGTATTGATGTTTGCTGCATGTTTGGCGAAAACCGATTTTCCTTTTACAGCAAGGTCTGTGCCCATATTACCGGCTGCAAGCTCTTCGGTATTCAGCATGATCCTGTTAAATTGGCCAGCCTTTTTCATGATGATGATAAGAAGCGGCAGCCCAATGAAAATGAAAGCAAGGCCAAAAATGACAATGAAACCTGGTTCAACCAAAACAGCGGCTGCAATCATGCCAAGCCCAAATACAAATGCGAGCAGCACGATCAGCTGAATACCGATACTCCTGATCAGGAAGGCATCCAGTATCGCCTGATATGCTTTAAAAACAAGGCTTTTCTTAAAATCATCCCTAAGCTGCTGTTCATCATTACGGTAATCAGCGATTGATTTCAGCTGCATCAAGCCAAAGCCGAGCAATGCTGCTCCAAATGCCAGGCTGAAAATCAGCTCTATCAGCGAAGAGAATACGTCAGAATGATAATAGACAAACTGCTCACTGACCAAGGTCATTGACAGCAATAGGAAACCGCCCGTTGCCAGCAGGATGCCTGCTCTTATATCCAGTGGAACTTTGGCGTATAACGGCCTGAAATTTTCAAATGAGCCAAACACAACGGCTGGTTTACGCCTCGCAATCACATACGCAGCAATCAGCGCGCCCATACTGGCAATCATAAAGCCGATGAAAAGCACCTGGCGCTTCTGGAAATACCGGTAGTCCTGGATGGCCTGAAGGTTTGCCGGAGCAGCTTTAGATAGCCCAATCTTTCCTGTAAAATTACGATCCTGATTCATAAGAATTGTATCTGCGACCTCATTGTAAGACACGAGCCCCTCATAGTTTCCTGTGTAGCCATTAAAATCCTGGATCTCACTGTAATCCTGAACATAGTACATTTCTTTACTGTTCAAGTAGTCCGAAACAGAATCTCCATCTTTAATATTCAGGTTGGTGAAAACCTTTCCCGTATCATCGTTCTTCAAGTAATATTTATATGCACGCTCGTAATTCCGGAATTGCTGTCGATACTGCTCCAGCTCCTGGTAAAATTCATCAATGCGCTTTTCTTTTTCCTTCACAACTTTGGCGCGTACATGTTCATCATTGTTGAAGTTTTCGGTTATATCGGCAATTTTCGAATCCCTTTCCTTCGTAAGGGCTGTTTCAACCGCTTTATTACCGCTGTCCTTTGCATCCTGGATTTGCTGATCATACTGCATGCCGATATTGGAAATCTGGTCGCCAAGATTCCCATATCGCGTCCGATGCTCTTCTATTTCTGCATCTGAAACAGTAATTTGCTTTTTCATTTCTTCTTTAGTCATGCTATTAAGTTCAAAGACTTGCAGCAAACTGACAAAACGATTCATCTGGGAGCTGTATTCTTCTGATTCGAAGTAATCACCCTGTAAAAACTGGCTGCCATTCGTCAAGGCTGAGAACAGTCCGCTAAGTCCGAATGCTGCCAGAAGCAGCCAGATGACGATTCCATACTTACTTTTCGATTTTATACCCAATGCCCCACACCACCTTCAAAAATCTCGGATTCTTCGGATCGATTTCTATTTTTTCACGGATTTTCCGGATATGGACGGCTACAGTATTTTCGGCATTGTAGCTCGGTTCCTTCCAGACGCGTTCATAGATATCGTTGATGGAAAACACTCTGCCGGCATTCGTCATCAGCAGCTCGAAGATCTTGTACTCAATTGGCGTCAGCTTCACGGGCTCGCCGTGGGCAGTGACCTCTTTTGATGATTGATCGAGTGTCAGCCCATTCAGATCGAGCAGCTTCGTCTTCCCTTCATATGTACCAAGCGTCACATATCGTCTGAGCTGCGATTTTACCCTGGCAATCAGTTCAAGCGGATTGAACGGCTTCGTCACATAATCATCCGCTCCGACCTGCAGCCCAAGGATTTTGTCCGTATCTTCACTCTTGGCGCTCAGGATAATGATCGGGATGTTTTTATCCTCCCGAATCCGGAACGTTGTCGTAATCCCATCCTGGCGTGGCATCATCACATCCAGTATGATGAGATGGACCGGCTGCTCATTCAGCTTTTCGATTGCTTCAATCCCGTCTGCCGCCTTGATGACCGTGATTCCTTCATTCTTCAAATAAATTTCGATCGCGTCGCGTATTTCTTTTTCATCGTCGACCACTAGCACATTGTATTGCTCCACTCCAATACCCCCCTTTCAGACAAAGACATGCTTTGATAGTGATTATTCTAGACAGTGAACCTTAACATTCACCGAGGATAAATCTTAAGATTTTCTTAATAATGGAAAAAGTGGTGTGTAGCACTATTATATATTTTTCTATGGACTGTGCGAAAAAGTATTTTAGACAAGCAGTAACGCAAAAAGACCCACCTCGGCAGGGTGCGTCTTTTTCTTGTTTCTGAAAAATCCTTCTATTTCCGCAATGTCGCGATCAACCGGTTAGGTTTTAGCAATAAATCGAAAGCATCGTTGATATTTTGGACGATAAGATCGCTTTTCAAGAGAGTTTGAGTCATACAGCCTTCGCTTCCAACCACGGCTATCGCAAGTTCAGATGCTTCGAACATTGCTTCATCGTTAGCCCCATTCCCGATACAGACAGCATTACCCAGAGCTTCGGCAAACTCTCCCTTTTCCTCCGTATGGTTTCCGGTTTCAAGGATTTTAATTGAAACCGGCAAGCTGCTGCACTGGCCTGTGACACTTCCATTGGTGTCCGCGGTAATAACGTGAATCTCCAGACTCTGACTAAGCACCTCAATCCTCTCCGTTACACCCGGTACCAAAACTCCGTCCAAGGCGATGGTCCCGTTAAAGTCCAAGATTAGATGTTGTATTTCAAGCTCTTTTCTCCCTGGTATGTCCAACTTCAGCATGTGGCGCCTCCTATAAATTACATTCATTGCTATTATACACATCAGCCAAGGAGAAAAAATTAAAGGAGATTCATCTAGTCATAAAGTATTACTATATCAGAACGAGTTGCATTTATATCCAGGAGCAGTGATCCAATGAAAACAATATATAAATCTAGTGCTGGCAAAAAAGAAATTCTGGATCAATATGAACATTATCTTACTCTTTTTGACTTGCCGATTGACCGGGAGTATGTCCAAACCAGGTACGGAAATACGCATGTATTGAAAATGGGAAAAGCGGATGGCAGGCCGGTTTTCATTTTTCAGGGCGGCAATTGCATCAATCCAGTGACCTTATCATGGTTCAAGGGCCTGTTAAAAGATTACAAGGTTTATGCTCCGGACACCATCGGCCATCCCGGGTACAGTGATGAAACCAGGATTTCCGCCTCCGACCATAGTTTTGCAGAGTAGATTGAAGATTTGATGACCCACTACGGGATTGAAAAATGCGCGTTCATTGGGCCATCCTATGGAGCTGGCATTCTTTTAAGACTTGCAGCCTATCAGCCTGAAAAAATAGACTGCGCCGTACTTGTGGCTCCGGCTGGGATCAGTTTAGGCTCGAAGCTTAATATGGTGAAGCAAATCCTTCTTCCGCTTCTGTTTTATAAAATGAACGGATCTGCAAAAAGCTTAAGGCAAATCGCTAATATCATGTCCAACAACAGCATGTCTACTATCGACGAAAATATCATCGGCAGCATTTTCAGGCATACGGTCCTAGAGCAGGATATGCCAAAGCTGACGACAGCAACGGAATTGGCGGGCTATAACGCTCCGACGTTAATTATTTCAGGAACGGAAGATGTATTTTTTCCGGAAAAAAACATTTCCCAAAAAGCAGCAGGACTTTTCGGTGATCAACTGGAATTTAAAAGCTATCGAATGGGACATTTTCCCTCTGATGAATATGTGAAAAAGATCAAAGCGGATATTAGTACCTTTCTGGCAAAAAATTATTTTTAGGAGGATGACATGAATTCAATACAAAAAATCGGCCAAATTGGAGTCCCAGTGAAGGATATCGAAAGAGCTATTTCCTTTTATAAGGATCAATTAGGACTTCCGTTATTGTTCAACACGGATTCAATGGCTTTTTTCGATTGCAATGGAGTCAGGCTTCTCCTAAGCCTCCCGGAAAAAGAGGAATATGGAAACGCAAGCTCCGTCATTTATTTTCAAGTGAAAGATATAAAGGGGAAATATGAAGAGCTGGCTGCTGACATCACCTTCCTGGATGAACCGCATGTCGTCGCGAAAATCGGACAGACTGAAACGTGGATGACTTTCTTCAAGGACCCAGAAGGCAATACCCATGCATTCATAAGCGAAGTCCAGGCATAATGCAAAAAGGATACTGCGCAGCTGCCAGTATCCTTTTCTATTGAATTGCCTTAAGCTCGTTCTTTTTCAAAAACAGCTCAATCTGGTGCGCGGCCATCATTCCCGCAGTACTGTTCAAATGCATGCCATCTGTCAGCAATAAAAAGCCATTTCGATGAGCAATCCGGTCAAGGCTATGTCCAAACACAAAATGCTGGATGACTGCCTGTTCGTACAGCTTTGAGCTGTTTGGCAAGGAGCGCCCTCTCGTATTCCCTTTGCCTTTGAGGAATGCCTTCAGTTTTTCATTGAATGGCAAATAGGAGACATTGCTCATTTCAGCAAGTTTTTTGATGACCTCGTTGTATTGGTCAATCTCCTTATTGGCCTTGGAAAATAAATTTTCACCTGCGACAGGAAGAGAAAGCAAAGCGATTTTTGCACCTGTTTCTGTTTTCAGCCTGCTCACAATCTCTGCCAAATTCCTCTCATAAGCCAATATGGATGGTTTTTCCGAATATCCCTGGCCATTCTGTTTTCGCCTGGCAATATCCGGTGCAATTTTGAAGGATGCATCATTCATCCCAACCAAAATGACAGCGAAATCAGGGTTGCACGCAATCACATCATCAAGCCGCTCCAGGACATCAAATGATGTGCTCCCATTGACTCCATCATTGATGAATTGATAATCAAGGCAGCCCTTCCGTCTTGCTGCATCTTCAACAAAATTGTAGCTGATATTACCATGGACGAGGTCTCCGCCTATGACTGCCACTAGTTTTTTCCCATCTTCTCTCATGCCGCTTTCCAGGAAGGACTTTGGATTATTGGCTGGAAGCTGATTCAGTTTATTTTTCCGTTGAGAATATAGAATCACGCCGGCCAGCACAAGCAACAAAAAGACAACAGTTATTCCTAACAATAGATCCATATACGACCCCTCTCTGTCTTTTTATATTAAAAATAATTAATTTAAAATTATGAATATATTTATTATATTATTCGACATTCTTATATCTTTTTCCTTTAAATGCAATATTTCCTTACCCGAAAAAATTTTCTTTCCTTCCTTACACCCATTCTAGACATTTATGATACGCAGCAGACAAATCAAATGGCACAAAAATTTAAATAAATCAAAAAATTTATTTTGCAACTAGTAATATACTTAGGATAATATTATATGGTAGGGATTGGGAAAGGGGTAATTATGCCTATGCTGGAAGCTAGGATTTATAATTTTGTACTGTTTTTCGCATCTATTGCCGTGGCTTTTGGTTTAGGTACCTTTTTTACGGAACAAAACACGTTCCTGATTGCATTATCGATTTATTGGCTGTTCTCCATTCTTTATAACCATCTCAGGATTACGGCGAAAAATGGGACAATCAAATTTGATTACGGGATCAGCTACAGCCTGTCGTTCGGTATTTTTGCAGGTCCTTTAGGCTTGTTCATTTTTGAGGCTATTTACCGTGTTTCTGTTTTCGTGATGAGAAAGCAATCAAAAACAGCAGATGAAGAGGAATTTTGGGATACCTTTTACAATATCGGCGCCCATGTCCTGATTTACTCGACTGGATACTATTTATATAAACTCGCCTATCCTATATTTGAAGGCATACCTTTTGGGTTCTGGATTTTAATGAGCATCCTCGCAGTATTGACAATGGTTATTTCTTACACCTTCTTGTCGGCTGCTTTTTATATTTCTGGTGAAATAAAGAGTGTTAAAGAAGCTCTCCAATTTTTCAGGGAAAGCAATAATATCCTTGATCTGGGAAAAACAGCATTCACTAACGGCTTTCTGCTGTTATTCCTTCAGGAACAGCAGTGGGAGATGATGTTCGGTTTATTTATCCTGAATTACCTTGTCAGCCGTTCATTCCATTCGAAATCGCAAAGCATCCAGGATCGGATCGAGCGGGACAAATTCGAGCAAATGGCCTATACAGACTTCCTGACAGGAATTCCAAACCGCGCTTACATGGATTTGAAAATGGCGGAACTCAATCAATCTGGTGAACGCATCGCCATTGTCGTGACAGATATTGATAAATTCAAGCGGATCAATGACTCCTATAATCACGCTGTCGGGGACAAGGTCATCCAGCATTTTGCCCTGACCTTAAATTCGTATCTGGCTGAGGGGGATTACCTATTCCGCAGCGGCGGTGAAGAATTCACGCTTATTTTCAGGAATCGGACGTTTGGGGAGACCATTGATTTAGTGGAACAGATCCGCCAGGGGATTGAAGCCAGCTCAGTAGAGGTAGAATACAAATCCGATATGCATTCCATATCGGTCACCTCTTCATTTGGACTGTATTTCTTCACGGTCAACCCTTATACTTCAATGGAAAAAGGCTATATTTACGCAGACCAGCTGCTCCTGCAGTCCAAGGAACATGGCAAGAACAAGGTCACATGCAAAAATGACCTGTCGAAACAGATAGGATGAAACATTCATTTCTTACACAGAGTGGGAAAGCCACTGTTTAAGCCTGGAGACAAACTCTATGAAAATCATAGATGTCTTCAGGCTTTTTGTTTCATTATCATCAACATTTAAAAATGCATAAACAAATCCGCAGATGCAGCTTCATTAAGGACCCATTTGATCGGAACCTGCTCTGCTGGGTGCAAAAATTCGAACGTATCTTTTATATCCAGATCGACAGCGTAGAGCTGGACACCCATTTCCACAGCTATATCCAGCAGCTCATGGACAGACGATACACCGAAATCATTTATGGCGTTAGATAAATACTCCAGGTCCTCTGATGGAACTGATACATATCTTTTATCAAGGATATGGACGCCTTTCCGCGCGAAGGCGAGGATCACATCTGCACCGGATGAAGCTGCACCAACCGCAATATTCAATGGCGGATATGCTGACTCAAGTTCATCATGAAGCGCCATTACTACAACTTTTTTGTTTGCCATCAGTATAGCCCCCCTTAATAGCTTAACACTGCATCAGCATCATAGGCTGTATCCAAAAATGTCGCCACTCCTGCTAACTGCGCACCTTCCACCAGTTCCAGCCCATCCGCGATCAGGACATTCATCTGGCAGCCAAAGAACTTGATGCCCATTTCCATGAGTTTTCTCATCATTCTGGCTAAATCCATGTTATGAGTTCGTTCCATGATTTTTAGATAGCGTTTATCCAGCACGCGGGCACCATCAAGATCAAAAAAGATGGAAATCTCACTGCCTTCCTCCGCCTTTTTCAGCGCATCTTTCAGGACATAAGGAACATTTGAGCTTAATGAAACAAAATAAACCAGTTTCTTATCCGCCATTTCCTTCCCTTCTTTCGCTCTTTTCTTCCATACAGCCACTTAGTTTGCCCAAAGCATCATAGAATTTGAATCCTTTTCACTATCATTATATACCCATATAGGTATTTTTAAAAACTATTTTATTTTTGGTGGATGTTATTTCTGCAGTCCAGTCCAAAAAAAAACAGGCGACATGGATTGTGTATCCATATCAGCCTGCTATTCTATCTGAGCTTTACTTTACCCATTTTTCGAGCAGCGGTCCGCTGTCACCATATACAGGGTCAGTCTGTGGCACCGGTACATTTTTGATTTGCGCTTTTGCCTGTGCCCGTGCGCCAGGGTCTTTTTCTTTCAAGTCCGGCTTGCTTCCATCGGGATAAGCTCCGACAACAGCAAAGTCTGCACTGCTTTCAATTTTCTTATGTCCAGTGCCTGCTGGGAGAACTACTACATCGCCTGCTTTTAGCTCGAGCCGCTCGCCGCTGTCCCCGCCAATCAGCACGGTCGCCTGCCCGGACTTAACTCCTAACACCTCATGTGTATTGGTATGATAATGATGGTAATCATACACATCTCCACTCCATGTGCCAGTCCAGTTATGCTGCTTAAACTGGGTTTCCATATTCAGATTGTCAGCAAAGACTCCTTCATAAACAATGACTGGCAAATCAGCATTGTTCGGAATGTCACCTGCATCGTTCAGAAAAAATGATCTTACTTGAGTTCCCATGTAGCATCTGCTCCTTTCAATAACCTGGGTTAACTTGTCCAGCTGTGGCTGAACATTTTTTCCTCTAAGTTACGTCCAAGGTCATGCTCTTTGGACCTGACCATCCATTTTTTAAAGAAATGCCGATGGCCTGGACTAAAAAGGCCCATGGTTAACTGTACCTAAAATCCTCGCGTGTTAAACGTATCTCCCTCTTTCAGGTTTCCAGCTTCGTACCCTTTATAGAACCAGCTTTTCCTTTGTTCAGAGGTTCCGTGCGTAAAGCTTTCTGGCACGACATAGCCCTGTGTGCGTTTCTGGATGGTATCATCGCCAACAGCACTTGCTGCATTCAATGCTTCCTCAAGATCGCCTTCCTCGACTACTCCCATCCCCTGTGCATGATGCGCCCATACTCCGGCTAAATAGTCAGCCTGAAGCTCAAATCGGACCTGGTATTTATTGAATTCTGTCTTATCGAGTTTTCCTCGCATTGAATTAAGCTTATCTGAAGTACCTAATAAAGTCTGGACATGGTGTCCTACTTCATGGGCAACAACATATGCCATCGCAAAATCGCCTGGCGCCTGGAATTTCCTTTGCAGCTCATCATAGAAGCTCAAATCAATATATAGCTTTTGGTCTCCCGGACAATAGAACGGGCCTACCTGTGATCCCGCAACGCCACAGGCTGACTGTACACTTCCTGAATACAAGACAAGAGTCGGTTCTGTGTAGACCATCCCTTCTTCTTTAAAAACCTCTGACCACACTTCTTCTGTATCTGCTAAAACAACAGAAACAAATTGAGCCAGCTCCTCTTCTTGCTTCGTTTCCTGATATGGTGCTGGCGATTGTCCCTGACCGCCCATATTATTGACTACATCCCCAAGGTCACCTCCGCCAAGGAATGTCATGATCACGAGGAGGATGATACCGCCCAGGCCGCCGCCCATCATCAGGCCGCCCCCGCCCATGCCTCTCCTGTCTTCAACATTACTGCTCGCCCTTCTGCCTTTCCATTGCATGCTGTTTCCTCCCTGAATTATAGTAAGCAACTAGTTAACTGATTTATTAATTCTTTAGTGGTATACCCGCAATTACAGGATTTAATTAAGTATGACTCTGGATATTTTGCTTGCCTGTAAAGTTTTAATATAAACGTTACCCGTTCATTTTAATAATCAAGCATACAAAATTAGGAAGATAGCAAACAATTGGCTCTGCTTAACAAGTCTGTTGATTTCCGTTCCAGGCGCTTCGCTTTCCTCTGAAAAATTATGAAAAAGCCCAATTGCCGGCTTTTTCAAGAGCAAATTTTTCTTGGGGCGTGCGGTGAGCCTCCTCGTCGCTTTGCTCCTGCGGGGTAAAATGGCC